>CAYMHP010000227.1:0-10547 GCA_964390225.1 uncultured Solibacteraceae bacterium
GCATGAACGCTTCGATCCCGACATCAACCGCAAGGCCGCCCTTGACACGGCCCAATACGCGGCCCGAAAGCACGAGTTGCTCCTGGTAGGCTCGTTCCAGGTTGTCCCAAATCCGTAAGCGCGCCGCACGCGTGTGCGACAGCAGCACGTAGCCTTCCTGCTGCTCGCCGCCGTGATCGATCATCACATCGACGGCATCCCCGGGCTGGACGGTCAATTCACCCTTCGGGGTCTGAAATTGCTCGATGGGCACAATCCCCTCGGATTTGTACCCGAAGTCGATAATTACGTCTTTGGCGGTGATGCTGAGAACCGTACCCTGAAGGACTTCGTCTGCCGCGGGAGGAGCGAAATGGCTGTAGTCGTCGAGAAGATTTTGATAGTTCTCGGGGACCGGCTGGTCCACCTGCCCGTTGTTCTGGTCCACGGCCATTCCACCTCCGCCGATCACTGATTCACCGATGGCTGCGGGGGCACAGCAAGGTGCGGCAGCGGAAGAACGGGCAGATACGGTTGATTGAGCACCCGATTGGACGAGACCATACGTCCTTCACCAGCAAACCACTGAGAGATCAGTATGTTAGCAAATATACGCCGACTCCTTGGAGGTTGTCAACGGCTGGCCGGGTGTGAAAGCCCTTATTCGGACGGAGAAATCCGCCGCATGACCCATTTCACTCGGGCCCCGTAATCGGCGTTGGGATTGTAGGTCGCCAGGATTCCGTCGACGTCTTTATCCCGGTACAAATCCGAATGCGCCAGCCGATAGGCTACTGCGTGTATGCCGGCAGTCGGAGAAGGAAATTCCGCGCGGCCCGAATCCCATCCGAACAGATTGTTATTTCTGGCCGCCTTGCCCCCGGTGGATTCTATATAAGAGATGCTCGGAAGCAGCCGCCAGTCAAGGTCATAATTGTCTGCCGCTTCTAAAAACACGTTCGAATATTCCCGTGCCGGGCAGTCTGCCTGCCCGAAAAACTTCTCCAACCGATTCAACCTGGGGTCGTGCCGATAATCCGCAGCTTCTGTCTTTCCTACCTGGTGCACCGACATCTCCGCCGGTATCGACACCATGCCTGCAAAAACTGCGAAACCGCTGGAAAGTAATCTCCTCATCCAGAAACCTCCCTGATTTTTTAGGAATTACGGCGTGAAAGCCGACGTACGAACGGGCCGGAGAAACTTCTCCCGGAGGCAGGATTATGGAATGGACATAGGTGGAATTATAGCACTGCGCCGCCCGCCCGTGCTTGCGGGATATTCCGGGGCACGGTTAAGCTCACTGGATGCAAAATCCAGCAGTTACAGTCGTGCTAAAAGGGACGCACCATACAATTCACCCCCTTTTACTGTGTACGTGATCGCTAAATATCTTCGCGTCCGATAGCGGACCGTACGGCGCTGTCCTAGAGTGTAGAACGGTGACCAACCATATGCGCTTCCACCGAGCTCTGGCCATTGCTGTATTTGCGATTCTGGCATTGGTTTCCTGCACCCGGGATCCGAACGTCGCGAAGAAAAGGTATCTCGATAGCGGAAACAAGTATTTTGCCAATGGCAAATACAAGGAAGCATCGATTATGTACCGCAATGCCCTGCAAAAGGACCAGCGGTACGGCCCCGCGCACTATCACCTCGGCCTGACATATATCAAGCTGGGTCAGCTTGGAGGCGCGGTGCAGTCGCTCCGGCGCGCCGTGGAACTTCTCCCGAATGATCAGCCCGATCACTGGGACGCCGTTGTGCAGCTTTCCGATGTATACCTGTCGGTCACCCGCGAGAAGCAGTACCTCGACGAAGTCGACGGTTACGTCCAACAACTGCTCAAACGCGATGCGAACTCCTTTGACGGGCACCGTCTCGCCGGAGACTTGAATTTCATCCGCGTCAACGAGGCGCTACGCAACTCGCAAAGAGAGCAGGCCATCAAGTATCTCGATGAGGCGATTGGGGAATACCGCAAAGCGGATGCGATTACGCCGGGAACGCGCGGCGTCTCGCTGCAACTGGCTCGCGCTGTTGCGACGAAGGGAGACCCTGTTTCCGCGATGCAATTGTACCGGGGGGTGATCGCTAAAGACAAAACGCTGGATGCTCCCTACATGGAGCTGTACCGGCTTTACATGGTCACGGGCAAGCCCGACGAGGGCGCCAACGTTTTGCGCCTGGCATTTGTCAACAATCCCAAAAAGTTCCAGTTTCTGACTCTGCTTGCGTCGCACTACTACGGAGTAAACCGGCCGCAGGATATGCTGCGAGTCCTGGAGGAGATTAAATCGCACGCCGGCGATTTCGATCAGTCTTATTTAACGGTGGGTGACTTCTTCGCGCGCATGGGGAAGCCTGACGATGCCATCCGCGAATACCGGGAAGGCGAATCCAAGGACTCGAAAAAGAAGGTTGCCTATCAGAAGCGCATTGTGGACATACTTCTCAGCGAGGGGAAGCGTGACGAAGCTGGCAGCCTCAACGCGGAGATCCTCAAGGCGAATCCGAACGACTCCGATGCCCGCGGGGTTGCCGCGACGCTTCTCCTGGATAAGGGCGATCTCAACAACGCGTATGCGGAAATGCAGTCCATCGCCTTGAAGAACCCCGAAAATCCCACGGCCCACTTCAACCTGGGGCGCGCGCACGCACTGCGCGGCGAATCGGAGCAGGCCCGCCAGCAGTTGCAGAAGGCTCTGGAACTCCGTCCCGGCTACGTGGCTGCGCGGATGGCGCTGGCGCAGTTGCAAATCCGTCTCGGCGAATATGACGGCGCGCTGCAAAACGCCGCCCAGTTGCTGGCCATCGACCGCGGCGACGTGAACGCGCGGCTGGTTCAATCGGCGGCGTTGATGGGCCTGAAGCGGTATGCCGACGCGCGCGCGATCCTGACCGATACATTGAAAGCGAAGCCCGATTCACGGGACGCCTTATTCCAACTCGGCTATCTGGACGCGCTCGAGAAAAAGTACCCGGACGCCGAAGACGTCTTCCGGCGGGCATACCAGCTCGATACTTCGAACTCACAGGCGCTGATGGGCCTCGTGCAGACCTACATGAGCGAGAACAAGCCCGACCAGGCGCTGCGGACTCTTCAGACGGAGATTGAAAAAGCGCCACAACGGGTCGATTTGCGGGTCGATCTGGGCAACATGTCGGTGCTGGCCGGCAAGTACGATACCGCGATCGACGAGTACAAGCAGGCTCTGGCATCCCTGAGTTCCGGGTCGAAGGCGCGCGGAGATTTATACCTGCGCCTGGGAGAGACCTACCGGCGCAAAGGCGACCTGGCGAACGCCATCTCAGCCCTCGAACAGGCCCGCGCGATGTTGCCCGATAACGCTGCCGTGATCGGAACACTGGCGCGCGTACTCGATGGCGCCGGGCGTAAGACTGAAGCGCGCCAGTATTACGAAGCCGTGCTCAGACTGAATCCCAACGATGCGGTGGCGCTCAACAACCTTGCTTTCTTAATTGCCGATCTGGGGGGCGATCTCGACCAGGCGCTTACGCTGGCGCAGCGTGCCAAGCAGTTGCTGCCCAACCTCGCGGAAGTATCCGACACTCTGGGCTGGATCTATCTGAAGAAAAACTTGAGCGACAATGCCATTGATATCTTCCAGCAACTTGTCACCAAGCAGCCCAACCAATCCACGTTCCGCTACCACCTCGGCCTGGCGCTCTCGCAGAAGGGCGACCGCATGCGCGCCGTCCGGGAGCTGCAGCAGGCGCTGAAGGACAATCCTCCCAAGGAAGAAAAGGACAAAATCCAGCAGTTGATGGGCAGGCTGGGATAGTACGCCGGCGCTCTGGCCGTCGGCCTTGAAACAAAGCGATTCCGCGCAAAGCCGGAGCCTCGCACGATTCGCGACTGCTTACTTTTTGGGTTTTGGCGGAGGCAAAGGCATGGGGCTGTGTTCCCGAATCTCTTCGGCCTCGGCGATCTTCTGATCGCGGTAGTTGCTGCTGTTGCGTAGTTTGCGGCGCGCCGCCTGAACGTTGGCCTGCCGGATCTCTTCCGAGCTGACCGCGAATCCCGAAATCAGTTGCTCCAGTTCCTGGCTCTCGCACGCCGGGCAAGCCGCCACGGTCC
This sequence comes from uncultured Solibacteraceae bacterium, assembly GCA_964390225.1. Classification (GTDB taxonomy): domain Bacteria; phylum Acidobacteriota; class Terriglobia; order Bryobacterales; family Bryobacteraceae; genus PSRJ01. The sequence continues at coordinate 4,082 of CAYMHP010000227.1, forward strand.
CCTTGAGCACGAGCAGTTCGAATTGCTCGCCGCACTTGCGGCACTCGTATTCGTAAATCGGCATCGGTCTCGAAAAAATCCTATCAAAAGCCGCGCAGGATTTCCTCACCCCGCGCCGATATTGCTGTATCTGCGTCACCGCTTTACTGCTGCCTCGCGGGTCTCGCGTTCACCTGCTTTTACCTACCGCTTGACAGGCAGTTTTGAAGTGGATAAACTTTTCTCCATAGCGGCACCGAGCCGTATTCGTCTGTGCAAAAGGAGCGGGTGATGAGGAATGGCATCTTGCGGAGTGTTGTTTCGCCACGAACGGGAGTCGGCGCGCTCGCGCTAGCCGCGGCTTTCGCCGCGCCCGGGTTTGCGGCTGCCTCTTTGGATTCCAGGCCGGTTACGTTCGCCAAGGACGTTGCTCCTATCTTCCAGGAGAAGTGCCAGGATTGTCACCGCAAGGGATCCATGGCGCCCATGTCGCTGGTGACCTACGAAGAGGCGCGGCCGTGGGCGAAGGCCATCCGCGAGCGCGTACTGACACGGCAGATGCCGCCATGGCACCTCGATAAAACCGTCGGTATTCAGAAATTCCAGAACGACACCTCGCTCAGCGATGATCAGATCGCCACCATTGTGCGCTGGGTCGACACTGGCGCGCCGATGGGCGACCCGAAGGACATGCCGCCCGCCAAACAGTGGCCCGACTACAATGGCTGGCAACTCGCGAAACAGTTTGGCCAGCCCGACCTCGTGTTGAAATCCGAGGCGTACACCATGCCGGCCCACGGCCAGGATGTCTGGTTCAAACCGCTGACGGAAATCCCCGTTACCGAACCCCGCTGGGTGCGTGCAGTCGAGATCCGGCCGGGAACGCCCGCTGGTCGCAGAATCATGCATCACGTTCTCGCTCGGCTCCAGCAGAATGAGCCCGGCGGTCTGGAAGATTCCGATGGCGCTAATGTCGGCCCAGGCCTGCTGATGGAGTGGGCCATCGGCAAGAACTATGACGTGTACCGGCCCAATGCCGGCAAGCTCTTGCTCCCCGGCGCGCACATCTGGTGGGAACTGCACCTGCATGCGGTGGGCGAACAGATTCGCGATCACGCCGAACTCGGCGTATATCTTTATCCGAAGGGCCAGGAGCCGACGCACCGCACGCGGTTGATGATCTTCAACGCCACCCCTGTCGTCAACGGCGAGGCCGTTCTCGATATCCGGCCGAATACCATTTCCGAAACCGAGGCCTTCCATGTGCTCAAGCAGGCCGCCCGGCTCGAGAATTACCAGCCCCACATGCATCTCCGCGGTAAGGCCATGGAGATGGAAGCGATTCTTCCCGATGGCACCAAACGCATTCTCAGTTACGTCGACCATTTCAATTTCAACTGGATGACGAATTACATCTACGCCGATGACGCCGCGCCGGTGCTGCCGAAGGGCACAGTCCTGCATATCCGGGCATGGCACGACAACACGATCGCCAATAAGAACAATCCCGACCCGAACCAGTGGGTCGGATGGGGCGACCGCACGGTTGATGAAATGGCGCACGCGTGGGTGAACGTCACCTATCTCAGCGACGAGGAATATCAGCAGTGGCTCCAGCAGCAAAAGGCCAAGCAGCCCAGAGCCGCTGGGGAGCGCGCATCGCGATAAGGGGGGCACGGAGCGATCGGAATGAGGAACCTGCGGTTCGGACGTACGGGTCTGCTTGTGGCAGTCGGGCTGGCCGGCGCTGCCGTTGGGTCAGCGCAGAATCTGCCGCTCGAACCGCTTCACGACATCGGTCAGGGCGTAACCGGCGCGTTTGAAGGCTGGTTTCCAAATCCCGACGGCAGCTACAGCATTCTGCTCGGCTATTACAATCGCAACCAGAAGCAAGAACTGGAGGTTCCCATCGGGCCGAGCAACCGTATCGAGCCCGGCGGCCCCGATCGCGGACAGCCCACGCATTTTTTGCCCGGTCGGCAATGGGGCATGTTCACCGTAACCGTGCCGAAGGATTTCGGAAAGAACAAGATCACCTGGACGCTGACCTCCAACGGCGAGACCAATGCCATTCCCGCCAGCCTCGATCCTCTATGGGAGATCGAGCCCTTCAAAGACGCGACCGACGACACCCCGCCGGTCATCCGGTTCGAAGGCGGAGCATTGGTGCAGGGCCCCCGGCCAATTATCAGGGAACTCACGGCGAAGGTCGACATCCCACTCACGCTCACTGTATGGGTCTCCGATGATGCGAAGCTCGTTCCAGGAATGGAGAAGCCGAAGTCCCCTCCGGCGAGTATCAGATGGAGCAAATATCGCGGCTCGGGCTCCGTGACCATCGCCAATCCCAGGCCAGCCATCGAGAAATCGGACGACGCCCCCGCTGCGCCGTTCAGTGGCAAGGCGATGACGACCGCGACTTTCAATGAGCCTGGAGAATACATGCTATCGGCCGTCGCCAACGATTGGACCGGACCAGGCGGACGCGGATTTCAGTGCTGCTGGACGAACGCATTGGTCAAGGTCTCGGTTACTAAGTAGGGGATTTGATTCCGGCGCGGCACGTTGTCGCGCCTTCGAGGTGAGCTTTCCGCAAGGAGGGGTTCATGCGCCAGCCCAAAAACCATCGACGAAACACCCTGTTGCTGCCGTCCCTGATCGGCTTGGCCGGCCTCACGGCTGTACTGTGGGGTCAGGCCGGAAACGGGCAGCCTTCGACAAAGAACGGCGAATGGCCGCATTATACGGCCGACCTGAAAGGCACCCGGTACTCGCCGCTCGACCAGATCAATGCATCGAACTTCAACCAGCTCGAGGTTGCCTGGCGGTTCAAGACCGATAACTTGGGCACTCACCCCGAATATAAATTAGAAGGCACGCCCCTCATGATCAAAGGCGTGATCTACGCGACCGCGGGAACGCGCCGCGACGTCGTCGCGCTCGATGCGAAGACCGGCGAGCAGATCTGGCTGTACAGCATGCGCGAAGGAAAGCGCGCGGCCATTGCACCCCGCCAGCTTTCGGGTCGCGGCGTTTCCTATTGGACCGACGGCAAGGGCGACGATCGCATTGTCTTCGTGACCACCGGGTACCGGCTCGTCGAGTTGAACGCGCACACCGGCGCGCCCATCGCCTCCTTCGGCAAAGATGGCGTGGTCGATCTGAAGGTCGGCATGGTGACCGGCACCGGCCAGCAGATCGACCTCGAAACCGGCGAGGCGGGTCTGCACTCGACGCCAGCCGTCGTCAAGGACGTGGTGATTGTCGGCTCTTCGTTCAAGGAAGGCATGACCGTCGTCACGCACAACAACACCAAGGGCCTAGTGCGCGCTTTCGACGCGCGTAGCGGCAAACTGCTATGGACCTTCAATACCATTCCGCGTCCCGGCGAATTCGGCAATGAGACCTGGGAGAATAATTCCTGGGCCACCAACGGCAACACCGGAGTGTGGACTCAGATCAGCGTCGACGAAGACCTCGGCTTGGTATATCTGCCGGTCGAGACGCCCACTTCCGATTATTACGGCGGCGAGCGGCCGGGAGACAACCTCTTTGCCGAAAGCCTGGTCTGTGTCGATCTCAAGACCGGCAAGCGGAAGTGGCATTTTCAGATCGTGCACCATCCCATCTGGGATTACGATCTCTCCTCGGCGCCCATCCTGGCCGACATTAACGTGGACGGCAAACCCGTCAAAGCCGTGGCGCTGCCGAGCAAAGAAGCTTTTCTTTATGTATTCGATCGCGTGACCGGCAAGCCCGTGTGGCCGATCGAGGAACGCCCCGTGCCGCAGTCGGACGTACCTGGAGAGAAGACCGCGCCGACCCAGCCTTTTCCAACGAAGCCGCCCGCTTATGCGCGAAACTTCATGAAGGTCCCGGACGATCTGATCGACTTCACGCCGGAAATGCGCGCGCAGGCGAAGGACAACATCTCGCGCTACCGCGTGAACGGCATGTTCAATCCGCCTTTAGTCGGTGACAAGAACGGGATCCTCGCGGCCATCAATCTGGGCAACGCGAGCGGCGGCACCAACTGGCCGGGAGGCGGATACGATCCCGAAACCCACATCGTATACGCGCAGGCCAACCAGTCGGCCGTCACCCCGATCTCATTGCGAACGCCGCCGGCGGGCTTCTCCGATATCCGCTACGTCATGGGGACGAACGATACCGAGTTCCGGGTTTCCGAAGGTCCAGGATTCGGCACCGCGGCCGACGCGCCGCAGCCTCCGCGCCGCCCGGCCGCGCGTGCCGCCGCTGCTCCTGCGCCGCAGAATCTGCTCCAGGTGCAGGGTCTCTCCATCATCAAGCCGCCCTACGCCGTCATCTCGGCCATCAATCTCGACCGCGGCGATATCCAATGGCAGGTGCCGTACGGCGAAACACCCGACGCGGTTCGCAATCACCCGGCGCTCAAGGGCATGAATCTTCCGAATACGGGACAGCCCGGCAGCGTCGGCCTGGTCGTGACCAAGACGCTGGTGATCCTCGGCGATAGCCAGATCACGACGACCCCGTCGCATCCGCGCGGCGCCATGTTACGTGCTTACGACAAGGCAACCGGTAAGGAGGTCGGAGCCATACTGATGCCAGCGCCGCAAAGCGGGTCGCCCATGACGTACATGGTGGATGGCAAGCAGTACATCGTGGTCGCAGTCAGCGGAGGCGCTTATTCGGGCGAATACATTGCCTACAGCCTGCCGTCGGAGTAAGCGTGCGCGCGCCGCGGCCATCGTTGGATTCGGCGCGCTCGCGTTATTCGCACAGGAGCAGCCGTCGCGTTCCGTTTGGGATGGCGTCTACACTACAGAACAGGCCAAGCGCGGCGAGGCCGTTTATGCCGAGCAATGTGCCTCATGCCATGGAATCGCTCTGAACGGCGGCGAATCCGCGCCGCCGTTAATGGGCGGTGAGTTTACTTCGAACTGGAATGGGTTGACGCTCGGCGACCTCTTCGACAGGATCCGGCAGACCATGCCGGCGGATCGCCCCGGACATCTCACCCGCGAGCAGACCTCCGACGTGTTGGCGCACATCCTCAGCGTCAACCAGTTCCCGTCCGGAGCCATGGAACTCGATCGCCGCAGCGAGTTCCTGAAGCAGATCCGCTTCGAAGCCGCCAAACCGGAACAGAAGAAGTAACTACCCCGGCCTGACGAGCAGGGCTGGAGCAAAGCCGATCTCAGCCCTGCCCGTGAGGGCGGGGGTCTGGCGCAGGTGATCGCCCGCTTCTCGAACCCGCGCCCTGACGGGACGCGGCTAAAAGTTTAAAACCGGACCAGCAGGGCCAACCGCAGCAGCCTGGGGTTCGTGATGACTGTCACAGGGCCTCCGAGGCCACAGTTTGCAGGCGCGGAACTGCCGCACGCCGACTTGGGCAGATACGGGGCGGCATCCGCGCCGAGGGAAACGGATTCCGTCACCGCCGCGTTGCTATTCAGGAGGTTGAACACCTGAGCCTCCGGCTCAATTACCAATCGCTCGCGAATCCGGATGGACTTCTTCAAGCCAACGTCGAGTTGGTTGAGACGCGGCGTGCGCACCTGACCTGGAGCCACGAGGTTGATGGTTTCCGAAGCCTGTCCGATGACGGTACCCACCGGGAAGACCCGCGCCCCCGGCGTGCAGCCCACGCAATTTGCCGGGTAAACGCTGTTCGCCGTCAAAGTCCAGGTCCGCGCCAGATAGCCATTGTTGATCACGCCGCCGGTGAAAATGCCGCCGGCCGTAGGCGCCGGAGTGTACTGATACTGGTAGCGGTTGCTGTACAGCGACATGCTCGCGGTGAATCCCCAGCGGAGCGGAACCGCCCCCTGCGCTTTGAACTCGTTCTGCCAGGGCGGGTTGCCGACTTTCCCGAGATCCTGGTTGAGCTGGCCGAACATATCGCAGTACCGCAGTGTGTTGGGATCGTTCAGCTTGCTGCCCAGAATTGTGGAGACGGTCCCGGCGCTCTGCGCGCAGGAACGGTCGAGGTCGCGATCGATCGTCCAGCCGAAAATGGCGAACATCCCCCGGGGCAGACGCGCCGTGACGGACGTTTCGAATCCGGTGTAGACGTTCTTGACCAGGCTCTGGGGCGCGTTGGTCTGCCACAACACGGGACTTGCCGGCTTCGTCAGGTTGTAGAAGGTGATGGGCGAACCATCCAGAGGATTGGTGATGGTGAGGGGCGTCCAGGAGGAAAACGGCACGGCGTAATTCACCACGAGGGTTGTCTGATAATGCGACCCACGATACCAGTTGAAATTCAGAGTGACGCCTCTGGCCACTTCCTGCTGCAGGCCGGCACTGTACCCATAGGAGTAATCGCGATGCCAGTGGGGATCCAGATTGACGCCGGTTCCGGCCGCGACGCTGCCAAAGGCCGGATTGCTGCTGGGGCCGAGGGTGCCCGCTCCTACCCCGGGCAGAGCACCGGCGCCGTTGAACCCGCCGGTTGGAAAACAGTGCGAATTCGGTGCGATTACGCCCGCGAAAGTGGTGG
>CAYMHP010000228.1:0-10539 GCA_964390225.1 uncultured Solibacteraceae bacterium
TCCGTCCCCGGGACTTTCATCTTTCGGCCCCTGCCCGCTTCAGGTGGTCGATGCCAATGGCGTTCCCGTCACTGGAACCGCGGTGACGTTTACCGTCTCCCCGCGCGGCAGCCTGACGCTGAAGAGTGTTCCGGGCGCACCCGCATGTTCTCCCGACAATTCCACCACCACCACGACCTGCAATACGGACAATTACGGCATCGCCTGGGCGGAGGTCATCGGCTCTCAAACCGGCAGCCCTACGATCACCGCGCGAATTCCTGGTGTATCCTCCATCCCGATCGCCGTCACCGTTCGTCCCCAGCCTACAATTCAGGGCATGCTCAACGACGGCAGCTTCAACCCGCAGGTCTCTCCGGGCACCTGGATCGCGATCTTCGGCACGAACCTGACGGATCCAGGCGTCACCGACCAGAGTTCGCAGCTGCCGATGCCTATCGCGCTCGATGGTGTGGCGGTCAGCTTCGACGTGCCCTCTTGCCAACCGAAGCCGGACGCACAGTGCAGCTTCCCTGGGTATGTTTACGCAGTCACTCCCGGCCAGGTGAACGCCTTCGTCCCCTATGAACTGACAGGGAAGACATCGGCGCAGGTGAAGGTGATCATCAACCAGAACACGTTCGGGAACCTGGTGACGCTCCCGCTGACGAGTTACTCCCCTTCGTTCTTCTTGAACAGCGGCAACGTTGCAGATGCGGTCGATCTGAACGGGAAGGTGATCGGATCGAGCAACCCGGCATCTACCGGGCAGGTGATTCAGCTCTTCGTGAATGGCCTCGGACCCGTGAACAATCAGCCGGCGAGTGGGGACCCGGCCTCGAGTGATCCGAACCACCTTGCTACGACGACCACCACGCCGGTGATTACGATCGGCGGACAGCAAGTTTCGGAAGTGATCTACAGCGGCCTGGCGCCCGGCACGGTCGGCGAATACCAGGTGAACATCAGGGTGCCTGCCAATGTTCCATCGGGCAACCAGCCGATTACGATTGCTATCGGCGGCCAGACATCACCCGCGCAAAACGCAGCGACGCCGCCGCAGACCATCATTCTTCCGATTAAGTAGACGTACGTGCGCTGGTAGTGCCGTCGGCCGCTGTTCAAAAGGCCGGGGACTTGGTATTCAGCCGCGGCAGTAATGCCGCGGTTCCTACTAGCGAGAGCCCGCTCGCAGCCAGAACTGCCGCGGCTGAAAGCCGCTGCCGTCTTAGCGACGGCGATTATGCCGGGTATGCTGTAGGTGAGAAGAAGAACCGCATCGGGCCCGCCCCTAGACTTTCGGGGGCTGACTCCGATGCGGCTTGCCCGGGGTTAGGCAGGGATCCGGCGTCGGGCCGCCTGGTTGAGCTTGAGATCGGTCCATTCCTGGTCAGGTCCGCGTCCTATTTTTCCCTTCCAGAAACGCCAGACAAACTACCGCTACCTGTGATCCCCGGAGAGATCGAAGAAAAGCCGTGAAAAAAAATCCCCTCTGCAGCAACCGCCAAGGGAAGAGTAGTGAGCTAAACTTCCTGCAAACACCGGCTCCCGCAAGCACGCTGTCTCTTTTGGCTCACTCTTCTTCCGCCTGCCTGTTGCAGCAGAGGGCAGGTTTGAAAGTTACTTCGCCAATTCAGAACCATAAATAGCAATCAGACCTCCTTGTGTCAATCTTTCAAACCCATTAGGAATCAAATATTTTGTGCAAAACCCCGCATCCAACATGGGGCGCCGCGCCAGCGGGGTGTGTCGCTATGACACAATGGCGATTTATGATCCGCATCGGGGCAGCGGGCCTGCTGTTGCTGAGCTCTGTCGCGCCGCTCGTGGCGCAAACGGCAGGCGCCGCCGATACAGAACCGGTCGCGGTGTTTACAGAGCATCCGCGGCTACTGCTGCGCCCCGGTCGCTTGCGGCTACTGCGAAGAGAGCGGGAACGCGCTTCCATGCGATGGCAGCAGTTCGCCACCTTCGTAAGCGGCGGGGCAGACATGCCTGAGCCCGGCATCGCCGATGCGCTCTATTTTCAAATTTCGATGGACGCCAACGCCGGCCGGCGGGCGATTCGATGGGCGTTGGGAGCTGCCCCCGATCTGCGCCAGATGGCGCTGGTGTTCGATTGGTGCCAGGACCTGCTCACCGACGCGCAGCGCCGCGACCTCACTGCCCGCCTCACCGAGCGCATGGCTCAGACGGCAGCGGATAACAGCATCCCGGCAGTTGAGGCGCGCGCGCTCGCCGCGATCGCACTCTATGACGAGGTCCCGCGGACGCCGAACCAGGAACTCGAGCGGCTGGTGCGGAACTGGTGGGGGAGAATGATTGCCCCGGCCCTGGCGCGCGGGCAACAGGTGATCCCGCGGGACCAAGCCTACGCCTTCTGGGAATTACTCCACGCGCTCCGCGACAGCACTAATATCGACCTGCGCGAGGCGGCTCCCGCTTTCTTCAAGGAATTTCCGATCGAGCACCTGATGAGCTACTACCCGGCCGCCTTTCGCGGAGACGATAACGATTACCGCATAGGCGTCACGCTGAAACCCGGCGAACCGGACCTGCGGCAGGCCGCGCTTTCCCGCGCCGCGGAACTAGCCATGGTGGCTTATGACAGCAACGCCGAAGAGAGCCAATTTTTGCAGGGTTGGCTTATGCACGACAATTTCATGTTGCGCGGCGCCTTCGGCGCGCCTTACGAATTCCTGTGGGCCAACCCGTATCAACCGGGGTTGAGTTTCACGCACGTGCCGCTGATTTACCATAGCGGCGAGTCGGGACGCTTGTTCGTCCGTTCCGACTGGGACGACTCGGCGGATTGGTTCGGGTACTTCGATGGCACCGCGCAGTTCTTCCACGATGGCGGTTTGAAGATCGTTGATCTACGGGCGGGCGGACGCGTGGTGCTGGCGAGTGCCGTAATCTATGTGGGGCCGAGTGCACGCAAGTTTCGCGTGAGCCTGGATGAGGACCAGCAAGCCGTGATCCTGGTCGGACTCAGGCCGGGGCGCACATACCAGGTCGAGATCGACGACGAAGAAGTCTCTGAGGAGACGACGGACTCGGGCGGCATCCTCATGCTCGAACTCGATCACGGCAAGGAGATTGGCGTCCGGCTCCGCGAGGCGCCCCAAACTCACTAGCGCAGGTCGTCAGTAGGCCCAGCGCCAAAGACTGGCGCCCACCGTATAGCCGGCGCCCACTGCCGCAAACAGCGCCAGATCGCCGCGCTTTAACCGGCCCTGCTGGATGGCGTCACCGGTCGCCAACGGAATCGTGGCGGCAACCGTGTTCCCGTAACGATCGATATTGATCAGGACTTTTTCCGGCGGCAGGCCCAACCGCTCCGCGGCGGCCACGATGATGCGCGCGTTCGCCTGGTGCGGGAGCAGAACGCTGACGTCGTCGACGGTAAGGCCGTTCCGCTCCAGAAGCTCCATCGAAGACTCATACATCTTGCGCACCGCATACTTGAACACCTGTTGGCCTTCCTGGTGAACAAAGTGCAAGTGCTGGTCCACGGTTTCATGCGACGCAGGCAGGCGGCTGCCCCCCGCCGGCATTTTCAAGAAGTCGCCGCCCGAACCATCCACCTCGCCGATGAAATCGATGTATCCTGCGCCATCGTCGGAGTCCGCTGTAGGCTCGACCAGCATGGCCCCGGCCGCGTCGCCAAACAGAATGCACGTCGCGCGGTCGGTGTAGTCGATGATGCGGCTCATCGTGTCCGAACCGATCACCAACACCTTGCGGTGCGTTCCGGCGCCGACCAGGTGGGCAGCGGTGGTGAGTCCGTAAACGAAACCCGAGCACGCGGCGACCAGATCGAAGCCCCACGCTCCGTGCGCGCCCAGCGCATTCTGGACCAGGCACGCCGTAGACGGGAACAGCATGTCTGGAGTCACAGTGCACACGATAATGGCATTCACCTCGGCCGGAGAAACGCCGCGCTGCGCCAGCGCGCAGCGGGCCGCCTCGATCGCCATGTCAGACGTCGCCACCGACGGGTCAGCAATGTGACGTTCGCGAATGCCGGTACGTTCGACGATCCACTGGTCATTCGTGTTGACGATTTTCTCGAGCTCGTGGTTAGTAACGACACGAGGAGGAGCGTAACATCCGAGCGCGGTAATTTTAGCCTTCGGCAAATTCTGTTCCTTTATTGGAACAGAGTACCGCATTGATGCGTTCCCGTGCGATGAGAATACAGTGGAGAAGCGCCTCAGCCGCGCGGTAGCCTAGGGAGAGGATGCAGGGCCTGCAGAGCACGTTGTTCTTTGAAAGCGCGGAGGAGATCTATGCGCGTGTCTTTCGCGAGCTGAAACCGCGGACGGCAATGCCCGGATTGCGAGTCGAGTTCTGCCGCTTCGCCAACGCCGACAGCTTTATCCGCTTGGAAAACGGCCGGCTCCACGTCCGCATCACCGATCTGCTGGAGGGTGCGCCTGCTCCGGTCACCGAGGCGCTCGCGTATATTCTGCTCGGCAAACTTTATCGCAAGCCGATTCCGCGCATCTACACACACCGGTATCGCCTTTACCTCAACCGGCGGGACATGCGCCGCCAGATGCACCTGGTGAAACAGATTCGCGGACGGAAATTCATATCGGGCCCGCAAGGAAAACACCAGAATCTGGAGGCAATTTTCGAACGATTGAACCAGAAGTTTTTCGATGGCCTGCTTGGGCGTCCTCTGCTCGGTTGGAGCCGGCGCCGCTCACGGAGCATGCTGGGCCACTTCGATCCATCTCATAACGCAATTGTTATCAGCCGGATATTCGACCAGGAGGGGACGGCGGAGCTTGCGCTGGAATACGTGATGTTTCACGAAATGCTGCACCTCCAGTATCCCGTGGACCACAGTGGAGCCCGGCGGAGGGTGCATACGCGCGAATTTCGCGAAGCGGAAAAGAAGTTCCCGGGCCTCGCGGAGGCGAAGCAAATACTAAAGAAATTGTAAGTAAACAGCCGGCATTTCGCGGAATTACGCTTCGATTCCAACGCTTGCGGGAACCAGCGCGCGGAGTTCCAGCCGCACGGAATCGAAAATCTTCACCAGTTGCGTCACGTCGACGCGGCTGAAGCCCCATCGATGGAGGAACAGATGGAAGTGAACCGTCGCCATGCCGGTGGCGAACAGAATCTGCTGGCGCATCAGAACGGCAGCTAAATCGGGCCGGTCATCGCGGGATTGCAGCATCACGATCTTCAACGCCGCGCACACTCGCTGGAAATCCCCGTGCAGACACCGCAGATAGCCACGGAAAATGTCACAACGCTGGTTGCGAAGCTTGCTGATCGCGCGCGGAGTTAAGCCCGGCTGCGCGCTCAGAAACTCCAGGTCATCGCCGTCCAACAGCCGCAGCATGGGACGGTATCGCTCCACCGACAGTTCTTCGATCCACCCTGCCGTCACTGGAAGGCTCGCGTGCGGAGAAATGAGGCGCCGCACGATCCATAAGACGAATCCAACGCCGCCCGCAATGGAGGCCAGAATGCAAAACCAAATCAGCAAGCTCATGGCACCACTTTCCGTTCGTTCACAAGTAGGATAAAGCAAAAATGCTGTGAATTGCAATGAGAGTAGGGGTAATATTGGTACCTAATTAACTGGAGATAACACCTTAACGGCGCGCAACACGGAGCAGCGTGCTGTTGAGCGTTTCGAGTTGATTGAGAATCCGCTTCTCGTCCTCCGGCCCGAATTGGGGAATACTGAGCCGAACCTCCTCCCCCTTTTCGCTCATAACGAACAGCCAGGCGAAAACGCAACAGGCCAGCACCCCGAGCAACGCCGTACTCACCGAACGCGAGAGTTCCAGGCCAAAAAACACTCGCGTAAAAAGGCCGAGGGTATTTGTCAAGAAGAGAGTCGTATAGACAACGCTATGGAGGACGAGGTTGCGGCTGAGGGGTACCGGATAGCGGGTCAGCCAAACCAGGATCAGCACCAGGAAAATCAACAAGCTGAAGTCCAGGCCCCGCTCCACGGCGTAGTAGTAGCCGAGAATCACCGAACGTTGCCGTGTTCCCATTTGAATCCGAGGCAACAACGCGAGGCTGGAGATGAGAATCGAGAGGGAGAAGCCGGCGTATAAGACCCAGCGGCCGAGGGTGGAGAGGCCCTTGTGCTTCTCTAAAACCAGCGAGTACAACTCCAGAACGAGCAGTATGTAAAAGATCCAGAAAATCGGTTGGGTTAATACCCAGAACTTTTGGTATCCGGCAGATCGGATGTCCGTAAACCAAACTAAAGCAATAGAACCATGAAGAAACCGAAAGACCAGGAATCCAAAGAGGACTTTATACCTGCGGAATAAGCCGTTATGCCACAGCTTCGCGCTGGTGAGCGCACAGCCCGCCACGATCAATATTTGCAGGAAATGAACAAGTGCGGCACCCGATGTCATGAAGGGCCCAACCTGATTCTAACATCGAGTGCCCAATTCATCCGGAAATTGCTACCTTACCCACGGGCAGGGATCGCATTCCGGCAGCGGACCGTCGGCTCGGGTCACACCAGCAACAAACGCCATTGCCATCAGGGCCAACAACACCAGTTTTTTCATTTGCTGTCCTTTCTACTAACCAAAGTAGGTTACTTCCGTACCATACTATACGGGACGGTACCGATGTAAGGGATTCATCCGAGGAAATTTTCCGGAAACGGAACAGTGCCTAAGGTAAATCACTCAAATTCGGAAGATTCTTAGGGTATTTGATAGACCTGCTGGCCGAAGCGGGCGGGCAGCTAGCGGAGGGCTTCGGAAGTCTTCCCTGCAGGCGTGGATGGGCGTGCCGAGCGGCGTCTGCGTGGCTCTAAAAGCATCACAATTCCAACAACTTGGCCGATGACCTCGATTTCGTCGGGGTAGCGGAAGCTGGAAAGGCGCTGCTCGGAAGCGGGATGTGGGTGGACGAGCAACCGATCCTCTTCCACGCTGCACCAGCCGCATCTAAACCCGTCACGATGCTCCAGGAAGTAAATCGGACGATCAAATTCGGTGGTCCAACCGCCACGAGCGACCTTTCGGCGGCTCTCATCGATCAGTACCAAAGAACCGGGCCGGATGATCGGGAACATCGACGAGTCCTCCAGCCCGATGAAGCCATAGCGATGGTGGCGGAGATCGTGGTGATTCAAATAGCTGAATGGGATTTTTCCCCAGCGGCGGATCACTTGTCCTAAATACGCCGTCTTGCTGAAGTCGATTTCATGGTCGTCCGACACAGGGAATTCGGCGTGACCATTTGCGGCAAGGGGGAAAATATGAGTTTCATCGAGCCCGAGTTGCAGCGCTTCGTGGGTTAACTCCTCCGCCGGAACGCCATACCAGCGCATTACTTCATGTAAATCCAGCCGATAGATAGCGCACAGCGAATAAAGGCGAAAAACCGTGGGCACCGTGCCGCGGTTCTCGATGTCCGCCAGCCGGCTCAAAGGAATGAGGAATTCGGGGGTGCCGCGCCGGGCTGCGATCTGCTGACTCGCCTCCTCCACCTCGCGGTAGGTCAATTTCAAGCGTTCCCGGGCCCTTCTGAGCTTCTCCCCCGCGCGGTCCATGGTATCATCCTCGCTGTGCGAACGCCTTTCGATAGCGTTACAAACACGCACATTAAGACGCATCGGTATTATATCTCTAAGGGGAAAGCCGTACAATCGGAATTCTTGTTTTTTGTTCCGAATTCGGAACACGCCGTTTTTGACATCGAGGAAATCGCGTGACAGTGGTCGTGGGAATCTCCGGGGCCAGTGGGTCGATCTACGGCCTGCGGACCTTGGAGAGACTGCGTGAGCAGAAGGCGGAAATCCATTTGATTCTTACGCGATCGGGGGAAAGAACGCTCTTCCTGGAGACCGGCAGGAGCGCAGCGGAGGTCAAGCGATTAGCCGATTTTTCATATCCCGTAGAGGATATATCGAGCCGCCTGGCGAGCGGTTCTTATGTGACCGATGCCATGGTGATCGCCCCTTGTTCGATTCACACGATGTCCGCCATTGCCAATGGAATCAGCTCGAATCTGCTCATCCGGGCGGCCGATGTGACGCTGAAGGAGCGGCGCAAGCTGATTCTCATGGTGCGCGAGACGCCTCTGCACCTGGGCCATTTGCGAAATATGACCGGTTTGGCCGAAATGGGCGCAATCATCGCGCCGCCCGTTCCGGCCTTTTACCATCAGCCGCAGACGGTGATGGATATCGTCGATCACAGCGTCAGCCGGGTGCTCGACCTGCTCGGACTGCCGGATCCGAACGCGCCACGCTGGGAAGGGGCGAAGTGAGCGGAAAGCGAACCGAGAAGATCGCATTCCAAGGAGAGCGAGGCGCGTTCAGCGAGGAGGCGGCGAGGAAACTGCTGGGCCCGGACATCGCGGTAGTCCCGTGCACGCGCTTTGAAGACGTCTTCCGCAGCCTGAAAGAGAGACGCGTCTCGGGCGCCGTGGTGCCGATCGAGAACACGCTGGCCGGTTCCGTGCATGAGAATTACGATCACCTGCAGGCATTCGACCTGACCATTGCCGCCGAAACCAGCGTGCGCATCGTCCACAACCTGATCGCGCTCCCGGGGATCAAGTTTTCACAGATTCGGCGGGTGTTTTCCCATCCCGTGGCGCTCAATCAATGTCTAAATTTCTTTTCAAAAAATCCGGAAATCGAACGCATTTCCTTCTATGACACGGCCGGTAGCGTCAAAATGATCGCAGAAGAGAAGCTAAGCGACGCGGCGGCGATTGCCTCGTCGGTAGCCGCGGACATCTACGGCGCCCACATCGTGAAAAAATCGATCGAAGACAATCGCGAGAACTTCACGCGATTCTTTCTGCTGCGTCATCCGGAACAAGTGAAACGGCAGCGGCTGCGGGCCGCTGTTGCGAACGAACAATGGAAGACTTCCGTGGTGTTCAGCACGCGCAACCTGCCGGGGGCGCTCTTCCGGGCCTTGGCCGCCTTCGCGCTGCGCGACCTGAACCTGACCAAGATCGAATCGCGCCCGTTGCGCGGCAAGCCTTGGGAGTATCTTTTCTATCTCGATTTCCTCGGGCGGGTGGATTCTCCCGCGGCGCGGAATGCGCTCAATCACCTCGGGGAGTTGGCGGACTGGTTGCGTGTGCTTGGCTGCTATCCGAAGGGCGCGTAGTGCTCTCGCCGGCTGACCGCAGGGTACACTGTGGGTAGCTGACCATGGCCGTCGAAGAAGAAGCGATCCAGCCGCCTGCGCCGGCTGACGGGGAGCCCCTCGAAGAACTGCCCGTGCTCACGGTGCGCGACACCGTGGTGTTTCCGGGCGCGATGCTGCCGATTACTGTGGGCCGTCCGGCTTCGGTAGCGCTCGTGCAATCTCTCGGCGAGAACCGGACGCTTGCAGTGGTCTCCCAGCTCGATCCCCGCGTGGACACCCCCACTCCCGAGGACCTTTACGAGGTGGGCACAGTTTGCATGTTGCACAAGGCCATTCGCGTGCCGAAGGACAACCTGCTGCTGTTTTGCGAAGGGGTCACGCGCATTCGGACGCGCGAGTTTACGGCCCGCGAGCCGTTTCTCAGGGCGAAGGTCGAGCGGTTACCCGACATCGAGCCTGAGATAACGCCGGAAATCGAGGCCTTGCGGCAGAACGTCGTCAGCCTGTTCCAGCAGATCGTCACGGCATCGCCCAATCTCTCCGACGATCTGGTCAGCACCGCTACCCACATCACCGAACCGGGACGCCTCGCTGACTGGATCGCGGCCACCCTGCCCTCCTTGAGCCATGCCGAGCGCCAGCGGTTGCTCGAGGATCCCGATGCAGTGAGCCGTTTAAATGAGATTCACCGGCACCTGACCCGCGAACTGGAACTGATCGAACTGCGCGGGCGCATTCAATCTCAGGTGCAAGGGCAGCTTTCGCAGAGCCAGCGGGAGTTCTATCTCCGGGAACAGCTAAAGGCCATACAGAAGGAGCTAGGCGAGGCGGATGACTCCAACCGGGACGCCCAGGAGCTGCGGGAGAAGCTCGAAGCGGCCGGCATTCCGGAAGAGGTGAAGGGCGAAGCCATGCGAGAGCTGAACCGGCTCCAGCGGATGTCGCCGGCATCGCCGGAATACGGCGTGACCCGCACGTACCTGGAATGGATGGCCACGCTCCCCTGGAGCAATTCCTCCGGCGCGCAGGTGGACGTAAAACGCGCGGCCGAGATTCTCGACGAAGATCATTACGATCTGGAGAAGGTGAAGGACCGTATCCTGGATTATCTGGCGGTTCTACAGTTGCGGCCGGTTTTAAAAGGGCCCATTCTCTGCTTCGTGGGCCCCCCAGGCGTCGGAAAGACCTCGCTCGGCAAGTCGATCGCCCGCGCGCTGGGACGCAAGTTCGCGCGCATTTCCATGGGCGGGATGCACGACGAAGCGGAAATCCGCGGACATCGGCGCACGTACATCGGAGCCCTGCCGGGCCAAATCATTCAGGCCCTGCGCCGCGCCGGAACCAACGATCCGGTATTCATGCTGGACGAGGTAGACAAGCTGGGCCGCGACTTCCGCGGCGACCCGGCGTCGGCGCTGCTCGAAGTCCTCGACCCCGAGCAGAA
>CAYMHP010000229.1:0-10403 GCA_964390225.1 uncultured Solibacteraceae bacterium
GTGCCGGAGGCGGCGGCGCGGCGCCGTTCATCCCAAGTTGCAGCTTCAGCTGGTCCACTTCCGCCAGCACCCCCGCCAGCTCCTTTTGCAGATCGCGCTTGGTGCTCTGATAATCCTCATCCGAAAGCTTGCCTAAGCGATATTCGAACTGCAGGTCGCGCAGATTCTCATAGATTGCGGCCTTTCGCTCGTCCAGGTGATGGAACGGCGATTCCGGCTCAGGTTCCGGCAGGTCCTTCGGCCTAACGCTCAGAATAAACGCGATGACGGCGATCGCAATGACGCAGGTAATGACGATGATCAATCAAACACCGGGCAGGCCGGACGCATCCGGCCCTACTCTAATTTGGCTAAATCCTTCTCGATTTGGTCTTTGTACTTCTCTAGCGCCGGGTCGTCCAGTTCCATGGGCCCGATCTCGGCGAGCGGCTTGGGCCGGCGGTATTTCTTCAGAAATAGCCAGATGATCACCAGTCCGACGCCGATCGATACATAGGGAACGATCCAGCCAAACGCGCTCGGGGGCGCCAGGTACACACCCATGCCGTAATCCTGAATGAACGCCTTGATGATTTGCTCATCGGACATGGCCACGGCCTGCATCTTGGCGATTCGTTCTTTGGCCGGCTTCGAGAAACTGCACTCGAGCATGCTGCAGGTTGCGACCGAGTCCTTGCAGCCGCACTGGCACTGCAAGCGCGCACCTACCCGGCGCACATCGTTGCTCGGTTTTTCCGAGGCCGTTTGCGCCAGGGCCGCCGCCGCCAGAATCAGCAGCAGCAAGCTACTTTTGAATCGTTGCATGTTTCCTTGTGATGCCCACTACTTCCGTGCGGGCGTACTGCAATTTGATCTTGCTCGGAACCAGGCAGATGAAAGTGCCGCCGATCAGCACCAGCCCGCCCACCCAAATCCACGAGACGAGCGGGAAGACGTAAGCCTGAATCACCGCCCGCTGGTTGTCGTCCGACATGCCGGCAAAGTTCAGGTATAGGTCCTCGTTCGGCCGCTGGCGGATGCCAACTTCCGACGTGCCCTGTTTGCTGGCAATATAGAATCGCTTCTCCGGCTCGAGGAATCCGAGGAACTCGCCGTTCTTCGTCACCCGCATGGTGGCGCGGTGCCATTCGTAATTTGAATTGCCGCCCTGCTGCAGGTTGACCATCTTCAGATCGTAGCTGCCCACCCGCATGGTGTCGCCGTTGTTCAGTTCCTTCACCTCGCTCTGGTTGAATGCGTGGCCGGTGAAGCCGATGAACATCAGTACGATTCCCATGTGGACCAGGTACCCGCCGTAGCGCCTCGTGTTGCGATGTGTCAGCTCGATCATCGCGCGCACCAGGTTCATTTCATTCTTCGCGGCGATCGACTTCCCGCCCTTGTAAAACTCGATGATCACTGTCAGAGCGACAAACAGGCAGAAGCCGAACGAGATGAGCGCGTAGAAATGGCGCACGCCGGCGGCGAATAGCGCGCCCACCAGGACCAGCGAGGCAATACCGGGCCATTGGAAATTGCGGCGCAGGCTGTCGACCGAGGTGCGGCGCCAGGCAAACAGCGGACCCACACCCGTGAGGAACAGCAGAAACAAACCGATCGGGACCATCAGGCGGTTGTACCAATCCGCGTCGAGCGAAATCTTGTCGCCGGTGGCGTACTCCGATATCACCGGGAACAGCGTGCCCCACAGCACTGCGAAGCAACTCGCCAGCAGGATCAGGTTATTGAACAGGAAGCTCGACTCGCGCGAAACCACGCTCTCCAGTTGCGACTCGCTCTTCAGGTATTCCAGGCGGTCCAGAATCAGGTAGGTGGTCGCCGCGATTCCTAACGCGAGGAAGCTGACGAAATATTTTCCGATCTCCGATCGCGCGAAGGCGTGCACCGATTGCACTACTCCGGAGCGCGTGAGGAAGGTTCCCAGAATGCAGAGAAAGAACGTGGCTGATACCAGCACCATGTTCCAGACCTTCATCATGCCTTTCTTCTCCTGCATCATCACCGAGTGCAGAAAGGCCGTACCGCTCAACCAGGGGAGCAGCGATGCGTTTTCCACCGGATCCCAACCCCAGTAGCCGCCCCAACCGAGCACATGGTATGCCCAAGCGGCGCCCAGCATGACGCCGCAACTTTGAAAGAGCCACGTCACCAGTGTCCAGCGGCGCGTCGTATGGATCCAGGCTTCACCGGGCTGCCGCGTGATCAACGACCCGATCGCGAACGCGAACGGCACCGCGAACCCGACATAGCCCAGGTAGAGCATCGGCGGATGGATCGCCATTGCCGGATACTGCAGAAGCGGGCTCAGCCCGTTGCCGTCCGGCACCGCGACAATCAGCTTGTCCTGCGCCAGCATCTGGAACGGGTTTGCGACGAAATTGTTCAGAATGAGGAAGAAAGTCTGGACCGTCCCGAGCACGCCCAGCACGTATGGCATGAAGTCGCGGTGTTTGCGCCGGTTAGTGAACGCGACAACCGCCGCATAAGTCGAAAGCAACCAGCTCCAGAAGAGTAGCGAGCCTTCCTGTCCGCCCCACAATGCCGTGAACTTGTAGAACAGCGGCATCGCCTTGTTGCTGTGCTCGGCGACATACGCGAAACGGAAATCGCCGGTCATGATGGCGTAGACCAGGAGTGCGGTGGCCAGCGTGATCAACGCCCAAATCGAGTAGACTGCTCGTTCGCCGCTAACGACTAAGAAAGGCTTGTGCTTAATGCGGCCGACGACGGAAGCCAGCACCGCATAGACGGCCACACAAAAGGCCAGCAGAATGGCCAGCGAACCCAGATTTTCCATATCACCCCTCTGCGATTGCTAAATGCTCGACTTGCTGCTGTTGATGTTGGGAGCAGTCCCTGGCGCTAATTGGCCCGGCTTGGCCTCATATTTGGACGCGCATTTGGCCTGAATCTTCGCCGTACGGAAGACGCCGTCTTTGTCGAGCTTTCCATCAGCCAGAGCTTGCGCGCCGTCTTTGAAGGTATCGGGGAGGGGTTCGCTACCGGTGTAGGCAACCTTCAACTGGCGCTTGTCCTGGGTGATCACGAATTGCACTTCGTTGCCGACGCGATGGATGGAGCCGGCCTCGACATCGCCGCCGACCCGGAGCCGTTTCCCGTACGCCTGGTCGCCCATCTGGCTCAGCTCCCCGATGGTCTTGTAGTATGTCTTGGTTTCGTTCATCCCGGCGGTAGCCAGCCATACCAGGGTGCCGATCACAACGACAATCAGCGCGGCGAACTTTCCGTATCTAGCCATACCATCCCTCTGAAACTACAGTATAACCCGAAAGGCTAGCGGGATATTCAGATATTTTGGACCTTTTTTGAGCATTCGACTCCGCTGCGAATAGTCCCGGACCCGCTGCCATACCTTTAGACTCGCGAGCCGGCCGCTTTCTTCCGGAAAACACGTGCAAAAGGTTGTGTCCGCATCCGCTTGAACTAAGGCAAAATAGAAGGGCAGCAAACATTTGAAGGTGGCCGAGCTCACGACCGGGAAGTAGGGGTCTGTCCGGGCGTCTCCGGCCGCTCGGAACTCTATGAGGATTTAGTGAAGCGTCTTTTCGATGGCTTTCTCTGTGTGTGCCTGCTGACCATCTGCGGTTCATGGGGTCGCGCCCAACAGCAACCGGCTCAGGAAACGCCCCCTCAGCCCCCTCAGGGCCCGGTCACGCAGCAACCGCCTCCGCTGCCGCCCCGGCCGCCCGACGTCTTCATGCCAGACGAAGGAAAGATCTCGGTGGGGCTCACCGCCTGGTTCCCGACCGGGCAGCCCGTCTTCGATAAAGGCAAGGCGACCACCAGCACCACCCTGGCCCGGCTCGACCTCCAGGGTAAGCCGAAAGTTGCGCCGGGCGCCGAGATCACCATACCCGGAGGCGGGCACAACGCCATGCGGATCTCCTATTTCCGCGCGAATGCTGCCGGAAATTTCACCGCGCCAACCGACCTGAACCTCTGGAGCGGCGGTTTCGTAGCGGGAGATTACCTCTCCACCAGCTATCACTTGCAGAATGTAAAGTTCTCCTACGAGTTCCTGACGTGGCCTTTTCCGGTACGGAGCCGGCGTTTTCGCCTCAAAACCCTTTGGCAGGTGCAATATACCTCCATAAAATCGGCTTTCGATACTCCGCTGAATTCGAGTGGGGGTGTCAGCGGCTCGAAGTGGTTCATCTCGCCCGCGCTCGGCATCGGCGTCGCCGAGTATGTCTCACGGAACTTCCGGCTCGAGGCGAATGCTTCCGGATTCGCGATTCCCAGCCACACCGGTCTCTGGGACGCCAACGCTTCGGCGGCCTATCGGGTCGGCAAACTGGAACTCCGTGTCGGAGGAAGAGGCTTTCATTTCAAAACCTCGGTGCAACGCGATTACTACATGAAGGGAAACATGGTGGGCGCCTTCGCCGGCATACGGTATTTCCTCGATTAACCCGCCTTCTTAGCCTTCCCACCCAACGCGCGGATCTCGGCAGGGTCGAGAGCACGCCATTTTCCGATCGGCAGCTCACCGATGCGCAACGGGCCAATAGCCGTGCGCACCAGTTTAAGCACCTTGCTGCCGACCGCCTCGAGCATCCGTCGAATCTGACGGTTACGTCCCTCCCTAATAATGATTTCGAGCACGGTGTGTTTTGCGCCGTCGCGCAAACGGGTGACGACGGCCGGGCGTGTAGGCCCGTCAGAGAGTTCAAGGCCACCGCGAAGTTGCTCCAACTGCTCGTCCGTTAAGCGGCTTGCCGCCTTCACCTGGTATGTTTTCGGCACCTCATGCTGGGGATTCATGAGCTGTTCGGCGAAATCGGTGTCGTTCGTGAATAGAAGTAGCCCGCTGGTGTCCAGGTCGAGGCGCCCAACGGGGACCACCCATGTCCCGACGTCCTTTATGAGGTCATAGACGGTCGGCCGCCCCTCCGGGTCCCGGTACGTCGTCACATAGCCCTTTGGCTTGTAAAGCACGACATAGGTTTTGGTTGCACGCTGCAGGGGTTTGCCGTCCAGGGTGACACGGTCTTTTTTCAGGTCGACCCAGTGATCCGGATCCTGTACCAGCCGGCCGTTCACACGCACTCGTCCCGCCCCGATCCAACTTCGCGCTTCCGTCCGCGAGCCGACCCCGGCTTTGGAAAACACTCGTTCCAAGGTCTTTAGCGGACCCGGCCCGCCGGCCGCCGTTTTTCTTAGCTTGCGGTTCATGGCCTAGCGGCTATAGTACTGACGGTACACTGTTTAAGGGGTTCGCAACGGCAGCTATTTTCATCCGGGGTGCGCGTCAGCTGGTCACATTGCGAGGTTCCGAAGATCCACGCAGAGGATCTGCGCTGAACGAAATTGGTGTGATTCACGACGGTTCTTTGCTGGTGCGCGACGGGATTTTGGAACAAGTCGGACTCACTCGCCGAATCGAGAACCTCAAAGAAGCCCGCGATGCCATCGAGGTGAGCGCTGCGGGCCGCGTCGTGCTGCCGGGCTTCGTGGATAGCCATACCCATCTATTATTCCCACCGCCGGGGGTGATTCCTCTGAGGCAACTGGCGATTTCTAATGCGATGCGCACGATTTCCGCCATGCGCCTGGAGATCCGAGCGCGTGTCCATCTGGAGGCTATGGCCCGCCACGGTACCACGACGGTGGAGGTGAAGACCGGTTCGGGAGCAGATCCTCGCATCGAATTGAAGATGCTGCGCGCGCTATCGCGGCTTGACCCTAAGCCCGTAGACGTGATCCGGACAGTCTTGCTGCGTGTCCCACGGGAACTGCCGGCAAAGTTCGCGAGTGATGCGGCCTTACACGAGAAGTCCACGACCGATCTTCTCGCGAAAATCAGGCGCCGGCGGCTCGCCGAGTTTGTCGATGTCGCCTGGGAAGACGAGGCGGTGCCCGGTCGAATTGTGCGGCGTTCTGTCGAAGTAGCATCGGTGTTGGGATTTCGGCTGAAAGTTCATGCAGACGGCGTTTTCTCGGGCGATGCAGTCGCGTTCGCGCTGGAACATCGGGCGGTGAGCGTCGACCACCTGGAATATGTCACGCGCGTGGAGGCGGAGTGGCTTGGAAAATCGGCGACGATTGCGACTCTGCTCCCTTCTGCATCCTTCCACCGCAACGTGAGATACGCGCCGGCCCGCATGCTCATCGAAGGGGGGGCCGCAGTCGCGCTGGCCACCAATTTCAATCCGTATCAGACCCCGGCGCTGAGCATGCAGACGGTCATCATGCTAGCCTGCTCACGAATGGGAATGACGCCGGAGGAGGCGATCTCGGCCGCCACCATCAACGGCGCGCATGCGCTCGCCCGCGCCGCCAACACCGGCTCTCTCGAAGTCGGCAAATCGGCTGATCTGGTGATCATGAATGTTTCCGATTACCGCGACCTGGCTCAGCAGTTCGGCATGAACCTGGTCTACATGACGATGAAGGGCGGACAAATCATATACGAGGAAGGCGAAGTCACCCCGCGGCCTTTGGAGCGGCTGCCGGCCTGGTGAGGCGTCCGGGATTACGATAGGACAGATGCGCGAGACGCTTGTGGAATGCGTGCCCAACTTCTCCGAAGGACGCCAACCGGCGACCATCGATGCCATCGCGGCCGCGGTCCGCTCGGCGGGAGCGACGGTACTCGACCGCACCTCCGACCCGGATCACAATCGCTCGGTGATCACCTTTGCGGCGTCGGCGGAGGTGGTGGGCGAGGCCGCATTCCGAGCCGTCCGCGAAGCCGTGGCGCGCATCGACCTGCGCATCCACACGGGAGTGCATCCGCGCATCGGAGCGGCCGACGTGGTCCCTTTCGTTCCGGTCAAAGGTATCAGCCTGGAAGATTGCGCGCGCATTGCTCAGAAAACCGCGCGGCGGATCTGGGAAGAATTGGGCGTTCCCGTTTATCTTTACGAAGCGGCGGCGCTTCGCGCGCAATGCCGAAATCTGGCGGACGTACGGCGCGGGAATTTTGAAGGGTTGAGCCAAGAAGTGTTGACAAACGCAGAGCGCCGCCCTGACTTCGGCGGGCCGGCCCTGCACCCGTCAGCGGGAGCGGTGGTGGTGGGGGCGCGCAAATTTCTGATCGCGTTTAACGTCAACCTGGACACACCGGACGTGGAGATCGCGCGCAAGATTGCACGTAAAATTCGCCAGTCTTCCGGCGGGATGCCGTGCGTGAAGGCGATGGGCGTGCCGCTGGCCTCGCGCAACCAGGCGCAGGTCTCGATGAACCTTACCGATTTCGAACAGACGCCCGTTCACGAAGCATTTGAAGCCGTCCGCGCCGAGGCGGCGCAGTATGGCGTCGCGGTGGCGGGCAGCGAGATCATCGGATTGGTTCCGAAGAAAGCGCTGGAGATGGCCGCGGCTGCCTACTTGAAGGTAGAGGGTTTCCAGCCTTCGATGATCCTGGAGAATCGTCTCGAAGAGTCTTAGGGCTACGCTCGCATGATCCCGTTCCAGCCTCTTTTCCGGAATCCTCATCTGCAGACTATCGCTGCACATCTCTGGATGCGCGACGGCGAGGAGCGCCGGTTTCCCCTGCGGCGACGGCTCTACCGGACCGAACCCGAGGTGCAGGTGCTGGTGGAATCGCAACGGCCGGATGGACAGGCGGCGGGAGAGATTGTGATGGTGCATGGCCTGGAAGGCTCAGGCGGGGCCGGATACATCCGCAGCTTGAGCGGCGCCGCGCTGCGTGCCGGATTTGCCGCACATCGCTTCCACATGCGCACTTGCGGGGGAACCGAACACCTTTGTTCCACGCTCTATCATGCGGGCCTGACCAGCGACCTCGCATGCGTGCTGCGGATGCTAGCCGATGAAGGCCGCGGGCCGGTATTTTTGGTCGGGTTCTCGTTGGGCGGCAACGTGGTCCTGAAGCTCACCGGCGAACTGGGTGAGGGCGCCTCGCCCTTAGTTCGGGGTGTTTGCGCGGTTTCGGCGCCGCTCGACCTGGCGGCGAGCGCGCGGCGCATCGCCGACAGGGAAAACCGCATTTATGAGCGCCGCTTCGTGGGGCAGATGCGGTCGCGGCTCTGCGCTACGGGCAGGTACACGCGCACGCACTTCGCCGGAGCCCGCTCCATCATGGACATCGACGAACGGATCACGGCCCCGTCGTTTGGTTTCCGCGACGCGGCGAATTATTACCGCACGCAATCCGCGATCCGATACGTGGAGAGTATTCGCATCCCGGCCCTGCTTCTGCAGTCGAGGGACGATACACTGGTGCCGTTCGAGAGCTTCGGCGCGGAAGTCACGCGCCGGAATCCGCGAATCGAACTCGTGCTGACGGACTACGGCGGCCACCTGGGCTTCCTGGGCCGGAAGCCGCATCGGTTTTGGGCAGACCATTTGATCCTCGATTGGATCGCCGGCCTCACCTCTTAATCGGCGTGGTCTACGGCCGGTTTGTCATACTGGGTGCTGGACCCGCGCCTCTCGCAAGCGGGCTGAAGATATGCCTGAGCCGGAATCAATCCTGACGCGCGGAGCGCGGTGGCTGACGTTCGGATCGGCAGTGTCTATTCTGCTGTCGATCGCGGTTTCCCAGATTCTTCTGGCTCTTGCGGTGGCGGCGCTACTCGCATCCGGTGAGAAACTGCGGTGGCCGCCAATCAAGCTCCCACTCGCGCTGTTTTGCATCGGGACGCTACTCTCGCTGGCCTTTTCGGGTGAAGCGGCGGCCGGCATTCCGGCGATTCGAAAGTTTTTTGTGTTTCTCGCGCTGCTGGTCGTGTTCTCCACCCTCCAGAACCTCGTCCTGATCCGAAGTCTGTTTCTGGGCTGGGCGGCTATCGGGGGCTTGATCGCGGTGCGCGGGCTGGTGCAGTTTGCCGGCAAAGTGACGGAGGCGCACACGCTTGGCCGGAACTTCTACGACTATTACATCGCCGAACGAATCACCGGCTTCATGGGCCACTGGATGACCTTTTCCGCGCAGGAGATGTTTGCGTTTATCATGCTGGCGGCTTTTTTGTTTTTCGCGCCGGCGCCGTTTCGACGCGGCTGGGTTTGGCTGCTCTGCGCCGCTCTGATATCGGTGGCGATCGTGCTGGGATTCACGCGGGGCATCTGGCTGGCGAGCGCGGCGGCCGTAATCTATCTCGTTTGGTTCTGGCGCAGGTGGGTGGTCGCGCTGCTTCCGGCCGTCGCGGCTCTCGCTTTCGTCCTCGCGCCCAGCTCGGTTCGCGAACGGGTTACCTCGTTGATCCATCCCAGGGAGGGCGTGGACTCGAACGAGCACCGTATCGTCACCTGGCGCACGGGGGTGAACATGATCGAGAAACATCCGCTGCTGGGAGTGGGGCCTGAGGGAGTGAAACTGCACTTCAACGAGTACGTGCCGGCCGATGCGCCGCGGCCGCTGCCGGAAGGCTGGTACGGCCACCTGCACAACATCTATCTGCAGTTCGCGGCGGAGCGCGGGATTCCCACAATGTTGTTCCTGATGTGGATGCTCGCGAAAATCTTGGTGGACTTCTGGCGCGCCGCGCGCGGGTTGCCGCCGGGCCGCAGCGATGCGAAATTCCTGCTGCATGGCGGCATTGCTGTTTTGATAGCGACGCTGGTGGAGGGCCTATTCGAGCATAACCTCGGAGATAGCGAGGTGCTCACCATGTTCCTCATCGTCGTCGCGAGCGGGTACCTCGCTTTGCAGCGCGCGCCCGTCGCCGCCGCTCCCGCAGTGGCTCAGCCGGAACCGACGCAAGTGGCGAACTGACACACACCGAACCTCGGCGGCGCAGAGCCTGCGCTACTCGCGCAGACGAAGAATGTGGCGACCGGTCTTACGGAACTAATGCGGAGCGCGTGAGCTGTTCATACACCCAGAGTCCCGCGCTCGTCACCAGCAGCAATCCCGATGCGATACCCAGAACTTTCGCGTAAGGCGTCACCCGGTCCAGGCGCAGCCGAACCTCCTGTTGCTCTCGTTCGAGGTTGGAAGCGGCTGAATCGAGGAAGAGCTGATCATCTTCCTTCATAGAGATTAGGGAACGATAAATCAGCAGGACGGCCAGGACAGCAGTAATGATCCCCCAGAGGATCAACGTTACGTTCAAAGGGGTAAAACCGGACATGACGAAGTCCTCCCTTGGCCCGAGATTCTACACCCGTAAGATCCCGTTGCCAAGCGGGGTTCAAGATCGTGCTTTCGGACTACTTCGACCCGGGCCCGGTTCTTGCCGCCGTCTCGGCGGCATCGGCGGCGCGGGCTCCGGCAAGAATGCCCTGCATTCCGTAGTTGCCTTCATGGCAGGCGTATTCGATCAGCGGGTCGTCTGTGTGCCGCAGCGGGATCTCGACGGTCCATGGTTTCACCCAAGTGTCCGGATCGTCGAACGTCACATTCCAGGTGACATAGTCGGGAGCGGTGCGCTGGAAGCGCTCAGTCACGTGAAGCTTCTCGCTGTTGTCCATGA
>CAYMHP010000230.1:0-10376 GCA_964390225.1 uncultured Solibacteraceae bacterium
CTCCCGGTCTCGGGGAACCTCTTGCACACGCGACGCCAACTCTTCGGGGGAGATTCTTACGGCTCCGGGTATGAGGTCAGGTTCTCCCGTGAGACCGCTACGAAGATCGACGATAAAAAGATCCTCTCCGGTCTCCAACCGATCCTGTAGTTCCGCGGGTGTAATTCGAGCGACCTTTAACTGGTGAAGAAACCGGCGTCTTTGGATGAATTTCCATCCGATCCACCCGGCAGCGAACGCCGCCACCAGCAGGAACAGGCTCCCTCCCATGCGGGACGCATAGCCCACAATGCTCTCCAATTGCTCGCTGAAGATATAACCGAGGAAGAGATAAGATCCGCTCCAGATCAGGGCGCCGGCGCCATCGAATAGCGCAAATCGCCGGTACGAGGTCCGCGAATTGCCCGCCAGGGGCGCGGCGACCGCGTTCAGCCCCGGAATGAATTTCGACACCAGCAGAGCGCGCAGACCATATTTAACGAACGCGTTCTCCGTTTGGCGGACGCAAGAGTCCGGCTCCAGCGAGACCCGGCACAGAACCCGGAGCACCTGCCGCCCGCGACGCCTCCCGAGCTCAAACCAGAGGGTGTCGCCTGCTAAAGCGGCGACGACGCAGCATGCCACACTAGTTAAAGGATGCAGGCGTCCGGCGCGAATGAGGGCTCCGGCGGCAATCAGCATCGGCACGGACGGCAGCGGAATCGCGCTTTGCTCGGCGAGCACCCAGAAGAACAGCAAAGCGTACCCGTGCCGCTCCACAAACGCGAGGGCATGGCCAACTTCGGCATGGCCGGGCATTGCTCAAGGCCTCCTGAAGAGTTCCATCATACCGGGTTCTGATTCGTAGTATGCCAGCCGGTCAGGGCGGAGACGTTCCCGAATGGCATGGCGGCGGAATGCGTTTTAAGCGAATCTGCCGTGATATGCGCGCAAGTACTGGAAGTGGTCTAAAATCAAGGAAGCTTCAAATGTCGGGGCGTAGCGCAGCCTGATAGCGCACCTGCCTTGGGCGCATAACGGTCCGCTCCAAAGCTTCTTTTCGCTTATCTCCACTTTCAAGGTTTTCAATAACTTGGGGAATCTGCTTTTCGCTCAGAAGCATCCCAAGTGGGTTCAACATGCGGGGTTTTGTCACGGTTTTGCCACGGTCTCTTTTTCAAGGGTAAACTGAGAGCGGAGCCGTATGGACGTAACGGTGCATATCCCGGATGACCTCGCAGCTCGACTCGGCGCTGGAGGTGACTTCTCCCGTCGCGCTTTGGAAGCTTTCGCCCTGGAGGAATACAAGCGCGGCCGTATCGGCAAGGCCGACCTGCGCCGGCTTTTAGGGTTTACTACGCGTTACGAGCTCGATGGGTTTCTGAAGGCTCATGATGTTTGGACCGATTACGCCATCGAAGATTTTCAGCACGAGCGCGAGGATCTCCGCCGACTCGGGTTCTGAGCGGTGTTAGTTATCGCTCTTGCTCATTGGGCAGATCAACATTTTGCCGACTTTGTTCGGCACAGTGATCGCTCCATCTGCAGTGAGAGATGAATTGGCCGATATTGGCTCGCCGTCTCCCGTACGCGAGTGGATCGCCGACCCTCCCGCCTGGCTGGATGTGCGCACAGCCCGCGGCGAGCAACCGATGGCCAAGGGCCCCACTGCACTTGACGCAGGAGAAGCTGCCGCCATTTCCCTAGCCATCGAGCTTCGAGCCGATCTCTTGCTGATGGACGATCGTGAAGGGGTGATCGCTGCGCGGCGGGAGGGATTCGCGGTGACCGGAACCCTGGGTGTCCTCAGCTTGGCGGGGGAGCGTCGCCTTCTCGACCTCGCTGAAGCATTCAATCATCTGAAGCGCACGAACTTCCGTTTCCGCCGAGGAATCATGGACCAGTTGCTTGAAAGAGGCTCTGGCGAGAGCTGAAACAGTCGCGCTGCATGCTTGCAAAAGCAGTGAGAGAGGCGGACGAAGCTTGTGACGGCAGGACCGAGCAGCCGAGCGGCCGCTACCGTATCGATACCGTTAACATCTCTCCGCTCGCCCAGGCTTACGGCTACACTGGCCCACGGGAACATGATCAATCGACCTATGAGTGAATGATGCCCCAGATATTTAAAGGTGTCACGCGCAGCGGAAGAAGGCCGCAATCGGCAGGAGATTCCCGACGGGGGTTTCTGTGGAGGCTGGCTGCAAATGGAACCATTCTGGCCGGAGGCTCGAGATCGTATGGCGCCGAAACGGATGCCCGAATTAAACAGATTCTAGCGAAGACAATCACTGTCGATATGCACAACCACGGCGGCATCGGTTCGAATACACCACCGCAACCGTCGATTACCTCCCCGAAGCAAGCTCCTAAACGTACCCCCAAAGCCAGCCGCGGGGATGCTCCTTCGGAACGGGACGCGAACATTGTTGAAGCGATGCGGCGCGCGGGAGACAGCGCGATCTGCTTAACGTACGCGCCGGACGGGAAATTGATGGGTGTGGGCGCCGGCGCAGCCGCGCCGGGAACTCGCTCGAATCTGATCCGCGATCCAAGGCCGGGAGAAATGTTTCAGGAGCACCTCAGTTATGAAGACAAAATCGATGCCATGGTGGCGAAGTACGGAATTGCGCGTGTCCTGAAGTATAGCGATTTGGAAACGGCCCAAAGGGAAAACAAGTCGGTTTTCATTCAGGATTCAGAAGGCGCTGATTTCCTGGAGAAAGGCCATCTCGAGCGCCTCGACGGAGCGTATAAGCGCGGTCTTCGAAAGCTTCAGCTGGTGCACTACGCAGTGAACGATATCGCCGATTTTCAGATCGGCCCGGTAATCCATAATGGCCTCAGCCGTTTCGGCGAGGAAGTGGTCAGAGGGTGCAACAGCCTCGGCATCGTCGTGGACACCGCGCACGGCACCTTCGACATGGTAAAGGGCGTCATTAAGACCTCCGCGAAGCCCGTGGTGCTTTCTCATACCTCCCTCTTCGGCTCCAAAGCTCAAGGGACATTCTGGGCCGAGAATTTCCGTGGCGGGTTACCAACTATGCAGGCCCGGCAGGTGAAGCCCGAACACGCCAAAGCCGTTGCCGATGCCGGCGGCGTAGTCGGAATTTGGCACCTGTTCCCGAGCGCCGAGAAATATGTCCAGGGGCTCCGTGAAATGGTGGACGTGATTGGCGCGGATCACGTGGGGATCGGCATGGATTGGGCGATTGAGGGGATCAATCACATCTGGCCAGCTCAGAGGGAGGGCATGATGTACACGGTTATTGGCGAGATGCTGAGGCAGGGCTTCACTCCAGAAGAGTGCGGCAAGATTGCCGGCGGTAATTTCTGCCGTGTGTTTAAAGCCTGCGTCTGACCGAAAATCCCGGGGCTAGGATCCGGCCTGTGCAAGCAGTTTCTTGTAAAACTCGTAGTCCCGTCGCAGGCTGCTGATGTACAGCTCCTTTGGCACTTCCTTCGGGACGTTTGGCCTCAGGAGGCTGACCGGCTGCTTGGCACCGGGCACGCTGACGAAATACTCGGTGTAGTGGAGGAAGGACCCGGCAAACCCGATGGCCTTCATGTACTCGAACGCGGCTTTGAAATTCACCATTCCCGTACCTGGCACCACGTACTCAGCCGTCCATGGCCAGTCTTCACCAGGGTCGGAACGGCGCGGACCTTGGGGTGTATCTGTTTTCTTCGCCCAGCGGATATCCTTGCTCGCGATCGACAGAATGTTCTTGTGAGCGAACCGTATGATCTCCCATACTTCGGGCCCGCCTTTCATGGTGGCATGGCCGAGATCCAAGTCCATCCCGACGTACCTCGTATCGAAATCCTTCACTAAAAGCCAGAGGTCCCATGCGCCCCCGCCGATATTTCCGGCGCCGCCTTCGACGTGGTAGACGGCCGTCGTACCGTACTTTTCATTCAGCTTTGCGAGTTGTTCGATGCGAGGCTTCCAGACTTCGAGTTGGGGCTGAAGGTCCTTTGTATAGTCGTATTGCGCTAGTGTCGGAGCCTGATAATAGCGAAGGCCGAGCTTACTCATTGTGTCGAGATAGGCTTCGGCATACGGTACAGTGGCGTCTCGTATCGGAGTAATAATGATTGGCACTTGCAGGCCGGCTTTCTTCGCGGCAGCAACAGCCTTGGGCAAGTCGCGCACAACGTTCTCAGGAAGAACATGGCCTCCGCCCCGCACAGTCCATCCGATCGCGGGCCAACCGGCTTCGGCGGCGGTGTCGGCTGCCTCGTCATAATCAGCCCACTCCAGGGAGATGGAATAAAGTGTCAGCAGCGGCTTCCCGCCGGGAACGGTGGTCGGCGATGGCGTCAGTACTCCATCCACTTGAGGCCTCGAGCGGCTTCCGCGCTGTTGGGCAAGTGCCGCGCTGCTAAGCCAAGATGCGGCTGCAAGGCCCTTCAACACATCACGCCGAGTAGTCATCGATTTGTTTGTGACCATCCGCATCATCTACCTCCTTGGGGAACTCGGAGGCCAGGGCAAGATGCCGGGCGTCGTCGGCAGAATCGGCGGCGCCGGTGCACCTGGAGCCATCACGGTCATCGGCGGCAGATCTTGTTGAGTCGCACTTTCCACAATCTCGGTCCGTGTTCCTGCCGGATCGAAGAGAAACATAAGCCAGTGGCGGTTGTTTCCCACATGCGCGCGAACGCGCAGATCATCATAGCCGCCACGTTTCTGCAGCAGATCGCGGGCGGCTCGCATGTCAGCGACTTCGATTCCGATATGGTTTACCGCTCCCCATTGCTCGCTCTCATATTGATTGTGCGTGGCCGGCGTGTCCGCAAGTGGGGGCTTCGTCTCGGTATTCGAATCTCTGCCCGGTGCTTCCAAGTATTCGCCGCGAGTTCCGAACCGAAGGTTTGCGAAGCCGAGCTTTTCCCGATAAAACGGCCCCGAGGCCGCAGCATCCCTCGTCATGACGCCTACATGCCACAAATGTGTCGAAATTCGGTCCGAATTCAGAAACCTTCCGCGCACCTTTTCCTGCTCGGAATCTTCGCTGTATTGGAGGAAATCGAGGTTGTTGCCTTCAGGACCAACAACGCGAAAAACCGGATTGCCATCCGGTCCCTTCTGAATCTTGCTAGGATTTATGCCGCGGGATTCGTAAAGGGCATGCAGCTTCTCGAGATCGATGCTTTGAAATACAACGCGCTCTTCCCGATTGAGCTCGCCCGGTTTAAGTGACGGGATGATTTCAATGTACTGGTCATCATTCACTTTGAAGTAGGCAGAGCTCACCTTGCCTGAATGATCTTTTAAATCGAAGGCCTCCGCAAAACCGAGAATCTTCTCGTAATAATTGCGCGCCTTATCGAGATCCGTGACCTTGAACGTGACATTTGCGATCCCAATTACGGGTAGTTCTTCCAGTGAGGGTGGCGTTTGCACCGCGCCTTGTCGGCCTCCACGGCCGCTTTGACCAAAGGCGGTGCCGGCTATAACAAGCAGGATGGCAACGAGAAGGCGGGCCCTCACTCTCATTCGAAGTCGTCCTTTAAAACAGATTTTTCAGCCATAGATTGCGAAAGTGCACGGCGATATCTCCCCGCCCTTCGAGTTGCACGGCAAGAAAACCATGATCCACGTACATTGTGGGGTGATCGTCCACGAATACTGACATCAAGTACTCGTGGATGAAGTACATCATCGTACGGCCCCGTGCGATCAAGTGGATCTGATTCCAGTCGCCGACCTTGATGCGACTTTTCAGTTGCTCAGGATCGCCGATCGTGCCAATCAGAGATGGTTTCTCATCATTGGTCATCGCGGCGCGAACCACTTGGCCGCGAAACGCACGGTCAGGGCGTGGAGGGACGCCGCGGTGGCTTCCGGCGCAACATTCGATGAGTGCTCCCGTGTTGGCGTTCAACAGGTCGAAATCGGCCTGATAGCCGCGCAAATCCCACTTCGAATACTTCCGATCGCCTACTTCTCCGACCTTGGTGGCGCGGAATTGAATCCCGCTATTCGAGCCCGGGCCGTCCAGCTTTATTTCGGCTTTGAACTCGAAATCGGCGGGTTGGCCACCATCCCAGATCAGGTAAGTCGTTCCGGTGGGGTTAATCGCACTCGATCGAGCCACGATCTCGCCGTTTTCGGCCCGCCATACATCAGTGGGACCATCCCACCCTTTGAGGCTCTCGCCATCAAACATCGATTGCCAGCCCGTGTGTTCTTGAAAGTTGACCGGCGTCGGTTCGACGTACCGGGGGCCGCGGCCTTGAGCCCAAGCGGCTGCGCTCGAGAACAGGACTAGAAGAACCTGAATGGCAGTCCGCATTACTTTGGCAGCCGATATGCAATCAGAGCGTCTGAAATCGGGAGCCCTACGCCGATGGCCGTACCACCGGACGCCGCGATTACCACATATTGCGCGCCGTCCTTTCCCATATACGTCATCGGTGTGGCATGACCACCAGCCGGCAATTCAGTCACCCAGAGTTCTTTTCCAGTTTTGGCATCGAATGCGCGAAAACGCTGGTCATTGGTTGCTCCGATGAAAACAAGCCCACTCGCGGTAGCGAGACTCCCGCCCAGGTTGCGAGTGCCCGACTTGAGCCCAACGTCGCCAAGGCTGGCAAGAGACTCGTTAACGCCGAGTGTTGTGGTCCAGGCAATTTCGCCCTTGTTGACATCGACGGCCACCACTGCTCCATACGGTGGCGCGTAGCACGGAACTGAAGCGCCATTCGGAAGCTTAAAAGAGAATGCATCTGCCCGAAGCGATCCGCCATCTCCCCCACGTCCGCCCCGTCCGCCTCCTTGTCTCCCCCCTGCTGGTTCAGCACCGATAATGTCACCTCCTGGTGGCAGTGGACGGGCCGGGCGAAGGCTTCCGGTGTTATGCACATTGATGAACACGAGGCCAAGTTGCGGGTTCCAGGATAGCGGTCCCCAATTCGGGCCCCCGAGAGCCGAAGGGAATGTAACAATCGCCGAGCGGGTCATAGGCCTAGCGTAAGGGCCGGACTCCTCCAAATGGTTGTTAGCCCAGAAATCGGCGCAGAATTTTTCGATTTCCGGCGTCATTTTGTTGATGTCGTCCTTCGACATTCCGACACGCGCTATCGGACCAGGCTTTAGGGGGAAAGGCTGCGTCGGCCACGACTGATCGTTCGGGTCGTCGCTGCGTTTCACCGGGCGTTCTTCCATCCCATAAAGCGGTTCCCCGGTTACCCGGTCGAAGATGTACACGTAACTCATCTTTCCGGTTTGCAAAACGGCCGGAATGACACGTCCATCTTTATGGACATCGATCAGCAGCGGTGGTGTTGGAAGATCGAAATCCCACACATCGTGGTGGACTAGCTGGTGGTACCACTTCAGCTTACCGGTGGCTGCATCCAGCGCCAGGATGCAGTTGGCATAAAGATTCTTACCGGGAGCCGTGTCGGCGTGGTTGGAGTCGCCGGTTGGCGCATACAGGATCCCTCGTTCCTGATCCACAACCATGGTCGACCAGGTGTTCGCTCCGCTTCTGTCCCGCCAGGTGTCACCGGTCCAATCCTCATGATTTGGTTCTCCAGGCTGTGGAATGACATGGAAATCCCACACCAGTTTGCCGGTGATTGCATCCCACGCGCGAATATCACCGCGCGGCTGCGGTGGTGAGCCTTCGCCCGGCCGGGCCGCGCTAATTATCAGGTTTTTGTAAATCGATACTGGATTTGGGATCGTGAACGTGTTGCGCCGGCTTTCCCCAACCTTTTCCGAAACCACACCGATATATGCGTCGACAGACCCCTTCTCACCAAAATTCTGGGCAAGTTCATGCGTCTTCAAATCGAGGCTCATGATGTAGCCCTTATCGGTAGCGAAGATAAGGCGAGGTCCGACGTTCCGCGTACCGGGCCAGTACGCCAATCCGCGGCCATGAATATTCCGAGGAGCGTGGTATTGCCAAAGCACTTTGCCGGTCTCCGGCTCAATCGCGGAGATAGTCGACTTCAGATTCGGATCATCTGGGGAGCCTGGCGTCGAAATGTACATGACTCCGCCGATGATCAAAGGCTGTACTTCGAACCGGTAATCGAGACCGAGGCTGCCAGAGGTCTTCGAACCAGCTCCGTAATGGAAAGTCCATGCCTCAGCCAATCTCGATACATTTTCCGGTGTGATCTGCGTGAGCGGAGAAAAATTGGAATTGTACTGATAGACCGGCCATTGGTCCGCAGGTTGCCGTTGTCCCGGCAAATTCACCGACAGGGCCAGTGCACTAACAAACGCCGCCGCACGGCCGATAAGACGCATTTACTTCCTCCTCAACCCAAGAAACAGGCAAGTATTCATTTAGCTGCCTGCGCTTTCGCCGTACCCGGGAACGGCTGAGGCGTGACATCCGCCTGCATGACGCCAAGTGCCCACTTGATGCCCTCCAAAACCATCTTTTGGAATCGCGGGTCGTCCCAGGTGGTCTCCTCATGGCCCCAGCCGACGTTATACATACGGCCCTTCCCGTACTGGCGTGCCCAGACGACCGGGAACTCTCCATCGGCGCGCCGGGCGCGATCGGCAGGACTTAGCTTATCTGGATCGAGACGAAGAATGACGTGAACCTTGTCGCGCGAATACGGCTCTTTGAGGACAGGGTGTTGTTCGGTGAACTGGAACGGCGCGAGCCCGAATGCATCCGCGCCAGGAAATTTCGGGTCTTCCACGATCACGGTGGCATTCGCGTTGAACTCGCTGGACATAGTGCCGCCAATGAGTTCGGCCCACTCCGGCCATTGATAATACCCTACCGTCGCCGCGTGACCGACAACAATACCCTTCCCGTCATCGCGAACAAACGAGAGCAGGTCTGCCTTCTGTTTATCGGTTAACGTTCCGATGCCGGCGGGCAAGAGGAAAATCGCGTCGTAAAAATCCAGGGTTCGCGCGTTCACCGATCGTCCCGAATAGCGCGGGCCTTGTCCCATGATCTGGTCTTTTGTTATCAACTGAGGGTCCGTTCGGATCATTGTCATATACGCGCCAGATTCGCGACCCAGACGTTCGATGGTCGCCAAGGCATGGGAGATCGAGTCGTGGTGGAACCCAGTTTCGACATCCGCTATAGCAAGCAGTTTCTTCTTGCCGGCCCAGAAATTCGGGTCAGCGCCGCCGCGTCCCCGTCGTTGACCCTGAGGCGGCTGTGCTCTGAGGAGTTCGGCGGCAGTGATGCCGCCGAAAACGAGAACGGCCGCGATGACTGTCGATTTCAGGTTCATCAGGTCAAAACACCATCTTCGCGGCAACCTGCATGATTCGGGGATCCAGCGCCGTGGAAATGATTCCGAAGGTTGTTCCGCTCGCCAGCGAAGTCCCGGGATTGTTCAACCGTGCATGATTGAAGACATTAAACGCCTCCCAGCGGAAGTTCAGTCTGACACGTTCGCGGATCGGGAAGGAACGCGATAAGGCCATATCCAGATTCCAGGCGCCCGGCCCTCGCAGTGCGTTTCGTCCCGCGTTGCCGTAAGTGCCGGCGGGCTGCTTCGCGAATGCCGCGGTGTTGAACCACTGGGCAATTGTGGGGTTGGACACGACCCCGTTCCCGATGACGTTCGGTCGGTCGAGCCCAATGCCCGTTAGAGATACATCGGTTCCGTCCGTGATGTTCAACGGCGTCCCTGTGTACGCGGTGAAAATTGGCGAGAGTTGCCAATTTCCGGCGATCCGCTGAGTCCACGCGGAACTGAATTTCGGCGACTGGGCTACCGCAGAAAGATTGAACAACTGTCTGCGATCAAACGAACAGCTTGCCCATTCCGCTCTCCGGTTATTGGGGTTCTGGTAAAAGTTGGTGATATCCTGATTCGCTTCACCCTGATCGAAGCAATGCGAGAACGTATAGTTCGCCAGAACTGAGAAGTTGTGGCTGAAACGATGATTCAAGCTGAGCAGCAGCCCGTTATAGCTTGCATTCCCGTTATCGTCGATCGCGATAGTGCTGCCGAAGTACTTGCCCGTATTCTGATTGGCGAGGACGAAGACGCGCCGGCTTTCCTGATTCCCCACAGTGGCTCCTGGACCGTACACGGCTGGATTCAACTCATGCCCAAGCCACTGATGCGTGGTTTTGTTGCCCAGATAGGTGGCAGAGACCAGCCAATCGGCGCCGAGCTGTTTTTGGAATGCGAGATTCCACTGCTGAACGTAGGTAGCATGCGCGTGTAAGGGTTCAAATACATAGGTGCCGTCCAGCGGGAATGCAAAGTTAGCATTCGGCGTTCCCGACGGAAACGGGTTTCCGCCCGGATAATTCTGCCACGGACTGGTCAGACTCACGTTAGGCAAAGTGATCGTTTCTCCCCACGGTGGGTTCAGCGGGACATGCAGGGTGTTCCACAAGTAGGCGGAATCCCAGAAGATGCCGTAGCCGCCACGCAGAGTCTCG
>CAYMHP010000231.1:0-10360 GCA_964390225.1 uncultured Solibacteraceae bacterium
TGATCGACTGTGCCGGCATTTGTGCCGGCGCGAAAATTACCCGGCGGATCAACCGCCGGCGCTCCCTAGGAGCTTGTTGAAAAACGGAATCCGCCAACGCTCCGTCACGGTCGCGGCTCCGTCAATTCGATACTGAGCCGCGCGCGTCCGCAAGCGGTTTTCCGCCTTTTTCCACAAGCCCCTAGAATCTCATTAGCTTGTTGACACCGTTAAAGGCCGCTTGCTTGTAGCATTCCGCCAGCGTCGGGTAGTTGAATACCGTCTCCACAAAATAATCCACCGTACCCTTCAGAATCATCACGGCCTGCCCGATATGCAACAACTCAGCCGCGCCCTCGCCGATGATATGTACTCCCAGCACTTCACGCGTTTCGCGATGGAAGATCAGCTTCAGCCGTCCGGTCGTATCCCCGCGAATCTGTCCGCGCGCCGTCTCGCGGTAATAGGCAAGCCCCACTTCATAGGGTACGTCTTCTTCGGTCAATTGCTCTTCCGTTTTCCCGGCGAACGAAATCTCGGGAATCGTGTAGATGCCGTAAGGGTACGTGGCCGGGTTGGATTGGATCTGCAAACCGAAGGCGTGCGCCGCGGCAATGCGTCCCTGCTCCATCGACACAGAGGCGAGGCTGGGAAATCCGATTACATCGCCGGCGGCGAAGATTTGCGGAACCTTGGTCCGGTACTCGGCGTCGACCGCAATGCGGCCGCGGCTATCGGCTTCCAATCCCGCGGCGGCGAGGTTCAATTCGTCTACGTTGCCTTGCCGGCCCACGGCATATAACAGCGCATCGGCGGAGATCCGCTTTTTGCTTTCGAGGTTCGCGACTACACCTTGCGGTGTTTCCTCGACGCTGGCGACCTCCTCGTTTAAACGCATCGTCACGCGCCGGTCGCGCAGGTGATACGAGAGCGCCTCCACCATCTCGGAGTCGGCGAACTCGAGCAGGCGCGGACGTTTTTCCACCAAAATCACGCGCACCCCGAGCACCGCGAACATGCACGTGTATTCGACGCCGATCACACCGCCGCCCACCACGATGAGCGTCTTCGGGATTTCCGGCATCTGGAGCACCTGATCGCTATTGACGATATTTCGCCCGTTGATCGGCACCAGCGGAGATGTGGCGGGCTTTGTGCCCGTGGCGATCACGGTTATGGGCGCTTCCAGTTGCGTGGTCGCGCTCGTACTCTCGACGCGCACGTGCGTAGGGTCCATGAAGGTTGCGCGGCCGTGTATGACCTCCACGCCGTTACGCGCAAGTTGTGCTTCCGTCACGTCCGCTTCGGTCTTGATTACCTGGCTGACACGCAGCCCCAGGTCGGCGATGGTGATCTTGTCCTTCACCCGCAGGCTGGCGCCGTAAATCCCCTGATAGAGAAAGCCGGTGAGGTTCAGCACGGCCTCCCGCATTGTCTTACTGGGAATCGTCCCCGTATTGATGCAGGTGCCGCCGACGATCTCGCGCTGTTCTACTACGACGACGCGCCGTCCGCATTTGGCGCCTTGAATTGCCGCGCGCTGCCCGGCAGGACCGGAGCCGATCACGATGAGGTCGTATTGAGGCATGTCCTTGCGAGAGAAGCGCGCGGGGCCGGGCGGAAGATTTCGCCCGGCCCTGCGATCTACCTCACGGCGTTAAAGCGATTCTCAATTTCCTGCCAATTGACCACGTTCCACCAGGCCGACAAATAGTCCGGGCGCCTGTTTTGATACTTCAAATAGTACGCGTGCTCCCAGACATCGATTCCCATCACCGGGTACTTCCCCTCCATCACCGGACTGTCCTGGTTGGCCGTGGAGTAGACGTCGAGCTTGCCGCCGGTTTTCACGAGCCACGCCCAGCCCGAGCCGAAACGCGTGGCTCCGGCCTGGTTCATCTTCTCTTTAAATTGATCGTAACCGCCGAAAGTGCCGGTAATCGCCTGCGCGACGTTGCCGACCGGCTGTCCGCCTCCACCCGGTTTCATGATCTTCCAGAACATGTCGTGGTTGATGTGGCCGCCCCCGTTATTGCGCACGGCGGTCCGGATGTTCTCGGGAACGATGGCACAGTTGTTCGCGAGCAGATCTTCGATGCTCTTGTTGGCTAGATCGGGCGCCGACTCCAGCGCCTTATTCAAGTTGGTGACGTACGCCCCGTGATGCTTGTCATGGTGTATTTCCATGGTCATCTTGTCGATGTGAGGCTCCAGCGCATCGGAAGCATACGGCAGCGGCGGAACTGTGAAAGGCATATCGGTCTCCTTGTCTCCTCTGAAAATGAAGCCCGGCC
This sequence comes from uncultured Solibacteraceae bacterium, assembly GCA_964390225.1. Lineage (GTDB taxonomy): Bacteria > Acidobacteriota > Terriglobia > Bryobacterales > Bryobacteraceae > PSRJ01. The sequence goes on from CAYMHP010000231.1 coordinate 2,274, forward strand.
GCGGAGAATCAATCTACTCCGCCGGCCTGTTCGAATGCATCGGCGAGCCGGAACATGGTGGTCTCGTCGAAATGCCTGGTCAAGATCTGCATCCCTACCGGCAGCCCCTCCGCGGTTTTTCCGCACGGCACGCTCATGCACGGAATTCCCGCCAGATCGCCGGTGATCGTATAAATATCGGAAAGGTACATCGCCAGCGGATCGTCCACCTTCTCGCCGATCCGGAAGGCCGGGAACGGCGAAACGGGCGCGACGATCGCGTCCACCTGCTCGAACGCCCGCGAGAAGTCGCGCGCAATCAAAGCCCGCACCTTCTGCGCCTTCAGGTAATAGGCATCATAATAGCCCGCGCTCAGCACATATGTCCCAAGCATGATGCGCCGCTTGCATTCCGCGCCAAAGCCCTCGCCTCGGGTGTTGCGATACATATCGCTCAGCGTCTCGGAATTGCGCGACCGGCACGTGTAGCGCACGCCATCGTAGCGCGCCAGGTTCGAGCTGGCCTCCGCGGTGGCAATGATGTAATAACAAGCCACTGCGTAATCGGTCGCCGGCAGGCTGATGTCGCGCACCTCGCAACCCAGCTTTTTCAAAGTCTCCACGCCGCGTGAGATCAGGTCGCCGGTCTCGCTCGTCAGGTCCTTCAGATACTCGCGCGGCAGACCGAGTCTCAATCCTTTCACCTGCCCATCGAGCGCTTGCGTATAGTCCGGAACGGGCGCATCGGCGGAAGTCGAATCGGCCGGGTCGCGGCCGGCAATCACGCTGAGGACCGTGGCGGTGTCCTTCACTGTTTTGCCCAGCGGTCCGATGTGGTCGAGCGAACTGGCAAACGCCGTCAAGCCGTAGCGCGAAACCCGCCCGTAAGTAGGCGTCACGCCGACAACCCCGCAGAACGAGGCAGGCTGGCGAATGGAGCCTCCGGTATCGGACCCGAGCGCCACTACGGCCGTCCCCTGCGCCACCACAGCCGCCGAGCCGCCGCTCGATCCTCCGGGCACGCGGTCGGGCGCCACCGGATTGCGAACCGGGCCGTAAGCGGAATTTTCATTGGAAGACCCCATCGCGAATTCATCGCAATTGGTCTTGCCGACGATCACGCCGCCGGCGCGTTCCAACCGCGCGATGGCTGTAGCATCATACGGCGGGACGTAGTGCTCCAACAGCTTCGATCCGCACGTGGTGGTAAGCCCGCGAGTGAGGATCACGTCTTTGACCGCAACTGGTACGCCGCCCAGCGGACCCGGATCTTCACCGCGGGCGATCTGCTCGTCCACGCGCCGGGCGGCCGTCAGCGCGCGTTCGGGCGACAGGCGCAGATACGCGTTGGTCTTCGGATTTTCCGCTTCGGCATAGTGCAGCATCTCTGCCGCCAGTTCGGCCGCGCTGAACTCGCGCGCAAGCAGGCCCTTCCTCACATCGCTGATGGTCAGAGAGGCGACGTTCATGGCTCAGCGTTCGATGATCTTGGGAACTTTGAAATACCCTGCCCCGGCCTGCGGGGCGTTTGCGACCGCCGCCGCGCTGCCCAGCCCAGGGACCGGAACGTCGGCCCGCAGCGTCGCCGTTTCTTCCCCGGGAAAGAGCACCTGAGACATCGGCTCGACATCGCTGGTATCAATCTCGTTGAGCCGGCCGATATGCTCGAGAATCTCGTCCAGGTCCGCGCGGAATTTGTTCACTTCGGCTTCGGTCAGCGTCAGGTTCGCCAACTCGGCCACGTAGCGGACATCTTTCTCCGTGATCTTCACGCCTGTGCCTTTTTTCTCGCTGCCTTATAGATGTTCCGCAACACCGGATCCGCGATCTCCTCCGCCTCGTCGGCAACGGCGGGCACCGCTTGGACGGAGCGCTTCGGTTCCAGACGGCGCGGCACAATCCGGAACTCCAGATCTTCGACTACCCCGGCACCCAGATTTTTTTCGAGGTTTGACAGAATATGGCGCGTCAGCGCGAACAGTTGCCGCTGCCAGACCTGGTCTTCTACTTCTACGATGAGCCGCGTGCGCACCATGCGCGTCGCGCGCGTGTGACCGGCAATCTTCTTGCCCACTGCCTGCGGCCACGCCGCACGCGCAAGTTCCTCGGCGTCAATGCCATCGCCGGGCAATGACAGACTTCGCAGGAGCTTGCTCGCGCGTTCCATGTGGGTGGAACGATCATTCTAGCATGGGGGGTCGCAGCGGACTGCGTACGAGCCATCACGTTCGGGCGTGAGCCGTTTTTCCATCACTTCGCGCGTGTGGATGACAGAGGCGCAGTGAGCCCATACCGGGCGCAGCCGTAAAATCCGATCCCGGTTCGCGCACGTATGAGTCGCACGGAGGGGTTGATGCTCACGCGCCTCGAAGGGGGACGACGATGAAGTCGAATGCCGGATCGAATCCCAACGCCGCTCGCAATCACGCCATTGTGATTGGAGGGAGCATGGCAGGGTTGTTGGCGGCCCGTGTTTTGTCGGACCACTTTCGCTCGGTAACAATCATCGAGCGAGACGCCTTGCCCGATTCGCTCGACCCCCGGCGCGGCGTCCCGCAGGGGCGTCATGTTCACGGCCTCCTCGCCGGCGGCCGGCAGGTCATCGAACGTCTCTTTCCAGGATTTACCCAGGACATGATTTGCGCCGGCGCGCCGTTCGGTGATATCGCCGGCGATGTCCGCTGGTTCAATGAAGGGAACTATCTCGCGCGATTCAACAGTGGCATGACCGTCCTATCGCTGACGCGTCCGTTTCTGGAGGCAGGGGTGCGACGGCGCGTGCGCGCCATCCGCAACGTCACCTTGCGGGAAAACTGTGAGATCAAGGGACTCGCCACCAGCGAAAACCGCCGCCGCGTCGTCGGCGTCAAAATCGGAGAGGTCACCTTTCCAGCCGACCTCGTCGTGGACGCGAGCGGCCGCGCATCGTACGCCCCGCGATGGCTCGAGGCTCTGGGGTTTGAAAAGCCACCCGAAGAGCGGGTCGAGATTGCGCTCGGCTACAGTAGCCGGTTCTTCCGCCGCCGGCCGGCCGATCTGAACGGCGACCTCGGCGTCGTCGTCACGCCGTCGCCTCTCGGGAAGCGCGGCGGTGTCATGGCCGTGCAGGAGGGGGACCGGTGGATGGTCACGTTGACCGGCCACTTCGGCAATTACGCTCCCACCGACCTCGCCGGTTTCGTCGAGATTGCCAGGAGCCTGCCCACACCCGACATTTACAATGTGATCCGCACGGCGGAACCACTGGGCGAACCGGTGTCAGCGCGCTTCCCCGCGAGCATGCGGCATCGCTACGAGATGCTCCTACAGTTCCCGGAAGGTTTTTTGGTGATCGGCGATGCCATTTCCAGTTTTAATCCGGTGTACGGCCAGGGCATGTCCGCAGCCGCCCTGGAGGCGATCGAACTCGGCGCCATTTTGGCGAGCGGCAGCCGCAATCTTGCAAAGCGTTTCTTCACGCGCGCCGCAAAGGTGGTGGATACGCCTTGGAGCATCGCCGTGGGCAACGACCTCCGCATGCCCGAGACCGTCGGCCCGCGCGGCCGCGCCACGCGGCTGATCAACTGGTACATGGAGAAGCTCAACCGCGCCGCGCACCACGATCCGATCCCCGCGCTGGCATTCCACCGCGTGGCGAACCTGATTGCTCCGCCGCCGAGCGCTTTCCATCCGCGCGTAGCGCTACGGGTCTTCTTGGGAAACCTGCGACCCACGCCAAAACCGGAGTTCGCCCCGCCCTCGCTCCAGGCCGCAGCGGGACGGTAGTGCAGTACCGCCGGCGGTCGCGCCGCCGGCCCATCTTCGCGTCGCGCTACGCACGCTCTCGGGCAACGTATGCAGCCCCGTTCAGCGGCTAGCCGTCAGGCCGGGGGTCAGCTCCTACTCAAACTGGATCTTCGATAAATCCGCAGTCGGCTTCGGGTACTGCAGCTTCATGCTTTCGAGCGTCTGAACCAGGATCTCCGCCACCGCCAGGTTGCGATACCACTTGCGATTCGCCGGAATGATGTACCAGGGAGCCGATTCGGTGTTGCACTTTCGCAGCGCATCTTCGTACGCATCGATGTAGGCATCCCAGTATTCGCGTTCCTTCAAATCGTCGGGCGAGAATTTCCAGTTCCTTCGCTTGTCCTCCAGGCGCAGCCGGAAGCGTTTGGCCTGTTCCTCCTTGCTGATATACAAAAGGAACTTCACGATGCGGACCTGGTTTTCGCTGAGCATCCGCTCGAAATCATTGATCTGGTCGTAACGCTTCGACCACACGGATCTAGGGACGAGGTCGTGCACCCGGACCACCAACACATCCTCATAGTGCGAGCGGTTGAAAATACCGATGTCGCCGTATTCCGGCACAGCCTTGTGGACCCGCCAGAGATAATCGTGACGCTTTTCCGCGCCTTCCGGCACTTTGAACGGCGTTACGGTTACGCCCTGCGGATTCAACCCGCTCATCACGTGGCGGATGGTGCCGTCCTTGCCGCCGGCGTCGATGCCCTGCAGAACCACCAACAGAGCGCGCTTTCCCTCGGCATATAAAAGATACTGGAGCACCGACAGGCGTTTCAGCGCGTTCGCCAGCGCATCCGCGGCGGCGGGCTTGTCTACTCCGTGCGTATCGTCCGGATCGACATCGGCGAGCCTGACTTTTTCCCCCGGCGGCACGATCAACTGGGAAGCAGCGTTTTTCATTCGGGCCTCATTCTACACTGGAATTCGGTCACGCCTTCGATTCTGTTACTCGTTTCTCGACAGTTCTCAGCTGGTGAAACCCGAGATCTAGTTTCCCTCGCGAATCGACAATGATTGAACGCACCTGATGCCAGGGCACGATTATGTCGAGGCCACCTCGTGGACCATTTATTGTAATAACAGGCCCCAAGGGGTGGGCGCTGTCATACCTAGATGCGTGTATCACCAATTCACCTTCCTCCACGAAAGCACGTCTCAGTTCCTTATTCTTTCGTTCATCCAGCTTGTCAGCCCATGTGCCGAAGTTCCTTGTCCACATGAGCGCCGCGAATACCAAGGGGCTCTCAAGGATTTCAGCCGACATCACTATCATTATTTACTTCGCCCTAGCGCTTTATCTTTGGTGACGACATTAACACCTGGTCTGTTCGTCTTCAAGGCAGCCCAGTGATTCCGCGCCGCACGTATGGCTAAACTCATGCTAGTTTCGCGAGCAAGGGGCGCGCCCGTGGGTCGGCCTGCTGGAAAGTGACGACTTAGGCTATTGACATCCGAACCGCCGACTGGTAGGAATCTTGCTGTACAGTTCAAATCGCCCGCGAGTGTCCGCTAGCTCCGCGAGTAGACGAATCTGCAGCAAATATCGATCCCGAAAAGGAGACTTTCATGAAAACCCAGGGACTACTCGTATGTATACTCGTTCTCTCAATTGCTGCTGCGGGCCAGAGCGCCTCTAAGACGGTGGATGGCAGGTCGCAAGTCAATTACACGATCACGGATTTGGGAACCGGCACTGCCGTTGCCATCAATGATTCTGGCCTTGTGACTGGATATTCCACCTCGGGTCGGGCGTTCATTGTCCGTGGCGCGGATTCGAGGCACGACATAGGCGTGCTCGGAGGAAGCGGTGCGGTTCCGAGGGCAGTTGATAATGCGGGCCGGGTCACAGGAATTTCGTATATCCAGAACAATCTCGCGTATCACGCGTTCCTCTACGAACACGATAAGATGCATGACTTGGGAACACTGGGTGGCAATTCGAGCGATGGCCAAGCCATCAACAGTTCCGGCTGGGTTACCGGAGCTTCAGAGTTCACGCAAAGCAATGGAAATGTCCACGCGTTTCTCCATACCGGGAAAGGACCACTCCAGGATCTCGGAACTCTAGGCGGCCCACAGAGTGTCGGCGTTGCTATCAACAACAAAGGAGATGTCGTAGGGTTTTCCGATACATCGGACTTTCGGCGCGCCGCTTTTTTGTATCGAAACGGAGTGATGCAAAATATCGGCGGAGGTGAATATGGTGAAGCCCGAGGGATCAACCAAGCTGGGTGGGTCACGGGTGTCGCAAACCGGCACGCTTTTCTATATCGCGGGACTGGTCCTCTAATGGACTTAGGGACGTTGGGCGGCGACAGCAGTACGGGGGTTGTCATTAGCGATTCTGGTTTAGTCGCTGGAAGTTCCGACACGGCAAATCGCGAGGCTCATGCTTTTTTGTTCTCAGGAGCAGGTCCATTGACGGACTTAGGCACCCTAGGAGCCGGTTATTCTTGGCCAAGGGCAGTGAATAACTACGGTCAAGTGGTAGGTGTTTCGGCCGTCAAAAACTCCACGGTCTATCACTCCTTTTTGTACAGTGATGGTCTGATGTATGATCTTGCCGCATTTGCGCCAGGCTGGGAGGTGCTTGACGTGGTCGGGATCAATGACCGAGGTCAGATTATTGGGTCTGGATTGATCAATGGCACCAGTCATGCGTTCCGGCTTGATCCTTTACCGAACTAGTCCATCTCCATCTTGGTCGATACATACTATGCCGAATGATCAGGAATTCACGCATCTCAAAGAGCGCGTCGCGGCGTTAGAAGTTCAAGTGGCTGAACTCGTAAAATCGATGGAAGTTGTTCTTGAGGGCCTGAACCGAAATTGCGATTCGATCGATACTATTGCCAACGCCGTGGCCGATTCTTTTGAGCGACAAACTGCACAGATGCAACGAGAGGCACGCGGTCGGTAGTCAGCCCTCCAGGTCTACACTGGAATGGTGCTGGTTCTGGCCTCCCAATCTCCTCGGCGTGCGGAAATTTTGCGGCAGGCGGGCATTGCCTTCACGGTGCGGCCGGTGGTTGTCGATGAGAGCCCGCGCGAGGGCGAGAAGCCGGAGGACTACGTCCAGCGGCTCGCGGAGGTGAAGGCTCTGGCGGTCCACGCCACCCCTCGGGAAACCGTGCTGGGGGCCGATACCACGGTGGTAATCGGCGGCGAGATGCTGGCAAAACCAGCGGATGCGGCCGACGCCCGGCGGATGCTCGAATGCCTCGCCGGACGCCGGCATGAGGTCCTTACCGGAATCTGCATCCGCCGCGGAACGGAGCTGATCCGCGACTGGGCTTCGACCCAGGTCTGGTTCACTCCCATGACCCCTGGCGAAATTGCGGAATACGTCGCTAGCGGCGAGCCTCTCGACAAGGCGGGCGCCTATGGGATTCAAGGACTTGCCTCCAAGTTCATCGAAAAAATCGAGGGCTGCTACTTCAACGCGGTAGGCCTGCCGATTGCCCTGGTCTACCGGCACCTGAGGCAGTAGGCCCCCGATCGGAGGGCGGGCCCGCGGCGAAAACCCGCGGCGCTCCAACTGTCCCGAAATCCTGTAGATTTTTGCGACAAACAGGTCTTATAATAGTGCTTCAAGGAGAAGGAGGGGCAGATTTGCAGACCTTACCCGAGAACGTACGCCGCCAAGTGACTCTCGATGGCAACGAAGCCGCCGCTTATGTTGCGCATCAGATCAATGAAGTCATCGCCATATATCCGATTACACCGTCGTCTCCCATGGGCGAGTGGTCGGACCAGTGGTCCGCCGAGCGCAAACCGAATATCTGGGGTACCGTTCCCACCGTGATGGAGATGCAAAGCGAGGGCGGCGCCGCCGGAGCCCTGCATGGCGCTTTGCAGGCCGGCTCGCTGGCAACCACCTTCACGTCGGCGCAAGGCCTCCTGCTCATGATCCCGAACATGTACAAGATCGCCGGCGAGCTGACCCCCACGGTCTTCCACATCGCGGCGCGGTCGCTAGCCGTCCAGGCGCTATCGATTTTCGGCGATCACAGCGATGTCATGTCCACCCGGGCCACCGGCTTTGCGATGCTCGCTTCCAACTCGGTGCAGGAGGTCATGGATTTTGCCCTCATCGCGCAGGCGGCGAGCCTGGAATCGCGCGTGCCTTTCCTGCATTTCTTCGATGGTTTCCGCACGTCGCACGAGGTTTCCAAGATCGAGCAGCTTTCCACCGCCGACCTGCGGGCCATGATCGATGACGACCTGGTGCGCCGCCATCGCGAGCGCGCACTCACGCCCGACCGCCCCGTCCTCCGCGGCACAGCCCAGAACCCCGACGTCTACTTCCAGGCCCGCGA
>CAYMHP010000232.1:0-10290 GCA_964390225.1 uncultured Solibacteraceae bacterium
ACGTTCTGAACCCATCGGCGCGACGGGCACATCAGGCCCGCTCATAGAGCACTTTCCCGCCGACGATGGTCATATCGACTTTCATGTTCAAGACCTTCTCAGGCGAGATGTTGAGCAGGTCCTCCGGCAGGACGAGCATGTCGGCGACCTTACCAGCTTCCAGCGTCCCCTTGATCTTCTCCTCCCGCGTCAGAAAGGCGCCATTGCGCGTATACATTGTGAGCGCTTCCTTCATGCTCACGGCTTCGCCGGGACCGTATACCTTGCCGCTTTCGCCTTTGCGTGTCACGGCAGCATAGAGACCCACGAACGGTCCGATAGGCAGATTGTCGCTGCCGAAAGCCATAAAGAGCCCGTACTTCTTGACCGGCGTCGTGATGGAGTTATTCGTCGCCAGACGATTCCCTTCCAAAGTCTCGACGTAGCGGCCTTCCAGGTTGTAAGTGAAGTTGGGCTGCTGGGCAATGTGGATCTTGTCTTTTGCCATGGTTTGCATGGTGCGCTCGGGCGGAAGGACCGTGAAGTGGCACAAGTAATGGCGGTGGTCATTGCGCGGATACTTCTGAAGTACCTGGTCGAGAGCGTCCACGGTCATCGCGATGGCGGCGTCGCCGATCGCATGAATCCCGAACTGCCACCCGAGTTTGTGGCCTTCTTCGATGTTGGCCTGAATTTGCTCGGGAGTGAAGAAGGCGCGGCCGCGGAATCCGGGCTGACCCTTATAGTCTTCCAGAGACCATGCCGTCGGACCAGTGAAACCGCCGTCAGCCGCCATTTCGCCGATGGAGCCGACGCGGAGCCGATCATTGCCATCGCCGGTTTTCTTGCCGAACTCCTTCAGTTTCGCCGCGCCTTCCTTTGCCTGGCCCGCTGGGGACGGATACCCGACTTGAACGGATGCGCGCGGCAGTTCGTTACCGTGCTTCTGATACAAAAGCTCCCACTCCGCATAAGCGCCGACCACGTTCGGATCGACCGAAGAGCCAGCCTCGATAACGCTCGTGATCCCGAGTTTCAACTGATCCCGGACGTTCTGCAACAAGCTGTCGCGGACATCGCCCGGTTTATCCTTGGGAACCAGCCGCGTATAGAGGTCGGATCGTTCGCGGATGATGCCATTCGGCTGACCATCGGCACCGCGTTCGATGAGCCCCCGCGGGGGATCGGGCGTTGCCTTATTGATGTCCGCTAGTTGAAGCGCCTTGCTGTTGCCGACCGAGCTGTGGCCGCCGGCCCGGGTGAGTACAACCGGATTGTTGGGCGCCGCCGAATCCAAGTCGCCTCGCAGAGGCTTCCGCTGCTCTTTGAAATGGTACTCATCCCATCCGGAGCCCGTGATCCATTCCCCCGGACCGAGTTCTTTCGCCTTCTCCGAAACCTGCTCCTTCAGCTGGGCCAGCGAGGTCGTGTCGTTGAGGTCGATGTAGCGGCGCGAGTGGCCGCCTAGATGGATGTGAGTATCGTGGAAGCCCGGGATTACGGTACGCCCGCGGAGATCGATCACCCGCGCACCGGGGTAGCGGTTGCGCAACTCGTTCCCGCCAACTGCCAGAATGCGGCCCTCTTTAATCACGATGGCCTCGCGGATGGAAAATGCGTCGTCGACGGTGACGATTTTGCCGTTGAAGAGCACTAAGTCAGCCGCAGGAGCTTGCCCGTACAGGCTCCACATGCTGCCGGCAGAGACGATGCCGGCGGCGCCGAAAAAGTCACGTCTGGTGAATGTCATCGGTCCCTCGCTGATTTAGAAGTCGAGCCGGAGCGACATCTGCCCCACCCGGTTTCCACCATTCTCCGCCGATTGCACACTCTGCGTCACACCAAAATTAGCGGGGGCCGACACATCCGTAGGAGGCGCCGCGAAATTCGGGTGGTTCAAAATGTTCGAAAATGTGGCTTCAAATCGCAAACGGACTTTTTCTCTTATCGAAAACCTCTTCGAAAGCCCGCCTGCTACCGCCACCGTCCCGGGGCCCTGGCAGATGCCGACTCCCGCATTTCCAGGCCGTCCTGCCCCGGCGGGCGTCGGCGCGAATGCCCCGAGGTTGAACCAGTGGCCCGGAGTGGGATTGGAAACATCGCAGTTGCCAATCCGGTCAGGCCGCACGATGGCATTCCGGTCGCCGCCCTCGTCGAGGTTCGCCTGGCTATCGTCGGTGTTGCTGTCCCAAGGTGTGAGGTAGGGGCCGGTCTGCAGAAGTGTAATCGTGCTCAATTGCCATCCGCCCAAAACCGCATCGACTGCCCGATTGGACTTGCCCAGGAGGCTTTTGCCGCGTCCAAACGGTAATTGATAGATGCCGGTCAACAGGAAGCGATTGCGCCGTACGCCCGGGTCATTCCCCCTGTCTAAGCGGAGGTTGAAACGATCGTTGATGCCAGTGAGACCAACACCAGGAGGCCCTATGCTGCCTTGCTCGATATTGAATGCCGTGGGCGCGTCCCCGCCGGCGTTGGTCAAGTCCTTTGCCCAATCGAAGGTGCCTTGGAGATAAAAGCCGGACGCCATTCGATGGGAGACCTGAATCTCGAGATCCTGGTAATTGGCAAATCCCCAATTCCCCAGCTGAATGATGGCGCCCGCTTGCTGGTATGGGCGGCTCAGCGGGTCATACGGTTTGGCGCTGGCACGGATCGAATTCTGGTCGGTATCCATCCCGAGCCGGAATGAGTTCTGGCCGATATAACTGACCCGCGCATTCCAACTTTCCCCAAGCTGCCGTTCGAGCGTGACATTCCATTGAGTTGACTCCGGGTCTCGATAATGAATCTGCTGGGCCACGTAGTATTCGTAAGTGCCCACGATATCCGGTGTCAGGCCGCCGTTGCCATAGGCGACCGACGGAAGTTGAAACAGCGGCTTACCGTTTACCAGGGCGTTGAAGTAGAAAAGGGAAGGCGTACTGGCTAACCCGGTCATCTGATAAGCCACTCCTCCCAGTTGCGGAACTGTGTAAACGCCAAAACCCGTGCGAAGCACGGTCTTGGTATCGCCAAAAGGCCGCCAGGCAAGGCTGATGCGAGGGTTGAAATCTTTCCAATAGGTATCGCGTAATCCCTGCGGCAACCCGGCCTGGCTCGCGGTCTGCACAGGCGAGCATGGCAGGGTGGAGAGGACACCCGGACAGGCGTTGAGTTGATATAAGACCTGGGGGGCCGGCGGCAGGACTTTCGCGGCGATATCGGGGTAGACCATTCCTCCATTCGCGGGATTGAAATTCGCGATGTTGCCGTTCTTTTCCGAGAATGGAGGCTGCACCTCCCACCGCAATCCGAAGTTCAGGGTCAGACTCTTGGAAATTCGCCATTCATCCTGCGCATAGGCAGCGAAATGCTGTGAACGTTGATCGATATGGGGGCCAATGTCGAAAACGATGTTGGTGGACGGCAGTCCCAGCAACAGATCGGCAAAAGCATTGCCGCTAAACTTGCCGCGGAATCTCATGCACCCAAATTCGTCGCCGGCGCCGAAGTTATTGATGCGAGAGTAACTCACGGTACGCCAGTCGATACCGAATTTTGCCGCGTGCTTTCCTTTGATCCACGTCAAGTTGTCCGTGTATTGGAGAGTTCGCGAATGAGAAGGGCCAACGGCTCCATGCACAATCGAGGTGAAGCCGGTTCCGGTGCTGAAATTGAATCCCGGGAATCCGCCATCGTTCCCGGCATGAGAAAGATCGAGGCCCGTTAGCCCGAGATTCGCCACGACGGACGCGCCGGTAAATGGTAGCGACTGGTCAAGCGTTAAGTCGCTGTAGCCAAAACGGAACTCATTGATGAGACTGGGGCTGAACGTGAAACTGTCGGCGACCAGGAGATTGCGGTCTTTCTCCTGGTTGTCGATCGGCGGCAACAATTGCGACAGGCTATTAGCCGTTGCAGGCGATAAGAACGGAAGGTCTTTCCAGGTCCAACGCCCATAGATCAGATGTTTGCTGCTGACGTACTGGTCGATGCGAATATCGAAACCATCCGTATCGTTCGTCAGTGGCAACAGCGTCCGGTGATTCCCCGTAGTCGAACCCGAATTGAAGTTTGGTTTCGGGTAGTACTGGTTGAGAAGCTTCTGGGCGACCGGATTCAGTTCAGACTGAGGAATCTGGTTATCCGGGAATGGGGCGCCGCTAAACGGATCGATTGCTGGTTTGCCGGGCACGCCGTTCAAATTTCCGGCAACCATGCTGGCGGTCGGCACGCTATTAATGACCAGTTGGGATCCGGGCTTGCGGTTGCCTTCGTAGTCAATGAAAAAGAAGGTTTTGTTATGGCCGTTGTAGAGCCGGGGAATGACGACCGGGCCGCTCAGGCTGCCGCCGAAGGTGTTCCAGACTTTCGCTTGCTTCACGCTGGACCCGTAGGTGGTGGCATCGAGTGCACGGTTTTGAAGATATTCGAACGCGCTCCCGTGGACCGAGTTTCCGCCGCTCTTTGTCGTCACGGTGACGTCTCCCGACGACGCGAGTTCGGCGTTGTTGTTGATAGCCGATACCTTGAACTCACCTAGCATTTCGGACGACGGATACATATTGCGGGCAGCAGCGTTAGCCCCAACGTTGACAGAAGAAGTGCCGTCAACGCTGTAGTCGGTCATGAACGGAAGGGAGCCGGTCAATGCAATGGCGCCGTTTTGATCTTGCTGGACATTCGGCAAAGCGACGATGGCGCCCAGCGGACTCGTGGATGCCCCACGGTAGACCGATGGCAAGTCCGTAATCTGCTGATTGTTCATGGTTGACGAGATCGTAGCGTTCTCCGTGTTAATCACAGCGTTGGACGCCTGCACCTCGACGGTCTGCTGCACGGAGGTCAGTTCGAGCGTCAGGTCCACGCGCCGTTCCTGGCGGGCTTCCAAAAGGACCTCATTCACGCGTGCGGTGGCGAAGCCTGACTTCGCTATGGATACGGAATATCTGCCGGGAGGCAGGTTTAGAAACTGATAAAGGCCGGAATCGCTCGACGTGGTGGTTCGCGTGGTGTTTTCGTCGAGGTTGGTCACCACGATGTCCGCACCTGAGATTGCTCCGCCTGATGCATCCTGGACTGTGCCAAGGATGGCGCCAAACGTCGACTGAGAAAATCCTTGGCTGCACCCAAACAGCCAAGCGACTGCAAGCATCAACCAAATCCGAATTTTCACGATTCGTCTCCCCTCCACCCGCTGGAACTCCGGCATTCCAAAAAACTGCAATCCTGCAAAAATTCTTCGACAGGGAACTGGCACTAACGGAGTTCGGTGTTGCCAGTATGGGGTCAAGCAATGGAGTTGTCAAGAATTCGAAATCCGTGAATAAATCGTTGAGATTCAGTTACGTACACAGAATTAAGAGCGGTTAGAAACCGGTATCTGTCCGGCCCGCGGCACCGTCTTCAGAGACGCGAGACGGACTTTTAGGTGGGATATAATCTTTGCATGTTTTCGGGCGCGGAAGAGCCCCAGGCTCAAATCGATCGCATTCTGCAAAGCGAAACTTTTCACTCGGCCGCAGTTCTTCGGCGGTTGCTGCGGTTTCTGGCGGACAAGGCTCTATCCGGCGAAGCCGACCAGCTCAACGAATACTCGATCGGTGTCGACGCGCTGGGAAAACCCTCCAACTACGATCCGCGAGAGGACGCTATAGTCCGGCTGCACATCGGCCGGATCCGTCAGAAGCTGGGAGATTACTACCGCAACGAGGGGAAAGATGACCCGCTCATCCTGGAGTTGCCGAAGGGGCGGTTCAAGCTGAAATGGGAAGTGCGCTCCGCTCCTGCCGCGGAGCCTCCGAAGACGGAGCCGCAGAATCCGGGTGGCCACCAGCGGAAAAGCGTGCTCGTGTGGGCCGGGATTCTCCTGCTATTGCTCCTGTGGGGAACCTCTTCGACTGTCCTCTGGTGGCGCGCGCGGCAGAATCAGACAGCCGCCGGCGTCTGGGGTCCGGAGCTGGAACAACTGTGGCAGCCGTTTATGGCTTCGAAACGTCCGCTGGTGATCGCGATCGCAGATCCCCTCATCGTTGGGTTCCAAGGCACCGACGTCTACCTGCGAAAAATCTCGCTACGCCGGCCGGAAGATGTGGTCCACTCGCCGGAGGTAACGGCGCTGCGGAAGGTGCTGGGCGATCCTGCCATCCAGACCACGTTTAACTTCACGCCCAGCGGCGAGGTGATGTCGTCCTTTTTGCTGGGCAGGCTTTTGGGAACGCGCAAGCAAGATATCTCGCTGGCCCGAGGCAGCCAGGTTCTGTTGCGCGGGCTCGCAGCTAACGACGTAATTCTGATCGGACCCGAAATCATGTTCGAGCAGAAGCTTTCAGGTGTCCAAATTCAGCCGGAGTTTACGCCGGCGCCGGGCGGCGTCCGCAACTTGCGCCCCCGGGCCGGCGAACCCGCGTTTTACGCCGACTCAACACCGGGTCCGTCTCCCGACGACGGGGAGGTTTATGCCCTGATCTCCCGCGCTCCTGGCCCACTCGGAGGCACCAACTTCGAAAGTTTCACCAGCTCGCGAACCTGGGGGCGGCAGGGCGCGATCCAGGCGTTTACAGACCTGGCGCTCGCCAAGACTTTATATGAACGGATCAAAACACCGTCCGGTGCGATTCCCCGATACTTTCAAATCGTGCTGAAGGTCAAGTTTCGAGAAGGAATCCCCGTCAACATCTCGTACGTCACCCACCACGTAATCACATCGACCACGTAGTGTCCGTGGGACGGCTACGGAACCGTGATGATCCCACCCATGGTCACATCATTTTGAAGATTCATAACGTGCGCCAGTTTCAGAGTGGTGGCGTCCCACACCTCGATCTCGAAGCCGGCGCCATACACGTAGAGCTCTTTGCCGTCGCTCGAAATGCCGAAGCTAAAGCGCGGCCGGCAGGGGAACTCGCTGGTAGTGGTGCGGCGGTTCGCCGCGATATCAAAGGCCCAGAACTCGCAGCGCCGGTTGCCGTGCTCGCCATTCACGATAACGCTGTAGCCGGTCTTGCCATCGGGCGCAACCTGCAAGCCGATCATGCCGGCCGGCGCCGGCCCGATTTCCGTGAACTTGAACTGCCGCGAATTCAGATCAAAGTGAGCAATACCGAACAGACTTCGGTGGACGACCGGGTCTTCGGCATTGAATAGCGAGACATAAGCGCCGCGTTCGTCGAGCGTATCCAGGGCAGCCCCCATCCCGATCTCGGCTAGTTCCGGAAAATCGGGCTTCGCCAGGTCGATTCTGTCGACGACGTGAAAATCCGTGGTATCGAGAATTGTCACCTTGTCGCGAAACTGGTAGATGTACTTGCCGTCCGGCGAAACGTGAAACGGGCTGCGTCCATAATAGGAATCATTGGCATCCTGGTCTTCGGGAGACATGTCGGCCGTGCGCACGATCTTTTGCTGCGCGAGATCGATCACCGCATACTTGAGTTTGCCGACATCATACCGATCGGCCTGCTTCACCACTTCCCGCACGACGGTGTAGAGCAGCTTGTCGTCGGGGTCCGGCGCCACACCGTTGATGCGGTACTTGCGGGTGGCGTTGTTCAGAACGAAATGCTGGAGCACTTTATGACTGGCGATATCAATGACCTCGACGCCATCGTTGTCGTTCGAGGTGATATAGATCTTCTTACGGTCATACGACCGCACGATGCCGGTGGGAATTCCGATCTCACTCGGGATCTTGTCGACAATCTTCTGGGTGGCTTCATCGATGACCAGAATGCGATCCGGATAGCCGGGGAGAAAAATAGTGCCGCCGGCCGCCGGAAGGCACGCCGCCGCGGCGAGAATAACCAAAGAGCGCAGTCTCATGACCGTTTCGTTATGCAGTCTATGGAAAGACCAGATCCAGGTTTCGCCAATCCTGGGTGGCGGAGGCGCATTTTGCGGCCCAATCGGTGGCATTGTTCAGGTGATCCGGGACCTGGGCCGGCCAGTAACAATCCACATAGCAATCGTAGATGTCGCGCTCGACGGGCTGGCACAGGCCGGCGGAGCCGCCCGCGGAATCCACTTCCCAACCCGGCGTGAAGATGAACGTGCATCCCATCGGGACGTGCATGTTGGGCTTGGGCGGGGGACCTTGGAGAGCGACCACGTCGTTGTCCGCCGCATTAATGAGTTGTTCGATCCGGCTCGCCTTCCTGTTGACAGCTCGCAAATGCTTCATTGAGCTTTCCTTTCGGAGAAGTAATCGAGAAACCCGGGCCTCTGTCCCGCGATCGCGCCATAGATCTGCAGGCACTTGTCGGTCCAGTTTCGGATCCAATCGCAGTAATGCAGGTTGGGGTGGCCGGTGTCGCCGTAACGCACGAATGCTTCGTGATGGCATCCGCCGGCGCAGAGCGGGCGCGCCCAGCAGGTGTGGCAATCATACTTCGCGGCGATGTTACCGCGGCGGAGAAAATCTCCCTGTTTGTCTCGGTCGATTCCGTTCGAGATGTGCCCGATCGCGTGTTGGTCGGAATCGACGAAGCGGTGACAAGGGGCAATATCACCGGAGGGGCCCACGCCCACGAGACCCAGGCCGGCGCCACAGGGATGCGATTTGCTTACGCCTTGGTGGAGTTCGGCCAGGGTGTCGCTGACGTTGGAAAAACCGTGCATCTCGCCGCGGAGCGCGGATTCCAAGTACTCATCGGCTAGGACGTGAAATTGTTCCAGGACACTATCCATCCCGCGCTCGTTGATCGCGTACAGGCGGTCCGGCGATGTCGTCACGGGAGCGAAGCCGACTTCATGAAACCCGAGGTCGTTCTTCAAATGCCGGAAGATCCGCACCACGTCGGTGACGCCCGACGTGAGCGTCACGCGGGCGGTGATCGGCCGCGTTCGATGACTTTGGATCAACGCCCGGACCTTGGGCTCAATGAGATCGTAACTGCCCCGCCCGTTGGAAAAGACGCGCAGCTTATCTTGCACATCCTTGGGACCATCGATGCTGACGGTCACGCCGATGTGATTCGCGGAAAGGAATTCGATGATCGCCGGCGTCAGTAGCGTCGCGTTGGTGGTGAGGCTGAAGTCGATGGAGCACTCACGCGCTCTCGCTCGTTCCGTAGCGTAGATCACGACCCGCTGCAGCAACGGGAAATTCATCAAGGTCTCGCCCCCAAAGAACGTGATGTGCACGCGGCGGCGGCCGGCTGATTGTTGGAGCAGAAAGTCGACAGAGGCTTTAGCCGTTTCAAGGTCCATGAACTTGGGCTTGCCCTCGGGGGTGGCGACCTTGTCCGCACCGTACTCGTAGCAGTATTGGCACGAGAGGTTGCACTGGTTGGTGAGGTTCAGGACGAGCGTCTGAAGTGGGAAATCCGCGGGGAGATCCTGGCCGGCTTTCGGAATATCGTCGCCAGTTGCGAGTGCACGCGACTGGTGCATTTCGTCGATCGCTTCCACGGCATCCTGCTTCGAAAAACCGCGGCTAGCGAGATCCGCGACGAGTTGCTCGAACGGGACGTCGCCCACGGCGAGGTGCTTGAGCACCGCCGCGGCAAGGTCATCGACTTCAAAGATTCCGCCGCTCGGCACTAAATAAACGTAGCTCCGGCCCGCGGCCTGGAACGCGTGAAACTCGCCCAAGCGGTAGACCCGCTGCTCACCAACCATTACGGAGTAATCTCCTTGTCCCAGATTATGTAGAGCGGCGGCGCGACAACCAGGTACGATCTCGCAGCCAGCGGCTGGCCATTTAGGTCTTTCTCAGCCTTTGCCGTCGCCACCGCCCAGACCGTCCCGTAGTTGTTGCGCATTTGCTTGCGTTGGGGGTTCGGCCCGTCCAGAGCCGGCGTAAACAGGCCAGTTGGGCTCAGGATCCCGACGAATTCCTTGTCGTCATCGCCAAACATCTCATGGAACTCTTCGATCGACCAGTTCACCTCGACCGGGCCGAGTTCGACGTCATCCGCGGTATTCGGCTTGTTGTCAGCGCCCCGGTTATACGCCATCACTTCAAATTGTTGATAGCCCTTGGGGTGCTCGGATGCGCCGCCGAGCCGCGCGATGGATGTCCCGGGAAGTACCTTGATGGAATCGATGCGGTCATAAACCGCGATGGCGTTCGGCAGCACTGCCCGGCCGACGGAAACGTCCCGCTTCCCGGATATGGCGTTGGCCGCGACATCCACTTCCGCGAGGACCTCTCGCGCGGTGTGCGAAACCATACGGCGTACTCTGACTCCTGAACCGAAATCGAGATCGGCCGCGGCGATTTGAGCCGGGAAACTGTCGCCCAGGATGCGAACGCGCTGCGCCTGCGAGCCGGTCTTGAGCGATGCGCGGTCGAGCCCGACGATGTTCGCAGCGCCCGACGCCGGCCAT
>CAYMHP010000233.1:0-10277 GCA_964390225.1 uncultured Solibacteraceae bacterium
GATCATGGGGCAGAGCCTCTGCCTGCAAGTCCGGAACTCGGCGGTTCTGCTCGGCACTTGGCAAAGCATCATCCTCGCCGAGTTCGATGGTCCGCGCAGCCGGTCCATGTCGATCCAGGTCAGCGGGATCTAAAGCATCCCACCGCCATGCCGAAGCGTTTCACCCTGGCGGAGGCCCAAACGCTGATCCCCAGTGTGGAGCCGCTTCTGCGGAAAGCCATCGAGTTGAAGTCTACCTACGACTCTGGGGAAAGCGCCATCGAGAAGATCGGCGAGCGGATCACGATGGCCGGGGGCCTGACAGTCAATCGCGACCAGGTCTTGGAAGCCAGAAGGAGTCGAGATCGCGCGGCCGCCGCGCTGCGCACCGTCATCGAGGAGGTCCAGGAGTTCGGCTGCGTGGTGAAGGACCTCGATACCGGGCTGATTGATTTCCCCACCTTCTATCAAGGCCAGGAAGTCTACTTATGCTGGAAGCTGGGCGAATCGGCGATTGCCTTTTGGCACGGGGTCGACGAAGGCTTCGCCGGCCGCAAGCCGATCGACCAGGACTTCCGCCAAAATCACGAAGGCGACCGCGCCCATTAAGGCCGGCACTGTAGCGAATGACCCCGCGGCTAAAGCCTTCAGCCGCCTCCCGTGAGGGCGCGGTCGCATTACGTAGCGCGGTCTGGCCGCCGGCGTGCCGTCTTACCCGCCGGTCGGCCGACTACTTACTCGCCGTCTTGGCGAGCTCCCTGCGGATTGGCGCCGGCTTGGCTTGCGGCGCGCTCACCTTGTGGATCAAGTCATCTGGAGGCGCGTTCACATTCGGTTTCTCGTGCGGTTTGGCTGGCGGCTCTGGCGACGGCGCGGGAGCATTTGCCGGCCCCCCTTCCCCACTGTTCCACCAGACCACGCTTTCCGCGCAGTAGATGGTCAGCACATTCAGCAGATGCTGCAGCCATGCCGCTTCCTGCTCGGTAAACCCGCGCTGCTCGCCTCCAAACGCCATCATCGCGTCGCTCGGCGTAATTTCATAGCGCTCCTGCGATGACGGAACAAATTCCCCGTTCTGCGGCACGCCTTTTTCGACCACCCAAACCAGCTTGTGGCTCTGCAGGTCCCAAGTGACCGATTGCAGACGCCGGAATTGAACGTCGCTCTGCTTGTCGTCGGGGGTTGTGGGGGTTATGTCCTGTTTCGCGCTGTCTTGCGCCAACGCGAGGCCGGATAGAGATAAGAGAAGGAGAACTGCGGTCTTCATAACTGGTCTCCAGTGGTGCACTTTGAAGACCAGCGCCACGCGCGAAACTGCCACCGCTGTGACTATGGTTACCGCCGCGCGATCATAATGAAGAATTCGGTGATGGACAACCCTTATAACGAAGTGCCGTATCCAACACTGGCGCGTCACCTGACGCACCCCGAACATCTTGCGGCAGTGGGTGATTTGTTCGGAATGGAGCCCGAGCCCGTGGAGCGCTGCCGCGTTCTGGAGGTCGGCTGCGGTAACGGCAACAATCTTATTTCTATGGCCTTCGCGTTGCCTGGCGCGTCGTTCGCGGGCATCGACCTCGCGACGGAGCCGATCGCCGCAGGCTGCGACGCAATCGCCGAATTGAACCTCAAAAACATATCGCTGGCCGCGCGCGACCTGCGCGAGCTCGGTCCCGATTTCGGCGAATTCGACTACATCATCGCCCACGGAGTCTACTCCTGGATCCCCGAGGATGCGCGCGACCGGCTTCTAGGGCTTTGCCAAGAATTGCTCAGCCCGCAAGGCATTGCCTTCATCAGCTACAACATTTACCCGGGCCACCATATCCGCGAGATGTTCCGCGACATGCTGCTCTATCACACGCGGCATAGCGAAAATGCCGCCGACCGGGTTGAACAGGCGCGCCGGTTTCTGAATTTTTATCGCGATGCGCGCACGGGTCCCGAGGCATGGCGCGGCGCCATCGATTCGGAAATCGAAAGGATGCTCACGTCGGGGATTCTGTTTCATGACGAGATGTCGCCAGTTAACCATGCGGTCTACTTTCACGAGTTCGTCGAACACGCGCGCACGCACGGACTGCAATACCTGGGCGAGGCCAACTTGCACGAGATGTTCGACCATAGAAACGTGCTTGGGCGGATGAGCAGCCGTCTTCTCGAACGGGAGCAGTATCTGGATTTCATCAAGGCCCGCCGCTTTCGCCAAACCCTGCTCTGCCGTGACGAGGTGTGGCTCAACCACAATCCCAGTCCCGAAGACATGGATCGGTTTCTCTTTTCTTCGCCAGCAACGCCTGTCGATGGCGAGCTCGAAGGGGAAAGCAAGGTGCGCATCGCACCGAAAATTGCCGCCGGCGAACGGGTCGCCCTCGCCCTGGGCGATGCTTATCCGCTGCCTGTCGCCTTCGAGGAGTTGCTGCCGTATGCCGGAAGCCGCGCGTCGCTCCGCGAGCTTCTCTTCTCCATGACCATCGGCGGCTTTGCGCAGATTCACTCCTACGAGTTTCCGTGCGAGGAGAGTGTCACCGCCAGGCCGGTCGCCAGCGCCCTGGCCCGCTGGCAGGCGCGCACTTCATCCCAAGTGACGACGCTGTGTCATCGCGTGGTGGAACTCGATCCGATCGGCCGCGACCTGCTGCTTCTGCTGGATGGCACACGGGACCACGAGGCAATTGCCGCCGACGTCGGCCGCATGCCGGGCGCCCCCACTGCCGAGTCGATTCAGGAAAAGCTTCCGGACACCCTAGCGTGGCTGGCCCGCATCGGCCTTCTGTCCGCCTGATCCGCTCACCAGGTAAACAGCGACCTCAGCCGTCAGGTTGGGCAGCAGCGTCACCTTCCGCTTGCCGGAGAGGAAATAGCGGCGTTCCACGACCATACGTTCCATCTGCGCCAGAGATTCGAAATCATGAACCGTCAGGAAGTGGATATTCGGCGAGTCGTACCAGTTGTGCGGAAACAAGGGCGTCTGCGGGGCGCGGCCGCTCCACAGCATCGAAAGACGAACCCGCCAGTGACCGAAATTTGGAAACGCCACGATGGCGCGCCGGCCCACCCGCAGCATTTCGCGGATGACTCTGAGCGGCCAATGCGTCTCCTGCAGAGTCTGGCTGAGAATTACGTAGTCGAACGCATGGTCCGGGTAGTCGGCCAGCCCCTCGTCGATATCGCCCTGGTATACCGAAACGCCGCGCGCAATGGCACGGCGCACTTTGGCGCTCGAGATCTCCACACCGCGGGCATCCACGCCCTTGCTCTCGGCCAGCCACTGCAGCAGTTCTCCGTCTCCGCAGCCGAGGTCGAGCACCTTCGTCTTGGGCTCCACGATTTCGCCGATGATCGCGTAGTCGCTTCTGCCCAGAAGCTCGCGGACAAATGCCTGCTTTTTGGGCGCCTGCGCGGTCATTGCAGCCTTTCGTAGGTGCTGGCGAGAAATCCGCGGACCAGGTCCGTTTGCTCGGCCACATCCACGAGGAATGCATCGTGCCCGTAGTTGGATTGCAGCTCCACGTACGCCACGTCGCAGTTCCGCGCCCGCAGCGCCCGTACGATTTCCTGCGATTGGTAGCTCGGGTACAGCCAGTCGGAGCTGAAACTGATCACGAGGAACCTGGACTGTGTCTGCTGAAACGCCGCCGTCAGGCTGCCGTGCCCGTTGCTCAAATCGAAATAGTCCATCGCCTTCGTTATGTAGAGGTACGAATTGGCGTCGAAACGAGTTACGAACTCGCTGCCGCGGTATCGTAGATAGCTCTCCACCTCGAAGTCGACGTCGAAGGCATAGCCGAAATTCTCCTTGCCCCGTAGCCGCCGCCCGAACTTCTCCCGCATGGAATCGTCGCTCATGTAGGTGATGTGGCCCACCATGCGCGCCACCGCCAGCCCGCGCGCCGGCGGTTTGCGGCCATAGTAGTTGCCCTCGTTCCAATCGGGATCGGCCATGATCGCCTGCCGGCCTACCTCGTTAAACGCGATCTGCTGCGCGCTGTGCCGCGTCGTACAGGCGATCGGAATGGCGCTCACGACCCGGTCCGGATGACACACGGCCCATTCCAGCGCCTGCATCCCGCCCATCGAACCACCCGCGACGGATAGCAGCCGCTCGATACCGAACCAATCGATCAGCATTGTCTGCAGCCGCACCATGTCGCCGATGGTGATCACCGGGAACGACATTGCGTACGGGCATCCCGTGGCGGGGTTGATCGAGGACGGACCCGTGCTGCCGCGGCAACCGCCGAGCACGTTGGAGCAGATGATGAAATATCGATTCGTATCGAAAGCCTTCCCGGGGCCAATCGAGTTATCCCACCAGCCTGGTTTGCCGGTCTCATGGCTGATTCCAGCGGCGTGCGCATCGCCCGAAAACGCATGCAGGATCAGAATCGCGTTCGTCTTATCACCATTCAACTCGCCGTATGTTTCGTAGGCAACTTCCACCGGCGCGAGAGTCACACCGCTATCCAGCGCGATCGAATCGAAGCTGACTGTGTTGGATTCAACGATCATTCCGAGGGTTCTTTGATCATATCAAAGCAACGGAATTACCCCGAAAGTAATACTCGTCAGACCGCCGCGGTTGTGATATTCTCCGGGAACGCGATCGCACCCGCAGGCTGAGGGCAACTATCAATAACAAGTGGATCTCATCGGTAAGCTGTAGAGTATTGCAACACGCACTAGCCGGGCTGCTAATAGCCGGTTGCATGAATGCCGCGCCCGACCCAGCAGTTGTGGATGCGCGGCTGCTCACGGCAGTCTCCTCCTATCGCTCGAAGCCAGGCGACCGCGTCGAGTTGCTGATTGCTCCGCCAGCTTGCTCGCAACCTGGGCCGGCACTGCCTCCCGGCAGTGTGGTTGTGGGCAGCGTTCGCCATGTCCACAAAGTAGGCTTGGGGCTGCTTCATGAAACCGCCCGAATCGAATTCGACCTTCGGGAACTGCGCCTGCCCGATGGCCGCGCATACCCGGTAGAAGCGCGGCTGGCTTCCATCGACAATGCGCGTGAGCGCGTCGACAGCCGCGGCGCTGTCCATGGAATCCGTTCCACCGCGACTCTCTCCGGCCGCTTCGGTTCGCGCATTGCGATGGCGGCGCTGGGACATCCCTTTGCGCTTGGCCCCATGTTGCTGGCCGAGTCGTTTTTGCTGCGCTTCCCCGATCCGGAAATCGAGTACGGACGCGGGACCGAGTTTCAGCTGCAGCTGGTGGTACCAGAGAGCCTGAACGAGGAATCCGGCTGCGAAGCATTGGAGGGCTCGTTTTCGCCATATGAGCTCGCCACGCTCCACCGCATCATTGACGAACTGCCGTATTGGAGTTACTCCAAGCGCCAGCCTCAGCCGATGGACCTGGTGAACCTCCTGTTCATCGGTGGCCAGCAGGAGATTCGGGCTGCTTTTAGAGCGGCGGGCTGGGATGGGTCCGCGCCGAATTCAGTCCGCGCCGGCTTTCACGCTATCCGAGCCATCGCCGAAGATCGGAATTACCCCGACGCCCCGATGCGAACGCTTCTGCTCGATGGAGACGAGCCCGGTCTTCGCTTCCAGGAGGGCCTGAACACGTTCGCGAAACGGGACCATCTGCGCATCTGGCTCCGTTCGGAAGACTGGCACGGCCGCGATGTCTGGGCCTCCGCCGCGACGCGCGACACAGGCGCTATTTTTTCCATGGAGCATCCATTCGGCTTCACTCACAGCGTGGAGATGGATGTGGATGTGGAGCGCGACAGGGTCGTTCGCGACCTTCTGCTCACCGGATGCGTCGACTCGGTCGCTTACGTGAACCGCCCGGAATCCGTGTACTCTGCCGGCCGGGAATATCGCAGGGGCGCCACGAGCGATTCGCGGGTAGCCGTCGTGATATTCAATGCCTGCGAAAGGCCTCGTCGCGATGAAGATGACGCTTCGCCGCCGCTGGGTCCGAGCCTCCCATTACGGCTCGTCCGCCGCATTACCCTGACGGCGCGCGACCATTTTCTTCGGGACAACATTTACTGGCGCACCGGTGAGGGCGTGCGCTTCGGCTGGCACGCTGTCCGCGGCTGGCGCCGGCGGCGCGAAGAGGAACGGCGGGCGGAGGCGCTTCGGGAAGAAGCAGCCGCGCGGTAAGTTCGCATCGTGACGAGCGAGCTGGTGGGCGGTGAATCCTGAGCGCGAGCCGGCTTCCGGCCGGCTGGACTCGCTGAAAGCGGGTCCGCAGGCTGAAAGCCTGCCCCGCGCTCCAGCGGGTCTACAATCAAAGCAGTTTCATGCGTCGCGCCGCTGGGCTTCTGGCAATCTCCTGCCTCTTCGCTTCGGGTTTCGATTATCGGCAAGCCGTCCCGGGCTACCGGTATCAGTTCCCACGAGATCACTTCAACCATCCCGAATTCCGCACCGAATGGTGGTACTACACCGGGAATGTTAAGGAAGCCGGGGGCCATCGGTACGGCTTTGAACTGGTCTTTTTCCGTCAGGGCCAGCACCGCGGTCCCAGCGATAACCCTTCGACCTGGCGCGTCGACGACCTCTACCTGGCGCACCTCGCCCTGACCGATATCGATGGCGGCCGGTTCCGATCGTATCAGCGGCTCAACCGCGCCGGCCCAGGGATAGCCGGCATTTCCAGCCCCGGCCTGGAGGCTGGGGGTACCCAGCCGAAGCTCGGCCGCATCTGGAACGGCAACTGGGAATCGCTCTGGGGGAGCCCGGACGGCGCCCAGACGCTTTCTGCCGTCGCCGAAGACGTCCGCTTCACCCTCCACCTCACGCCCCGCAAGCCG
The DNA here is from genome assembly GCA_964390225.1 of uncultured Solibacteraceae bacterium. Lineage (GTDB taxonomy): Bacteria > Acidobacteriota > Terriglobia > Bryobacterales > Bryobacteraceae > PSRJ01. The sequence continues at coordinate 6,746 of CAYMHP010000233.1, forward strand.
CCAGTCATTAACGGCGAAAACGGCGTCAGTCAGAAGGGCGAAGGCGCCGGCAAGGCCTCGTATTACGTTTCATTTCCATTACTCGCGGTGGAGGGTTCCCTCAACGAGAAATCCGTAAGCGGCAGTGCGTGGATGGATCACGAATGGTTCAGTCATCAGCTCGAATCGTTCCAGACCGGCTGGGACTGGTTCAGCGTCCAGCTCGACAACAATACCGAACTGATGCTCTTTCAGCTCAGGCGCATGGACGGGACAATCGATCCGTACTCAGCGGGAACATACGTCGACCCGGCCGGCCGCGCGCATCATTTGAAGCGCTCCGAGTTCCACTTGCAGCCCGTGGAGTTCTGGCAGAGCCCGGCGACTCACGCCCGCTACCCGGTCCGCTGGCGGATCACCGTTCCTTCTCTCGCCATCACGCTGGAATGCACCGCAGCGTTGAAAAACCAGGAACTGGTGGCTCAAAATGACGCCGGGGCGACCTACTGGGAGGGCGCTGTGAGCTACCGCGGCTCCATCTCCGGGGTCGGATACCTGGAAATGACCGGCTACGCACAACCCATGCGGCTCGACTGACGTGCCGTGGGATACAATGTGCGCATGAGAATTTCCGACGGCAAAGTCCGACATTTGAAGGCTCTCTCCAACGACCGCGGCGTCATCGCAGCTGCCGCCATGGACCAGAGAGGCAGCTTGCAGAAGTCGCTCGCCAGCGGGCGCGGCGTCGCTACCAAGGACATCACGCCGCAGATGATGAGTGAGTTCAAGACCATTGTGACCAAGGTCCTGACGCCGCATGCCAGCGCTATCCTGCTGGACCCGGAATATGGCCTGGATGCCGCTAAGGCGCGCTCGAGCAATGCCGGACTGCTGCTGGCGTACGAGTTGAGCGGTTACGATAACACCCAGCCCGGGCGCTTGCCCGACCTGCTGCCGCACGTTTCGGTGAAGCGAATCGTCGATTGGGGAGCCGATGCGGTGAAAATTCTGATCTACTACACGCCGTTCGAAGAGGCCTCGATCAACGACGTCAAGCACGCCTTCATCGAGCGCATCGGCGCCGAGTGCGAAACATACCAGATCCCGTTCTTCCTGGAATTCGTCGGCTACGATCCGAAGGGCGGCGATGAAAAAGGGCTCGACTTCGCCAAGATCAAGCCCCAGGTCGTCAAGGGCAGTATGCAGGAATTCTCCAAACCGCAGTACAAGGTGGACGTGCTGAAGGTAGAAGTGCCCATCAATGCCGAGTACGTAGAGGGCAGCAGCGTATACAAGGGACAGAAAGCCTACAGCCGCTCAGAGGCGCTGACGCATTTCCGCGAAGCCGCCGCCATCGCCGCGAAGCCCTTCATCTACTTGAGCGCGGGCGTGAGCAATGCGCAGTTCATCGAGTCGCTCCACATGGCATCTGAAGCCGGCACGGACTATTCCGGTGTGCTGTGCGGCCGCGCCACGTGGAAGGAAGGAATTCCGGTCTATGCCAAGCAGGGCGCCCAGGCCCTCGAAGACTGGCTGCAAAAGGAAGGCGTCAAGAACATCAACGCGGTGAACGACGCGATCCGCTCCGCCACACCCTGGCACGCAAAACTGGGCCTCGCCGTTCCGGCGTAAGCACCGCCGGTACGTGTAGGAGCGCCGGCGGTCTTTGCCGCCGGTGAGTTAGCCACTACGGGGTGATCTTCCCGGCGGGGGTCACCGGCCCGCCATGGAGATCAGCGCCACGCCAGTCGCAAAGAGAACCGCGGTCAATCCCGTTAGCGCCTTGGCCGCCCCGCCGCTCCGCGCGAGTTCCTTCCAAAGGAAAACACCGCAAAAGACCGCGATCAACGCTTCGGCGTGGGCATACGACCACACCGGGCCTGCGGGGATCTGCGCTGCGACGGTTGAGGCCACAAGCAACGCGACGGTACCGCCACACCAGACCACTCCTCCGGCGATACCCAACAGGTGCTCGCGAAAGCCCCCGCGCACGTATGCGAAAATCTCCAGCGGCTCTCCTTCCACCGGAAGGTTGATCAAGTAAAGATTCAGGACTACCGTCGAGACCACGGCACCCGCCGCCAACAACAACGCGAGCGAGTAGGGCCCGAGCGCGTTGTCTCCCTCGCGAGCCCGATCGATCAGCGGAAACGAGCAGCCCATGACGAGACCGCCGATAACGACAAGCAGAATCGCCTTAGCCGGGCTGGGACGCCGCGTGCTTTTCGCCTGACCGGCCTTCGCCAATGCCTCGTGACGGCTGCGGAGCAGGTTGCCATACGCGAGCCCACTCGCGACAAGGGCGCCGAGCAGAACCATGCTGCCAGCCAAGATCCCGACAGGCTCACTTCCAGGCAGCGCGAAATAGTTCACGACCGTTCGCACGATCAGCGACCCTGCCAGACCGGCGACAAACGCCAGCGCCATACCCATCAGCGACACGGCGGCGAGCAGCAGGATATTCCCGATGTTCAGAACAAAGCCCGCGAGGAATCCAAATAACCACTGACGCTTGCCCGTGATGAGCAGGTCGTCGGCCACGGAAAACCCGTCAAAACCCAGGCCTCCGGCGGTTAGGGCCAGGATCAGCGCGCCCAGCGCGACCCCCAGCGCCCAATCGAAGTAGTAAAGCTCGTACCGCCATTTGTGGCCGAGCTTGAACGTGTTCGCCCACAATCCCCAGCAAACGACTCCCAGGACGATGAGCGTTATGACGGCCGAGTGCGTGTGAGGAAGAATCATGGCTTTCGAGGTTGCGGAACTGAAGTGTCCAGGCTCGGCGCCTGGCCCGGAGCTTGAACGACGCGCTTCGGCCTGGGCTGGGCCGAACAATCGGGCAGCGGCGCTACGGAGTAGTAATTCAGTCCGTAACGCCAATTCCGGTCGATATCGGAAATGCAAACGTCCGCCGCGTGCGGCTCAATTTCGCGCCACAAGCCCCGGGCCGATGCGAATCGGTCCAATTCCGGCAGCGCGAGGAGTTTCAGATATACGAAACCCGCGGTGGAGCAGACCGCCACCACCAAAGCGGCGGCCATCCGTTTCCCGCGGCTGTCGAGTATCCATGCGGCCGCCGCGGGAGCCGCGGCCAGCAGCCACCACCATTGAACCTGGACCCGCGGCGCTCGTGAGATCCCTGCCGCAACCGCGCGCGGCAGAATCGCCGCTCCAATGGGAAACAGGATCAGCAGAGCCGCGCACGCGGCCAGCCAGACGCCCGCCTTTCGCAGATCCGCCAGCGCCAGTCCCATCAGGATTGCGGCGGCGGGCAATAACGGAAGTACGTACCCTGGCAGCTTATTGCGTGAGGCAGAGAAGAAAACAAGCCCGAAAAGGAACCATGCGGCGAGGAACACACGCCTCGGGTCGTGCCAGTCGCCGCGCCGGGCGAGCAAAGCTGCGAGCGGCGACCAAGGCAACAGTCCAGCCGCGAGCACCGGGATGTAAAACTGATCTCTACTGACCGCGCCCTGTACGGTCTGGCGAAACCTTTCCCGATAAGCGACTCCCGCTATCCCCAGCCCCCCTAACCCGTAATATTTTTTGCCGCCCA
>CAYMHP010000234.1:0-10258 GCA_964390225.1 uncultured Solibacteraceae bacterium
GCTCGCCTGCACCGAGTGCAGGTCGCTCGTGAGGCAATCGATCATCGGGAAGAAGATGATGTCGAGCGGCTTCTTCGCGTGCACTTTGTAGAGCAGGTTGTGCACGTGCGGAATGCCGAGCTTCGAGGGGAAGCACGGGTCGATGGCGCCGCGCTTGGCGCCTTCCTTGTACAGTTCCTCGCTGGTGAAGTCGGAGTACAGAATGTTCTCGGCCTTGATGCCCAGCGCCGTGAAGTACCCCGTAAACACCGGCGTCTGCGAGTACATATTGAGCACGCGCGGGATGCCGATGCGGAGATCGCCGCGTTTCTTGATCAGCTCGGCGCGTTTCTTTTGCGAAGCGGTGATCTGCAGCTTCGGGGGCTGGTCGGCTACCAGGGCCATGTCGGGAACGCGAAACACGGCCTTGGCGGCCATCTCGACGAAGTTCGGATTCTCTTTCTTGACCTTGTCGAGGTTGCCCTTGATCTGGCGCATTTCCTCGATGTTCTCGACCGTGCCCTTTTCGCAGGTGGCGATGATCAGCCGCTGCGCGCCCGCCTCGAGCGGAACCTTGGTCTTCACCGGCGGCTTGTAATCCGGGTTGCTGTTGGAAGTCTTAACGTCGATGAAGGTGCGCAGGCACTTGTTCTTGCAAAAGTAGCAGCGGGTCGCCTCATTGCGGGTGGTTTTGTACTGGATATGCTGGCACGCCTCGAGCCCGATGAAGGTGCTCTTGCGGCCGTTGTCCCATAGCCGCCCGGCCTCGAGCGCCGCTCCGATGGCGCCGGCCTCTCCGCAATGCTCGTGCACGATCACGTCCGGCTGAACTTCCTTGCCTTTGAAACGCGATTCGATGAAATCCACCTGCGCCTTCACGGCCGCCAGGTTGTATTGCGTACCGCCCTGCAACAGGAATCGGCTGCCGATGGCAGAGAGATTCGGGATCTGCGAGACGTACAGCCAGATATTCTTCGGCAGCACATTGCACAATCCGGCCATGATCTCTTCGGGCTTCCACCCTTGCCGCTGGAAGTCCACGATGTCGCTCTGCATGAACACCGCGCAACCGTAGCCGAACGAAGGAAAGCCTTTCGCGCCGAATGCCGTGTCCGCGTACTGCTCCACCGGAACATTGAAGCCCTGCGCCGTGGATTGCAGAAAGTAGCCGTTCCCCGCCGAACACTGCGTGTTCAGCTTAAAGTCCTTCACCCGGCTGTTCTTCAGGATGATGATCTTGATATCCTGGCCGCCCACATCGCAGATCACGTCGACGTTGTCGTAGAAGTGCAGGCCGGCTTCGGTGTGCGCGACGGTTTCAACCAGCGCCGCGTCCGCGCCAATCACGTCTTTCAGAATGTCTTTGGCGTACCCGGTGGTGCCAACGCCCAGGATCTTTAACTCGGCGCCTTGATCGCGAATCTGGCGGTCTAGCTTTTGCAGCACCTCGACGGTGTCCTCGATCGGGTTGCCTTTCGAGAGCTGATAGGTCTTCGCGAGGATGCGGCGCTTGTGCTCCTTCGAGATCAGAACGGCCTTGGTCGAGGTGGAGCCGCCGTCGATGCCGATGAATCCTTCCACCACTTCGCCCTGCTGAAACGTCGCGGGAATGAATTTCTTGTGGCGGTATTTTTTCTTGAATGCGGCCAGCTCTCCCTCGTCTTTCGCCAGCCCGCCTCCGCCGCCGCGCTTCGATTTCTCTTCATCGCGGCCGATATTGACGTACCACTCCAGCTTTTCCCAGCCGAGGTATTGGCCAACGCCGTCCTCTTCGGTCTTGCCGAATTCGACGGAGCCGATCGCCGCGAAATACTGGGCGTTATCCGGCGTTTTTATCAGGTCTTCCGGCGGAACGCCCTCCGGGAGCGGCGTGTTGCGCTCTTCCCAGATCTTCGGGATGTTGGTTTTCCAGCAATCCCGCATTCCCTTGATGTAGCAATTAGGGCCGCCGAGCAGAAGAACCACGGGCTGCAGCGTGTTGCCGCGCGTCAGCACGGAAAGATTCTGCATCACGATGGCTTCAAACAACGACGCCATCAGCTCATCGGGCGGCACGCCCATCTTCTGCAGACCGTTGATATCCGTCTCGGCAAAGACCCCGCACTTGCCGGCTACCGGATGCAGCTTCAGCCCCTTGTAGCCCATCTCGCAGAGCTGATCGGAGGGGATGCGCAGCTTGGCGTTGATCTTATCGATCACCGCGCCGGTGCCGCCCGCGCACTTATCGTTCATCGACGGGATCTTCTTTTTGCGCCCGGTTTCCGGATCTGTTTTGAAGATGATGATCTTGGCGTCCTGGCCGCCCAGCTCGATCACCGAGCCGCATTCGGGGTACATGCGCTCCACTGCGAGAGAAACTGCGTTGACTTCCTGTACGAACTTCGCGCCCAGAAACTTGGTGAGGCCGTTGCCGCCCGAACCCGTGATGAACATGCGCGAACGCTTCGCGTCGAAGCCGTCGATCTCGGTTTCGAACCGCTGGCAGAATTCAAGAACCTTTTCCGGCTGCTTGGTATCGTGCCGCTGATAATCCTGCCAGAGGATCTGATCCGTGGCCGCATCGATGACGACGGACTTCACCGTAGTGGAGCCGACGTCCATACCGATCAGGAAATGTTTTTCCATGGTTTCTAACTGGGGAGCAGGCATTCAGCCCTGCTCAGGCAAGCAGGCCGGGGGCCTGCCCGCCTTTCAGTTCCTTTCCGCCTTCATCCGCTCGGCGATATGCAGCACGAAATTCGCAGCCTGGCCAACCACCCCCTTGGTATGGGGCACCTGGTACATGGGCCGCCTCGTCTCCGGATGCGCGTCCACCCAGGCACGGCACTGGTCCAGCGTCAGGCCCGCGCGCTCCAGGGACTCGGCGAATTCCTTCTTCGCCTTGTTCTTGGCTTCTCCGAGCGCCATCTGGACGCGGCTGTGGGCATTGATCTCGCCTTCGCCCGACGTCTCATTCGGGAGGTAGATCATGTCCTTGAAATTCGACACCACGGCCGACTGAGCGCCATCCGATTGCGTCGATGGCATGCAGCCGAACGGCTTCAGCGATAGCACCATGTGCGCCAGGTCTTTGTTCAAGTAATAGATATTCTTGGCGACTTCCAGGTGGCCTTCGCCGCCGCCTGCCCGCGAGTTGTAGAACGGGTGTCCCAGACGCTGCAGTTCGTATTGATCGGCGAGGTGATGCGCGACGCCGCCCAGGGCATCGACGATTTTGTGGTACTCGCTCTTGAAAATCGCCTCGGCGAGCTTCAGCTTCGCGACCTTTTGCCGGTATCCGATCTCGATTTTGGCGCGGGTTCCGATTTTCCAAAGTGGCGGCAGCACCGCTCCTTCATCGAGACCCTTGAAGTCTTTGTACTTCTGCACCACCTGGTGGATCATGTACATGATCCAAGTGCCGATCGGCTCTACCAGCACCTGCGCGCCCTCGCGCTGCAGGAAGTTGAACATGTTGAAGTTGCCGTCGCCTTCGGTGGTCTGGGCCCAGAATTCGCCGGTGATCTTCACGATCGGCTTCACACGCAGCCGGTCGATTTCGACTTCGTTGAAGCGATCGCGGCAGCGCTCGAGCGCCCCGACGTAATCGTCGCCCTTGAGCTGATGCACGAACTTGCCGATGTACTCCGCCGTATCGGAGAAGCCACCCAGGTACTTGGTGAGGTTTCCTTCCAGCTTCCACGGCCGCTTCTTGCGGAATACCTCGTGAAGATAATCCATACCCTCATCGAGAATGCGGTCGGTGTCGCCTGCATTGACTTCATACGGCCGCAGAGCGTACGCAACCTCGTTCATCACATCGCCGCAATTGAGCGCATTAAGAATCCCGAGGAAGAAATCGAGATTCATCTCAAGCCCGGCTTCGGCATCCGACTGGCTCAGCCCGCCCGACTGCTGGAACAGCAGCACGCGGAAGCCATCGAACCCGGCGTTGCGCAGTGCCAGGCGGTACTCTGCCTCGTACATGCCGAAACGGCACGGGCCGCAGGCGCCCGCCGTGAAGAAGACGTAACGGTCAATGATCTCCTGCTTGCTTAGCCCCTGCTCCTCGAGCGACTGCAGATACTGCACGAGGTTGCCAACCGTGAAATAAGTCGGGTTGCACTGGCCGTTGTTGCCATATTCCTTGCCGGTCTGAAACGCCTTCACGTTCGGGGTCGGAACGGCTTCGGCAAGGTATCCCAGCCCCTCCAATGCGCCGTGCACGAGCTTCTCGTGCTTCCAGGTCAAGCCGCCGAACAGGAGCGTGGTGCGGCCGCGCTGGTCTTTGGTGAACGGCCTTTCGGCCGGCCGTTTGAAATGGTGTAATTCGCGTTTGGCGAGCCCGGCCTCTTGCTCCAGCCGTGCGCGCTCTTCGGCAAGTCTTTGCTGGATAATGTCTTCGACGGATGTGCCGATCTGCACAAGACCCGCCGCCGGAGTCGCTTTTGGTTGGATAGGCTGAGTGCTCATAGTTGTCCTGTTCCGGTTTTGAGGCCATCTTGCCGGTTTAACCAATTGAAAGCAAATAGCTATCCATCGAACGGCGACTTTCCTGGTGGAATGGGGGAATTGACGGGGTGAGCGGGGGCCAAATTTGGCTCCCCTCGGCTCCGGAATTGCTTCATCCAAGTTACTGAAATTGTTACGATCCGGACGTTTATTGCGTGGCGGTAAGCCGGCTCGCCAGCTCTGCCCGTTCCGAGGCGCGTACTAGACTGGGACGTGGTCCGGATCTTTCTGCGGGTTCTCGGATTCATCTACTTCATTGCCTTCACTTCATTCGGAGTGCAGGCCCCCGGACTGATCGGATCGCATGGCATTCTGCCGTTCGCGGATTTTCTGCGAACGATGAAGACGGGTGGCGGATCCTCGGTCCTTTGGACTCTTCCCACGGTTCTGTGGTTCAGCCCTACGGATTTCGCATTGGCGTCCACGTGGATCGCGGGCGCCGTCGCCGCACTGGTCGCGATCTTTGGGTTTTGGCAGCGCCCCGCGCTGGCGGTGTGCCTGGTCCTGTGGCTTTCGCTTTGCTCGGTGGGACAGGACTTTCTCTCGTTTCAATGGGACCTGCTGCTGATCGAAGCCGGCTTTCTTGCCATGTTTGCGGATCGCTCCCGCGTGCGCGTGTGGTTGTTCCGCTGGCTCATTTTTCGCCTGATGTTCTTCTCTGGAGTAGTGAAACTGCTGAGCCACGATCCGGCCTGGCGCGGCCTGACGGCTCTCCACTACCACTACGAAACGCAGCCCCTGCCGACACCATTGGCCTGGTACATGTACCAGTTGCCAATGATCCTTCAAAAAATATCGACGGCGTGCGTCTTCGTCGCCGAGCTGGTGGTGCCGTTCCTGTTTTTCGCGCCGCGCCGGTTTCGCTACGCCGCCGGCGCGATCACCATCGCGCTGCAAATGCTGATCCTGCTCACCGGCAACTACACGTTTTTCAATTTCCTGACGATTGCGCTCGCCATGTTCCTCTTTATCGAGCCCTTGCCCATTGCTACTTCGCGTCTACACCGCGCGGTGAGCGTGGGGATCGCCGTGGTGATCGGAGTGATCAGCGGACTCTTGTGCCTGGATCTGTTCTCGATCCCGCTGCCGCCCGGCGGGGGCGCCATCCTGCACCTGACCGCGCCATTGCGGATCGTCAATTCCTACGGCCTGTTCGCGGTGATGACCACGACGCGCCCCGAAATCCTGGTCGAGGGCTCGCAGGACGGAAGCAATTGGCAGGCGTACGAATTTTCCTACAAGCCGGGAAATGTGTTGCGCGCGCCGCCCGTCGTGGAACCGCACCAGCCGCGCCTCGATTGGCAGATGTGGTTCGCCGCGCTCGGCAGCTATCAGGAAAACCGCTGGTTCGTGAATTTCATGATCCGGCTGCTCGAAGGCGCGCCGCCCGTCTTGCGCTTGCTGCAGTACAACCCGTTCCCGAACGCCCCGCCGAAGTACGTGCGTGCGCGCGTGTTTCTCTACCACTTCACGCATTTTGGGGAAAAGGCGTGGTGGAGCCGGGAAGAGGTAGGGACGTACTTTCCGCCGGTGAGTTTGAAGCCCGCGCGAACCGCGCCGTAACGCCGGTGCTACTTCCCAAGCCGCCGCCAGTGATGCCGACGCTACTCCCACTACACCACTGCTGGAGCCTTACCTTACCGGCGGCAGATCCAGCGCCGGGTTCTTCGCAAAAAATCCCCAGGGCATCAGCTTGAAGCCCGCGGTTTCGGTGGGCATGACGGGCCAGTCTTCCGGGCGCGGGTTGTGCGTGATGCCCACTGTGTACCAGAGCACCACATCCTGCCCGTCGATGTTCCGGTCCGCTGCGGTCCACTTCACCAAGCCACCGCCGCCCGTGCTCTGGTTCGGATACTCGCCGCCGGCATATAATTCCGAGGGGTCGTAGGGCGTCGCCCAAACGTGCGCATTCAGGAATCCGGCGCGCTTGCGCACCCAGGAATCCGCGGCAGCAAAGGGGGCGGCGTTCTCGCCGGGTATGAGCGCGTAACCGGTCTCGTGTCCCAAGACATTCTTCACCGAAGGATTCACCACCAACCACCGGCGGCTCGTGGCCAGGTTGAGATTCCGCTTCGCCTCGCTCTCCTTCCTTAGCGCGGTTACCCGCATAGTGAAGGCGCTGCCGTACGGATTATTTTTGCCCGGCGGCGACGGCATGCTGTTCAGTTCGAGCACGCGGTTCGGGCTCGCGCCGTCCACATCCATATCCAGCCGGTAGGTGAAGAAGTGCTGGTGGTGCACGGCGGCGATGTTCCTCGCGACCATGTGGCTATATGGTTCCTCCGCTCCCGGCGCCACGGCTTTGACGGCCATGATTCCAGTCAACTCGACGCGCGCTTCGAGCGTGCCGTCCTGGCGGAAGATCCAATCGAACCCGTACTCGTAATTGCCCACGTCGGAGAAGAACGAGAGCACCAGCTCGCGCGCGCGCCGCGCGTCGTCTCCGTGTTTCCAGGCAACCCCGGAGTCGCGCTCGTAAAGCGCAACCGCGCCGGGAATGGTCCGCGGCTCTCCGGAGCCGTCGGCGACCACGGCATCGAAGACCGAACAGTTCACCGGACAATCGATGCCCGGCCGCAGCGGGCTTGCGTTCAATCCCAGCCCGAGTTCCCCGACGTCGAAGCTGTTGCGGAAAAACCACGCGGCGCCGGGGTCGCCGTAGGGCACGAGCATCTCAGAAATCGACCCGCGGTAAAGGATCGACCGCGCCTGCCCGCCGTCCTCATAGCGGACTGTGTAGAGCACCAGGCCTTCCCGCGGATGCAGCGCGTAGCGGAACCGCCACTTTTGCCACCGCACCTCGCCATCGGCGATCTGAAACCCTGGGCCGCGGGCCTGCGTGATCAAAAGTGGAGCGGGCGCGGCGCGCAACCGGCCGGTCCAAGGAGGGTCGAGATCCGCATCATTTTTTGGAACCGGGGCGCTGCGGTCGATATCGAGCAAATCGATGACTTTTCCGGCCGTCAGGTTCACGTGCGCGACTACGCCTTCAATGGGATGCGCGTAAAAATTGCGTCCCGTGCCGCCGTAATACGAGACCGCACGCACGATGCGGCCGCGCTCGCTCCCCGGCAGCGCAAAATACCCGGCCGACCAGGCGACCACGATGACGGAGTTCAGATCCGTGATGCCCCGCTCGCGGACGGCTCTTACCCAGCGCGGGTCGGTACGCACGATGTGATCGGCCAATTCGGAGTCTTGTTCATCGATTGCCGGTTCGGCGCCCGGAATTTCCTTCCAGGAAACCAGCCGGCCGGCGGTCAGATCGGCGATGGCCTCCCAGGTGTGGTCGGTCCGCCGCTCGTAGATGATGGCAAATGCGCGCCGGGGAAGGGACGCGTCTCCGCGCAGCACGGCCTCCTTCGGAGGCTCATCGAGCGCGATGAGGCTGAATTTTGCGCCGGGCGGAACTTTCCGCGAGCTTTTCAGGATCTTCACCGCCGCGCGGATCTCAGCGGCGGCGAGTGGAGCGAAAGGGTTGGCAGCGGGCTCGGCGCCCGCCACCGCGTAGCACGCCACACCGGCCATTACGAACAGCAGTCGAGTGGCGCGTGGCATACCCGTCACAATACGTCTTCGGACCAGTCCTCAAGCACCTGCTTCGCTTTCGTCATGAACTGATCGGCCAGCGCGCCGTCGATCAGCCGGTGATCGAAAGTCAAGGAGATGTAGCTGATGGAGCGGATAGCAATGGCATCGTCGATCACCACCGGGGTCTTCTCCACCATGCCCACTCCAAGGATCGCCACTTGCGGCTGGTTGATGATGGGGGTTGCGATCACGCTGCCGAAGCTGCCGAAATTCGTGATGGAGAACGTGCCGCCCTGCACTTCATCCGGCTTGAGCTGGCGCGAGCGAGCGCGCGTCGAGAGATCCACAATCGAATGCTGGAGTCCCAGGACGTTCTTTTCATCGGCGCCGCGGATCACCGGAACGATCAGACCGTTCTCCAGCGCCACCGCGATCCCTATATTGATTTCGTTGTGGTAGATGATATTGTTCCCATCAATGGAAGCGTTCACAATCGGGAACTGGCGCAGAGCGATGACCGCGGCGCGGGTGACGAAGGGCAGGAAGGTCAGCGAAAACCCATAGCGTGCCTGTACGTCGGCCTTATGGCGCTCGCGCATCTTGGCAACCTTGGTCATGTCGACCTTGTGAATAGTGGTGACGTGTGCCGAGGTGCGTTTCGAGAGCACCATGTGCTCGGCGATCTTCGCCCGCATCGTGCTCATCGGCTCGATACGCGCCCGCGCCTGGACGGCGGGCGGGATCGGCGCCAGCGGCGGAGGAGCCTGTACCGGCCTGGCGGTAGCCTGCGCCGCGGGCGGAGGCGGCGGCTGCACGGGACGAGCGGGAGGCGCTGCGGGGCGGGCACTTTGCTCGGCCAGATAGGCTTCGATGTCCTGCTTCGTTATGCGGCCGCCCGCGCCGGTTCCGCGGACCCGGCTCAGATCGATGTTATTCTCGCGGGCCAGGCGGCGCACCAGAGGCGACAGCGGCCCGGTCGGCTCGGCCGGCGCTGTCTCTTCCACTTGCTCCGGAGCCGGTGTGGGTGCGATGGTCTCCTGCGCGGGCCCTTCCATTTGCGGCGTGGTTTGCCGCGGAGCCGGCATCGGAGGCGCGGGCTGCGCGTCTGCGCCGCCGCGGGGTCCTGTCTGCGCAGGTGCGGGCGGAGCCGTTGCTTTCTGCGTGCCGGCACCGTTTCCGCCCTCCTGGATGCGGGCCACGATGGTATTGATGCCCACCGTCTTCCCTTCTTCCACCAGGACTTCGGATAACGTACCGGCGGCGGGTGACGGAATCTCGGTGTCTACTTTATCGGTGGAGATCTCGAACAGCGGCTCGTCGCGCTCGACCGTCTCGCCCGGCTTCTTCAGCCACTTCGTCAGCGTACCTTCCACTATGCTTTCGCCCATTTGGGGCATCACTACGTCGGTCATAATTGAACTCTCACTTTCCTGGCGCTGCGAGCTCGGGCTCGAGCAGCATCTCGCAATCGAATACGCGGCCGAAATGCGCCGCCAGACTTCGTGAAACTTCAGGCAGCTCAGCGGTTGCGCCGAGCTGCGCCATGGACGTGACTGGCTTGGTCAGCCCGCAAGGAACGATGTACTGGAAATAGTTCAAATCGGTGTTCACGTTCAACGCGAAACCATGTGAGGTCACCCACCGGCTGATATGCACGCCGATGGCGGCGACCTTGCATTCGTCCACCCAAACTCCGGTGAGCTTGGGAACACGGCCTCCGGCGATTCCAAATTCCGCAAGGGTATCGATGATCACCTGCTCGAGTGCGCGCACGTAGCCCACCACGTCGCGCTTCCAATCGCGCAAATCGAGAATGGGGTAGCCGACGAGCTGGCCGGGGCCGTGATAGGTGACATCGCCCCCGCGATCGGTCGGGTAATACGCGATGCCGGCGCGACTGAGAATCTCCTCGCCCGCGAGCACGTTATTGGTCTGCGCGTTTCGACCCAGCGTGATCACGTGCGGGTGCTCCAGCAGCAGAAGCTGATCGGCGATCAGCCCCTGCTTGCGCTCCGCAATTAGGCGCTGCTGTACTTCCAGCGCCTTGCCATAGTCGATACGGCCGAGTTCGTGTACGTGACAGCTACGCATTGATGGACAGGCCGTAGACGGCGTTAAAGGCCTCGCCGACCGCCTCATAAAGCGTGGGGTGCGCGTGGATGGTCTGCATCATGGTTTCGACGGTCGCCTCCGAGTTCATCGCCGTCACCGCTTCGGCAATCAGCTCGAACGCCTCAGGACCGATGATGTGCACGCC
>CAYMHP010000235.1:0-5673 GCA_964390225.1 uncultured Solibacteraceae bacterium
CTGGCGGTCGTTGGACGGAGGGCTTTCCTGGTCGGGGCTAAACCGTTTGTTGCCGAATCTCTCGATCCGGCGGATCCTCACCACACCGACTGGGATCGCCGGAACGCGCGTCCAGACGGACGGGTCATGGGTTCTGGAATTACCGCCGGGCGGTACGATTTGGTTTCCGGTTCAAAGCCCGGCACAGGACCAGGAAGGCGCTCTACTGCGGCAGTACTCGGCAGCCATCGGCACAGACATCACGGCGTTCGGGGCCTCTGGCGCGACCATCTACGCAGGGTCGCGGGACGGTCGTATCTGGGTATCGCTGGATAGCGGAACGACGTTTGCGCTTTCGCGCAGCGAAACGGCCGGTCCGGTGGAACGGATCTTCGTCGATTCTGCTCAGCCCCGGGTTGCACTCGCGGCAATAGGTGGAACCGGGGCTCACGTTCTGCGCACCACCAACAACGGAACCTTCTGGGACGATTTGACAGCAAACCTCCCCGACGCCGCTGCGCATGGCATCACGGCGGAGCGCGCCGCCGGCGCAGTCTACGTGGCGACAGACCGCGGTGTGTTTTGGGCGCGCGCCGATCTGGAAAACGCCAGTTCGCCGGCCGTCACTTGGACCGCCATCACCGACCGCCGGCCCACCGCCGCCGCGACCGACGTCCGGCTCGATCCGGCGGGGACGCAAGTGTACGTAGCTCTCGAAGGCTATGGGGTGTACGCCGCGCCCGCTCCGCACCGCCGGGACAACTTGCGGATCGTGAATGCCGCGGATTTCAGCACGCGCGCGGCGGCGCCTGGTTCGCTGCTCAGCGTGGTCGGTGGGCGCGTCGATTCGGCTCGCGGAGGCAACCTCGACTATCCGGTGCTTGCTCGCTCTCTGGCGGAATCGCAAATCCAGGTGCCCTTCGATGCCGCGGGGCCGACCGTTTCGCTTTTGCTGCAGACCAACGCCGGCCCAGTGACGCTGCCCGTTTCGGTTCGCCCGGTCTCGCCGGCGATCTTTGTAGGTCATGACGGCGTTCCCATGCTGGTGGATGCCGATAGCGGCGTGCTTCTGGATGGCCGCAACCCGGCGCACTCCAACGGGCGCATTCAGATCCTGGCGACCGGGCTGGGAAAGGTGCAACCCGATTGGCCCACCAACGTGGCCGCTCCTCTGGAGAATCCGCCCGCCGTTGTCGCCAACGTGAAGGCCTATCTGGACGGCAATCCCCTGCAAGTCACGCGCGCCACTCTGGCTCCGGGCAATATCGGGTGGTATCTGGTGGAAGCGCAACTGCCGCCGGTTACCAACCTGGGTACTTCGGAGTTGTACATCAGCGCCGGGGGGCAGGAGAGTAATCGCGTCCAGATGGTGATTGAGCCTTAGAGGACGGGCAAGAGCCTCCTCCGGGCAAACACGGTCTGCGCCATGTTGAATTGAGTATAACGGAATAAAAAAGGGCCCGTTCCCTGGCCCTCGTTTGGTTGTTGGATTTCGGGACTAAGTCAGATCCTCATTACGTTCTCGGCCTGCAGACCTTTCGGTCCCTGCTTGACCTCGAACTCCACCTCCGCACCTTCTTCCAGGCTGCGATAACCATTCGCCTGGATCGCTGAAAAGTGCACGAACACATCGTCACCGCTCGACCGCTGGATAAATCCATAGCCCTTGGCGGCATTAAACCACTTGACTGTACCTTTTTCCTTCACAACTTCATCTCCTGATTCATTGTTCGTCGTGCTCCTGGGTCCCCTGACAAGGAAAGGAATACTTTCGAGACTTGCTCAGAAGGTGAGAGGCGCGCTCCAAACAACCTAGTCCAACTGCGACCGTATTTTCTCAGATGGCGTTAGGGGGGTCAAGTACGCGACGATGGTCGGGTTCTGTTAACTCCGTGACCAGCGAACTGGAAATTATAGACCGGATCCGGCGGCGCGTCGCGCTTCCGCGCGGCCGGGGCATCGTTTTGGGAATCGGCGACGACTGCGCCATCTACCGCGCACGCGGCTCGGCCGAAGATCTTCTGTTTACTACCGACATGCTGATCGAGGACACGCATTTCCGGCGGGAAAAGCACCGGCCGGAGGACCTCGGGTGGAAAGCGCTGGCGCGCGGCTTGAGCGACATTGCAGCCATGGGCGGGGCACCGCGCTTCTTTCTGCTGTCGCTGGCGGTACCGCGTTGGGCGAAGCAAGCCTGGCTGGATGGCTTCTATCGAGGGTTGCTGCAACTCGCCGGGCGCGCCAACGTGCCGCTCGTGGGAGGTGACCTGGCGAGGGCCGAAAAGATGGCCTGCGACGTGGTGGTGTGCGGTTCGGTACCGCGTGGGGCGGGCCTGCTGCGCAGCGGAGCGCGTGCCGGTGACGCAATCTATGTCTCCGGCGCACTGGGCGGCTCCGCGCTGGGCCTTGCAAGCGGGCGCGGACCGGCATGGCGCAGGCATGTTCGCCCCGAGCCTCGGCTGGCCCTTGGCCGGTTCCTCCGCGAGCGGCTGCAGGCCACCGCGTCGATGGATCTGAGCGATGGCCTGTCGATCGACCTGCGGCGCCTTTGCCGGGAATCGCGCGTGAGCGCCGAAATTGAACCGCCGCCGCGATTCCCGGGCGCCACTATGGAACAGGCACTGCACGGCGGAGAGGATTACGAACTGCTATTCACGGTGCCGGCCGGCGCGCGCGTGCCGCCTCACTTCGAAGGTGTTCCGCTGACGCGTATTGGTGAGATACGGAAAGGCCGCCCCGGAGAGATACGCCTAAACGGAAGTGGTCTCGCGCCGCTCGGCTACGACCACTTCCGCTAACGCAGCCGAACGAAACTCTATTCCGTAGCCCGCAGCGTTCCCTTCGCCCGTGCTGCCGGTATCAGCGTCGGATAAAACTGTACGAACGTTGTATCCACTGCGCCGTTCGGCTCGTGACACGTGTAGCACGACGACGTTTCGCCTTCGGCCGCTTCCGAAACGGAGGACCCGTTGCGAAACGCGAAGAAGGCCCACTTTCGCGGGAATCGTTTCTCGTCCTTTACGTGGACCTCTACACCCGCCACCTCTGTTTGGAAATGGCCGCCGCGATTGATGGACCCCTTCGTCTGTGCATTGCGAACTTCGAGCACGAGGACCGTCTTGTCCGGCCAGCGCCCCGTATCCAGGAACGCCCGATACGCGGACGGGTTCACGAACACGTTATCGAACATTGGATCGCGGCCCGAGCCGAGTGGGCCATATGTCATGCCGAGCCCGGAGCTGAGGAACACCCATTCCCGGTAATTGGCCATGAAGCGCAGCCGGCCATCACTCGTATATTGCGGCGTTTCAGGCGAGGGGCGATCGGCCGCGAACAACACCATCGCGGTGGCGGCGACAATGCCGACAGTGATCCATCGTTTTCGGTGGCGCATGGTTCTCTATTCTCCTTAATCGCAGCGGAGCGCAACGTTCGGGTCGGTACGCGACGCCTGGCAGGCCGGCACGGCGCAGGCCACCAAAGCTGCCGCCAATAACAAAATGCAAACAAACGCATAAGTCGGTGCGTCGATCGGATCCACTCCGAAGAGCAGCCTTCGCAGAAAGCCTGTCAACTCAAACGACGCCGCAAGCCCTAGCACCAGACCGGCGAGCACGATCAGCATCCCCTCTCGAATTACAGATCCGACGACATCGCTGGGCGTGGCGCCGAGAGCGATCCGGATGCCGAATTCGCGTGTCCGCTGCCGAACCAGCAGCGCCAGCATCGAGCCGATGCCCGCAATCGCAATGACCATCGCGAGCACGCCAAACAGACCGAACAGGCGTGTCAGCGCGCGCGGGTGTTCAATGGAATCGGCGCGGGCCTGCTCGAGCGTTTCGAAGTTGGTAATGGCGTTGTCCGGATCGGCTTCGCGAACCGACCGGCGGAGCAGGCCGGCGATGCTGGCCGGCTCGCCTATGGTGCGCACCAGAACGGCGCCGGGATTCGGATTTTGTGCCATGGGAACGTACGCCTGGAATGGAGCTCCCCGATCGGGGCCGAATTCCCGCACGTCGCCCACGATACCGACAACCTGCAGCCACTGCGCGCCGTTATCGAAGGAGATGCGCTTGCCGACCGGATCTTCGCGGCCCCAGCGCTTCACGGCAAGCGAGCGGTTGATCATGACCACGGCAGGAGTGTTGTCCCGGTCGGAATCCAGGAATGTCCGGCCGGAGACGAGCGGAATGCCCAGGGTTTTGAAGTAATCCGGAGTCACGATGCGAATCGACTGCACGGCGGTGGCGTCCGCCTCGACGCGTGGGTCGCCCTCCACTTGAAAGCGCTGCGGCCGGCCGCCAAAACTTCGCAGATCCGGATCCATCGGGAAACTCGAAGAGATCGCCGCATTCATCACTCCCGGTTGGCTCTCCACCTTGTGAAGCAGCCGATCGGAAAGATTGTTGAGCTTCTTGGGATGGTTGTGATACGTCGTCCAATTCACGTCAAACGAAACAGCAAAAACGCGCTGCGGAACAAAGCCGGAATCGGTTTGGCTGATTCGCAGAAAGCTGCGGACCATCAACCCCGCGCCGATCAGCAGCACGAGTGAGAAGGCCACCTGGGCGGCGATCAAGGCGCTGCGCAGCCAGGTGCCCCCCTGGCTGCCACCGGCGCGCCCGCCGCGCTTGAGCCCGCCTCCGATGTCCCGGCCCGCGCCGAGCGCGGCGATGGAACCGAATACCATGGTCGTGGCGGTTGCGCACAAAAGGGCAAATCCGAGCACCCATTTGTCGATCCGGACCTCGTGGGCGCGCGGTGTCAATTGGCCGGCCACGTTCGCGAACGGGTGTACGCCTGCGAACGCGAACAGAATCGCCAGCGCCGATGCCAGCAATGCGATAAGAAAGCTCTCGGTCAGCAACTGCCGCAATAACCGGCCCCCGCCTGCGCCCAACGCGGTGCGAATCACCAGTTCCTGCTCGCGCCGCGCCATCCGCGCCAGAATGAGGTTGGCGACATTAGCGCAGCCGATCAGCAGTACGAATGCCGCCGCCGCCAGCAGAATGAGCAGCAGCGGTTTGGCCTCGCGCGTGAGGTCGTCGCGTAGCAGCGATGCGTTCGCCGTATAACCCAGCGCCTTGGGATAGAAGGCTGGATATTCCTGCTCGAGCCGCCGCGCAATCAGTGCGGCCTCCTGCTGGAAGCGATCGATCGTGACACCCGGCTTCAGGCGCCCGAAGACGTTCAGCATGCGCGCATTGCGGTTAGCGATGGTGCCCGGGTTGGATCGGAACGGGCACGCGGAGGTGGGCATGTACACGTCGTTTTCGTTTGGATATTGCGGAATCGGCGGCAGCACACCGATGACGACGTGCGGCTTGTCGTTCATGCGGTACGTTTTGCCGACGATTCGAGGATCGCCGCCTTCCGCCTTTTTCCAAAACTCGTAGCCGAGGATCAAGACCGGTTGCGCTCCGGGTTGATCGTCAGATTCCTGAAAGCTCCTGCCGTGCAGCGGTGTCACTCCCAGCGAATCGAAGAACTCCGCCGAAACCACGCCCGTCTGCACCCGGTGCGGCTCGCTGCCGCCAAACAGCGTGAAGGTCATCGTGTGGTATTCCACCAGCGCGTCGAGACTCTGGATCTGCCGGCGGTAGTCGGCGATCTCGAGCGGGGAAAAGCCGATACTAGGCGTCCCCATTTTGACCGCAGGCTGACGCAGAACCACCAGCCGGCCTCCTTGCGTAT
>CAYMHP010000235.1:5683-10245 GCA_964390225.1 uncultured Solibacteraceae bacterium
TTAACCACGCTGAAGACCGAAGTGTTCACGCCGATGCCGAGGCTGAGGATCAGCACCGCCGAACCCGTGAACCCGGGGTTGCGGACCATCATCCGCCAGGCATACCGGCAATCCTGCGCGAAGATACTGCAGTGCTCGCGCGGAGCCATACGAACGATATCGCGAATGGTGAGCCACCACATCCGGATCAGGCCCTTGGGGCCGCCCCGGCGTGCGGTGGCTGCGAGCTGTTCGCGGAAATTCTCTTCCATGTCGCTGCCGAAATCGCACCGGAAATCGAAAGGCAAAACCCGCAGCAGTGTGCTGTACACGCGGTCAGAAAGGGAAGCTCGGGGCGTGTGCATGGCTTCTCCTTAAGCGGGCCGGATCGCTTTGATCAACCGCTTACTGCGGGCGCGGGCGAATAATCTGCCGATGCGCTCGGCCTCTGCCACGGCGACATGGCGGCCATTTTCAGTGAGGTGGTAATAGCGGCGGCGCGCGTCGTCGTTCTCCGCCGGGCGGGCGCGCACTTCCACTATCCATCCGTCGCACAGCAGCCGCTTGATGATGCCGTAAAGCGTTCCGGTGCTGAGCTGAACCTCACCATTGGTCTGATCTTCGACCTCCTTGAGAATGGCGTAGCCGTGTTTGTCGCCATCCGCGAGTGCGAGCAGAACGTGAAAAAGCGCCGGAGTGAGCGCCGTCTGATTGTGGGACACCGCTGCCTTCCTGCCGCGATTGCGTCGCGCGCAACTACATCGTGTAAAACTATATCGTCAAGCGACGTATTGAGTCAAGTGGAACGTTACGCCCGTGCCCGCGGCCGGCCCCTCCGGCCTCGCGCTGCCTCGTAGAATGGTGGGTTGATTGTCACCCTCACCATCAATCCAGCCATTGACCGTACGATCAGCGTCGACCGGTTGGCTTTCGAAGACCGGGCTTACATCAACTCCAGCAAGGAATCCGCGGGAGGGCGGGGCATTAATGCCTCCTGCGTCATCCATTCGTTTGGCAGCGAAACGCTGGCCGTCCTGACTTCCGGCGGCGAGTCCGGCAAGCGGCTGAAGGGTCTGCTGGCGACTTGCGGTTTCCGCATCGCCGTGGTGCCGATCAAAAACGAGATCCGCACCAATCTCACCATCACCGATCGCCATGGCCTGACCGTCAACCTGAACGAACCGGGCCCGGCTTTGACCAGGACGGAGGTGTCGCGCGTGGAGCGGCTCATCAAAGAGACGCTCGACGGGGCGTCGTGGCTGATGTTATGCGGAAGCCTGCCTCCCGGAGTCCCCGCTTCGTTTTACGGCAAGCTGATATCGCTTGCGAGGCAGAAGCAGGTCAAAACCCTGCTGCACACGGGCGGCGAAGCTTTGGAGGAGGGCGTCGAGGCGCGCCCGACGGTCGTCACGCCCAACCAGCACGAAGCCGAGCGGCTGCTGCGGACAACGTTGCTCACGCGCACGCACTTTGTCGACGCGGCGGAGCGGCTGCGATCCATGGGACCCGAAGCCGTGGTGCTTTCGCTCGGAAGCAGGGGCGCGGTCGCCGCGTTTCCCGATGGCATGATCGAAGCTTTGCCGCCGCGGGTCGACGCGGTCTGTCCGATCGGAGCCGGCGATGCGCTCGCCGCAGCGTACACTTGGGCGCGAGACCGCGGCGGCAATCCCGCGGACGCGCTCCGCTGGGGCGTCGCGGCGGGAACCGCCTCGGCTGCGTTGCCTGGAATGAAATTTGCCACCCTGGCGCAAACGAAGGAAATTTATCAGCAGGTCGAGGCGCGCAACGTGGAGTAGCGCCGGCTTCGGTTCAAATCCACCGAGCGGACCTCGCCGGTGTCCAGGTTCACGCGGCACGAAAACTCGAAAGATCCCCAGTTTTCGCCGCTGGCAATACCCGTGACGGAATCGTTCCCTCCGCGGCGGTCGTCGATGCGGATCGAGTCGAACCGGACGTGCTCGTAACCCTCTCGCGCAATCCGCTCCGTGACCGCACGCCGGCAGATCTCGACCGCATCGTTTGTCCCCGGCGCCCGGCGGTCGGCCCCATTCAGCGAGTAATTTCGGTCCGCCGGCCCGCCTGAGTCCCGCTGCGCCGGACCGAAATCGCGCTCCGCCCGTAACGGTTCGACATCGGCCGACCGCACCTGGCCCCTGTTCAAATCCATCAGGCAGGAAAATCGGAAGTGATCCTCACCGCGGTCTCCGCGCACCTCGAGAATTCCGTTCACGCGATTCCCGTCATTGTCGAAGCGCGTATCCCGGAAATTGAGGTCCGCGCGCCCGAAGCGGCCGTTCGATCGTTGCATGACGGCGTCCTGGCACATGCGCACGGCCCGGTCGGAGGAATATTGGCGGTTGTCAAACCGTCCATCGTTACCGAATCCGCGTTCGGAATAGGGCCGCTGATCGGCGGGATAGCCAGAACCGCCCGACCACAGGATGTCGAACGTATAGCCTTCCGCGCCGCTCTGCGGATCTTCGATTCGAACCACCGCCGGGCCGCCATTCCGCGGATCATTCATCAACTGCTGCCGCCCGCGACCGTCGATTCCTTGAAAACGGAAGTCGGCGGGCCGGTCGGGCATTCTGCCGGTACACTCGAATCGGCGCCATTGCGGCGGCTGTCCCCCCAGATTCCGCAGCGTCGCGTTGTCCCCTCGGATCTCAACCTCGGCCTGGCCGTCGACCACCACTTCGATGGTGCATTTGCCCTGGGCCGGATTTCCGGAACCGGTCAGCGAGGCCCGCCGCTGGAACGTTTGCGCGGCTACCGGCGCGGCCGCGATTGCTGCTGCGCTGATGATCAAAATGAAAGCGTTCTTCATATAACACCCACCCCCGGTTGTGCTGAAGCACGCATCCTGCCCAAGGGCCTTCCGGCACCAAATTTGTCCGGTGAGGTACCAGCCAGTTGGTGGTATTATGGGCGGCGGAAAAAGAGGTGGTTATGGGTGTGGCGCAGCGGATGGTTTTGGCGGTGATCGCCGCAGGGGCTCTGGGCACCGCGGGAATAGCTCAGTCGCTCGATTTTGAGACGTATCGCGCTCGCGTGGAACCGCTGTTTCTCAAGAAGCGTCCTGGCCACGCGCGCTGCGTTGTCTGCCATGAGGCAAACAACAGCGCCTTCCGGCTGCAACCGCTCGCGCCGGGGGCTACGAGTTGGACGGAAGAACAGTCGCGGAAAAACTTCGAGAGCGTTTCGCGCCTCGTCAAACGGGGCGATCCGGCGGACAGCCGATTATTGAAGCACCCGCTCTCGCCGGAAGCGGGCGGCGATAAGTTCCACGGCGGCGGCCGCCAATTCAAGTCTCAGGACGATCCGGATTTCCAGGTAGTAGCCGACTGGATTCGCGGCAAGTAACACGCCCGGCCAGATCGCTAGCCGTGCGCTTTACGGAACGACCACCGTTCCATTGCGCTTCGGCACTTCACCAACAGGAATGCGCGCCACTTCCTTTCGCGTCCCGGTGTCGATCACCGACACGGAATTGGAACCGGAGTTCGCGACGTAGATCCTCTTTCCGTCCGGCGTCAAGGTGATCCAGTCGGGAAGCTCGCCGGTCTTTACGTAGCCTTGCAAGAAACGAGAGGCACGCGGCTCCGCACAATGCCGTGAACGTCGCTGATTTCATTCGGTGACAAGCCTCCTGGATGCAGCCGGTATATCGGCCGCGCCGGCGGAACCCAAGGCGACCGACTGCGGATCGCGGTTGCGCGATTACAGGCCACTGGTATACAATCCCCCTCCAACGGGCTTTTGCGGGGTGTGCCTGGTCGGCCAGGATCGAGGTCTAGGTTTCGGATTCAGTGTGCCCAAAAAGGAGAATTGTGAATGCGTTCGGCGTTGCTGATAGCGGGCTTCTTGATTTGCGCTGTGGCGGGCTTGGCCCAGAATGATCGCGGGACCATCACCGGCACCGTGGCCGACCCCGCGGGAGCGGTTGTCGCCAGTGCCGCCATTGAAGCAAAGAACCTGGAGACCGGCGCTCTCTATCAGAGCGCCACTACCGATACCGGCAATTACACGCTCCCCCAACTGCCCGCTGGGCAGTACGAGATTTCGGTGACGGTGCCTGGCTTCAAGAAATACGTCCGTAGCGGCATCACCGTGTCGGTGGCGCAGACTTTGCGAATCGATGTGCTCTTGGAAGTGGGCCAGGCCTCCGAATCGGTGACTGTGCAAGCCGATGCCTCCCTGCTGAAAACCGAGAGCGGCGAGTTGAGCCATACCATACAAACACAGCGCCTGGATGATCTGCCCGTATTAGGCATCGGGGCGCAATCGGCTTCCACCTGGGGCATCCGCAACGCCACTGTCCCGACGCAGCTTATCCCGGGCACGCTGTTCAACTCCAACACCGTCGTGCGCATCAACGGAGGGCTTACCAACTCGCAATCCATCCGTGTGGAAGGCCAGGATGCCACTGACAACTTTCTCAGTTACTCGGTGGTCATGACGCAGCCGAGCGTCGATGCCATCCAGGAAGTCTCCATTCAGGCCAGCAACTATTCCGCCGAGTTCGGCCAGGTCGGCGGCGGCGTTTTCAACTACACCATGAAATCCGGAACGAACCAGTTCCA
>CAYMHP010000236.1:0-10172 GCA_964390225.1 uncultured Solibacteraceae bacterium
ATCTTCTTGATTTCTTTTTTTTCGATGTAGTTCGCCGGATCGAAGCCTTTCACTTCTCCCGCGATGCGGCACGAGAATGCCGACGCGTCAAACCGTGTGACGGGCCCGATTCCGGACTTGCCCGCGCGAATCGCTTCCCAGGACGTCTCGGTCCCAATACCGAGCGGCGTCACCAATCCCACACCGGTCACTACGACTCTGCGCGACAACACGTTCCTCCCTGGAAGCGGCGGCTATTTCTTGGCGGTTTTGTTCTCAATGTAGTCGATGGCGTCTTTGACGGTGGTGATTTTCTCTGCGTCTTCGTCGGGAATTTCAAGCTCGAAGGCCTCTTCGAAGGCCATGACCAGCTCTACGATATCCAGCGAATCGGCGCCCAGATCGTCGACGAACGACGCGTTATTATCGACCTGGCTCTCATCGACGCCGAGTTGCTCGACAATAATCTGCTTTACCTTCTGCTCAACTGCTGCCATGCTTCCTCCTGTGGAGTGTGTGCAAACCCGTTGATTTTAACTGGCGTTGTGAATTATTCGCAAGCAACGGAACAATTCGATTCGCGCGTACCGTGCCGCCCGGCCGGCAGTCGGATATCCCCATTCTGCCATGGATTCCCCGGCGGCAGTTCCCCACGGCGTCTCCGGACACGACTCCCGCGAACCAGAGGCTCCCCTACTTCGCTTTTGGCAGTAACTTCAAACTCGCCGGCAGCGTGAACAGCTCGTCAGTGAGATCTTTGTTGATCTCCACCGAGTCCGCGTACATTTCGTAAATCTTCTCGCCGTTGCGGTCCCGGCGAACGTCGAACGGCCACTTCACGCCGCCGATGTCCCGGTACTTCGAAAAGACGGTCACTTCTTCGTCCCATTGCTTATCGTCGGGATTGCGGCGCTTGAAGATCTGCCGGAGCGGAAGCTTGGTGCTTTGGGTGAAATAAACCGTGACCGTGCGATTCTCCGCGTCGGTGATGTCCACGATTTCTACCGGCGAGTTTTCGAAGATGTCGGCACCCTGCGAGTAGAACGTCATGCCGGGGTCCTTCAGCCGTTGACGCAGGATATAAAAGATGTTCCGCAAAGTGCTGTCCTGGTAAGCCTCGTAGCGCTTATCCTCCAGCGGGCGCGCGCCGCGGAAGGTAATCTCCCAAGCGCCATTCTCCGTGAACAGCACAGCCGCGTATTGATCTTTACCGAAGGCCTGCCGTTCGCGAACAGCGATCTTACCCGGCGTCGGCGCCAGATACCGCGTGTAAATCTTCGCCACCGACAACCCGGTAAGCTCTTGGCGGTAGAACGAATACGCGCGGCCCGCCTCCACACGGTCATGCATCTTCAGGTAGGCATCGCCACCCACGGACTGCAGCGCGTCATTGACCACGCGCTTGCCCCGCTCCGCCGCGGTTTCGGCCGAGCAGGCCAGCGGCGCGAGGCAGATGAGCGCTGCGGTGCGAATCCCGCGAATCATTGTTGTGCCCCCGCGCGGGTGCCGGGCGTGGCTTCCGGGATACTCAGATCGATCGCTTTGACGGGCTTGCCGAGCGAGTCAAGCGGTTTTCCGAACTCCTGCGGATTTCCGACCGCGACGATGGTGAAGTTCTCGGGATGCAGGTGCTGTTTCGCAACGCGCAACACATCGGCCTTGGTCACGGCGGCCAACGCCTTCTGATACTGCTGGATGAAATCTTTCGGATAGCCGTAATATTCATACGTGAGCAGCCGTCCCAGAGTCTTGGCCTTGGTGTCGAAGGCGAACACGAGGCTGTTCAGCGCGGTGTCCTTCGCGGTTTTCAGCTCGTCATCGGTCACCTCCGCGGTTCGGATCTTCTGCACTTCCTCCTCGATCGCGCGGAACGTTTCTACCGTAGACGCCGACTTCGTGCTTCCGGCGATCTCGAAGATTCCCGGGTGATCGTAGGTGGCGCCCCAGTCGGCCCCGATCTCGTAGGCATCGCCCATCCGCGTACGGACGCGCTGGAAAAGCCGGCTGCGGAATCCGCCTCCGAGAATATCGGACATCACCTCCAAGGCGGGATAGTCCTTATCGCGGAGTTCTCCCCCCAGGTGACCCATCGAGAAGAAGGTCTGCGTGACGTCGCTCTTTACGGCGAGATAGGTCCCGGGCGCAGCGGCCGCGCGCACCGGCGGAAACGGTGGGATCGGCGCCTGCCTGGCGTCCCAGCCGGCGAATAGCTTCTCGATCTTCGATTTCATTTCTCCGGCGTTGAAATCGCCCCACACCGCGAGCATGACGTTGGAGGGGAAGAAATAACGCTGGTAGAAGTCCACCAGGTCTTTGCGCTCGATGCGGTCCAAGGTGGCATACTGCATCTCCCAGCCGTACGGCGTGTCTTTGCCGTACACCAGGCTGGCGAACTCACGCTGTGACACGCCGTGCGCGTCGTCATTCCGCCGGGCGATACTGCTGCGCAGTTGGCTCTTGGCGAGATCGAGCCGGTCCTGCCGGAACTCGGGCCCGGTGAGCACGTCGCGGAAAACACCGAGCACCTCGTCCGTGTTCTCTTTTAAAGAGGTGAACGAAACGCTGCCGCTGGTCTCGCCGATGTTAGCCTCCACGCTCGCGGCGATGTTCTCGAGTTCCACGTCGAGTTGATCGCCAGTCTTGGCCTTGGTTCCACCCGTTCGCATCACGAGCCCCGTGACGGTGGCCAGGCCGATCTTGTCGGCCGGGTCGAACAGGTTTCCGGTGCGGATGCGCGCGGTGCCGTTGATGATGGGAAGCTCGTGGTTCTCCAGCAGGTAGAGCTTCATTCCATTGGGCAGCGTGGCGGTTTCGACGTTCGGAATCTGAATGGGCCGCAGCGGCGGAAATTTCAGGCTCTCGACCGATGGGACCGGCGGGGTGACTGGCGCATGCCCGGCGAGCCGGCCGGTAGCCGGACCCTCCGGCCCGGTCGATGTCTTGGGAGGCGCGCCCGTGCGGGGCGCGGCGCGCGGCGTCGTCTGCCCCGGAGCGGCCGGCGCAGGCGTGCTCTGCGCATACACCGACACAGATGCCGCCAGAAACATTACGGCAAAACTCAGGAGCCGGTGTTTCATTCGTGCCCTCCTGCTCCGGCCGGTCTTCCCTGGGGGGGGCCGGCGCTTACGGTATACGAAACGGTCCGATTGCGCGGGATGAAGTACTCCTTCGCGACCCGCTGCACATCCTCGGCGGTCACCTTGTCGTATTCGTCGAGCGTGGTGAACAGCTTCCGCCAGTCGCCGTAACTGGCATAGTAGCTGGCCAACAGCGAAGCGAGCCCGGAGTTGTTATCGAGACGGCGAATCACGGCGGCGCGCGCCTTGGTGCGCTCGCGGGCAAGCGTCTCCTGATCCACCTTTTGTGCCTTGAAGCGCTCCAGCAGATCGTCCAGGGCTTTCTCGTTCTCGTCCACCGTGTGGCCTAGCGCAGGCGCGACGAAGAATATAAATAGGTTTGGATAGCGCCCGTCTGGGAATGTGTCGGCGGCCTGGGCCGCCAGGGCCAGTTTCTTGTCTCGAACAAGGTCCTCGTACATCAATCCCGTGCGCCCGCTCGACAGGATCTCGGAAGTGATGTCAAATACCGGATCGTCTTTGTCATATTCGTCAGGGCGTTTGTAGCCGATCACTAACAGCGGCTGGCTGGGCGAGTCGACCAAGACCCTCTTCGGTCCGTCCTGCAGTGGCTCTTTGGTGTGCACCAGCGGCGGGAGCGGCCGTTTCTGTAGCGGCCCGAAGTAACGTTCCGCCAGCCGCCTGGCCTCCGCGGGATTCACGTCGCCTACGATCGCCATCGTGATGTTCGCCGGAACGTAATACTTGTCGAAGAACTTCTTGGCATCGGGAATCCGCAGATTCACGATGTCGCTGGGCCATCCGCCGGGAGGGTTGCGGTACGGGTGCGCCTGGAAAGCAGTCGCGGTGAAATCCTCGAGCAGTTTGCCCTGCGGGCTCGATTCCACACGCATGCGGTTTTCTTCCAGAACCACGTCGCGCTCTTTGTAGAATTCGCGGAATACCGGCTGGATGAAGCGTTGCGATTCCAACAGGAACCACAGCTCGAGCCGGTTGGAAGGCAGGCTGTAGAAGTACTCGGTGGAGTCGTAAGACGTGCTCGCGTTCAGACCAACCCCGCCGTTCTCCTCGATGATGCGCGGATACTCGTTCGGAATGACATACATCTGCGCATGCTCGATGGCGGCTTCGACTTGTTCCTGCAACCTCTGCAGCTTCTTGGGATCCGCCTTCGGTCCTTTATTCCGCTCCGCGTCCAATTGGTCATAGGCCGTTTCAATGGCGGCGATCGCCTTCTTTTCTTCCGGCCAGTTGGTAGTCCCAATGGTCTCGGTTCCCTTGAACGCCATGTGTTCGAACATGTGGGCGATGCCCGTCGCGCCAGAAGGATCGTCAACCGACCCTGCATTCACGTAGGTGTGAAACGAGACCACGGGGGCTTCATGCCGCTCCGCAACTATGAAATGGAGACCGTTGGGAAGCGTGAATTCGGTTACGGTCTTCTCGAATTCCTTCAGGTTCTGCGCCGAACCGAGAACCGGCCCAAGCAGAACGGCCGTGAACAGCAAGTGCGTTCTTCTCACGTGTGCAGGATACTCCTCTGTTTACCTTTGAGGATAT
This sequence comes from uncultured Solibacteraceae bacterium, assembly GCA_964390225.1. Lineage (GTDB taxonomy): Bacteria > Acidobacteriota > Terriglobia > Bryobacterales > Bryobacteraceae > PSRJ01. The sequence continues at coordinate 4,617 of CAYMHP010000236.1, forward strand.
CAGGCGGGAGCAATGGCGCGGCCGTTGACACGCGGGCGCCCGGCGATATGTGGGCGAACCTTAACTTAGGGATACAAGTACTCCTTAGGTACCCGCATGACTGTATCCGGCCGCGAGGTGAATCGCATAATGGACTCGACTCGGAGGACGACCAGAGACTGCTATGAATTCACTGACCACCGGCGAAACGAGCCAAGCCACACCGACCGAAAAAATCGCAGGCGACCGGAGAACCGACCGCCGTTACGACATCGTGATGAATGTCCGTTGGAAACTGATCCGGCGCAAACGGGTGCTCGAAGCGGGCATGGGCATCACCGTAGACCTGAGCAGCGGCGGTATTTTATTTGAAACCGACCGGCAGCTTCCGGTGGGGATGAATGTTGAGCTATCCATTGCCTGGCCGGTCCGCCTGCATAACTCTGCGCCGCTGCAACTCGTGGTTTCAGGAAAAGTGGTGCGCACGGTAGGGCAGCGCACCGCCATCCGGATGATTCAGCACGAATTCCGGACAGCGGGCCTGGCGGTTAACTCTAAGGAAGCGCTCTCGGCCGGCGCGGGCTCCATGTCCAAGCTCGTCTCCCGGCTCGGGAAACTTCAGTAACGCGTAGCATCGGCGGCTCCCGGCTGCCGGTGGATTCGGCGTTGAGCCGCACGAACCCTCGCGCGGCGGTGCGATTCCTCCCCGAAAGAACCCTGGCATCTCTCCGGCAATGCCGGGGTTCGCTCACCACTCGATACCTCGCGCGCGCATCTCCCGTTGCAACTGGTCCGTCGACTGAAATTGCACTGCATCCATCCCATGCCGTCGCGCGGCGTCTACGTACTCGACGATGTCGTCGGTAAAAAAGCACTCCTCGGGCCGGCATCCCGCCCGTTCGATGGCCGCCTCATAGATGCCCGCTTCCGGTTTCAGCGCATGTACCTCGAACGACAGCACCAGGTCATGAAAGTGGCGGATGAAAGGGTAGTTCTCGCGGATCATCTGGAAATGAAGGGAATTGGTGTTGGAAAGCAGCAATAGCCGATAGCGGGAGGCCAGCGACTCCAGCATGTCTTCGGGGATTTGCGGCCCCCCGAAGATACAACTCCATGCCTCGCAGAAGAAGTCATAGCCGGCGCGCAATTCAAGCAGAGCGGAAAGCTGCGAAACGAAGTCCCGCGGCTCGATTAAACCCTTTTCAAAACGATGCACCAGGTCGGTGGTTCCGATGCGGCGTGGAATTTCGCTCGCCGTATACGGGCACATGCCCTCCAGAGCGCGGTAGCCAAGCTGAAAATCAAACGGTATGAGAACCTTGCCCATGTCGAAGATGATGGTTTTGTGCATGAACTTTTCTTACGATAGCCTGTAACCGCTGGACCGCTCGAATTCGACTTTCCCTTATAATGTAGAAATTCGACTCAGACGCTGACCGGGCCCCCTCTCGCGACAATTCCGGGTCTGTTTCGGGGCCGGCCCGTCGGGCCCTCATTCAGAAGGAGCATTGCATGGATACAACGAGACGCAATTTCTTGGCGAGTGCGGGAGCCGTCGCGGCGGCGCCCATCATTCTCGGAGCAACGGACAAAGCGGGCACAAAAAACCCGATCGTCGGAGAAGGCGAACACCAATACGAATGCATTCACGACTGGGGAGAGCTGCCGTCCAGCATCAAATACGGCAACACCCACAGCGTGGTCGAGGACTCGCAGGGTCACATCTACATCCACCACACGGTGCATGCCACCAGCCAGAGCCCCGATGCAATCGTCGTCTTCGATAACAAGGGCAAGTTCGTGCGTTCGTTCGGCGCCATGTTCAGAGGCGGCGCTCATGGAATGCACATCAGCAAGGAAGGCAAGAACGAGTTCCTGTACTTCTGCGATGAGAAGCACGGTATCGTCACGAAGCGGACGCTGAAGGGCGAAGAAGTGTGGACCATGGGCTATCCCCAAGCGTCCAAGATCTACGAAAAAGGGCCAGGAGCAAAGGGTCCGGGCGGACCCGCGGGACTGAACTACAGGCCGACGAACATGGCGATCGCCTCCAACGGCGAGTTCTGGGTCGGAGACGGTTACGGGTCTTATTACATGTTCCACTACAAGCAGACCGGATCCTACCCTGAACTGGTGAATACGTTTGGCGGCAGGCCGGCGGGACAAGGCGGGCCGGGTGCGGGCGGTCCAGGGCGAGGCCCCGGCGGCGCGCCTCCCGCGGCAGTCAATTCGAACACGCCAGCCGCGGTTGCCGACCAGAGCGGTCCCGGTGGCGGACCCCGTGCCGGAGCACCGCCTCGCGGACCGGTTCCAGCGCCCATCGAGACGATGAACAACCCCCACGGCGTGTGGCTCGACACGCGCGATCCGGCCAAGCCGATTCTACTGGTTGCCGATCGCGGCAATCGCCGCATCGTTCGCTACACTACCGACGATAAGCCCATCGACATCATCGAAGGCACGCTCGCGCCATGCCATTTCCATCAGCAAAAGGAACTTCTCGTGGTTCCCGATCTGCAATGCCGCGTTACCTTGATGGACAAGGACAACAAGGTGATCGTCCATCTCGGCGATGGCGCTTATGCCGGTAAGCAGAACCAACTGCGTCTGAGCGAGAACCGCGCCGATTTCGAGCCTGGCAAGTTCATCACCCCACACGGCGCATGGTTCGACCACGCTGGCAACATTTTCGTGACCGAGTGGGTCGAGATCGGCCGCGTAACGAAGCTCCGGAAAATCGCGTAAATTACTGCCGCGGCTGAAGTTTGCCGGCCTAGAACGTGACGCGCGCCACGATCTGGCCGGTACGCGGCTGGGATCCGTTCCCAGGGATCTGCCCGGGTAGCGTGATGTTTTGCGTATTCACGACTCCAAACCCAGAGGTCAGGACGCCGCCGCTCTTCACTGTAGTTGCGGCGGGATTGGGACCGGCTGGCTGCGTGGTCTGCCCGACGCCCGAAGGATTCGAGAGGAACAACCGGTTGAACACATTGAAAAACTCGGCGCGAACGTCGAGTCTGAGGCGGCCTTCCTTCGCCAACTCGAAGGTCCGGCCCAGGCTCAGCGATTCCGCAGGCTGGCGCTGCCAACGGTAGTTGTTGTAGTACGGAGCGGAAGTGCTGAACGTCCCTGCCGGCGCATCCACCCAGGCATCTTTGTTCAGCACCACTTGCTGGGTCGGGTCGAAGCAGTGGCAGTTTGGATCGAAAAGGAACAGCGGCTGCCCGGTTCGGTTCCAGAAGGTCGTGCCGCCGCCCCATATCGCGGGATTGTTGGAAGGTCCGCGGGCAAGCTGCGCGAGCAACTGATTGTTTGATGCGGGCACGCGAATCACTTCGCCGCTCTGATAGCGCAATACGCCAGCGAAGTTCCAATCCCGCGCCGCCCAGGAGAGAGTTCTCCCGGAGAATCCGTCCGCGGCGAAGCGCGGCGTCGTGTAATGGAAGGAAACTACCAGAACCAACGGCCGGCTGAAGCCGGAAATCTGCTTATTCAGGTTCCGGTTATAAACGTCGTTGATCAGATTGGGGGCCGGAGTCAGGTAGGTAGTGTCGGCCCCCACACCCAAATTCAACTCTTTCTGCCAGGTAAAAGCGCCATCTACGACGAGCCCCCGCGAGAGCCGTCTGGTCACTTTGGTCTGCAGCGAATCGTACCAGGTATCTCCTAAGGGCGGTCCAAGGAAACCGGGCGCGCCGAGGAATTGCGGAATCGGCCGCAGCGCCTGGTTGAGAGGCTGCGTCTTGGGGAATCCGGGATAGACGTTATTCGGATTGGCGAGCCACGGGAAACGGGCGATCACCGCCGGCGAATCGATGCGGGTCAGAAGCAGATTACGGTCCACGGGATTGGTGATGTCCAGCCCCCACTGCGTCTTCAGGATCCGCGGATCGAGCGAGTTGTACTGTTCGATGGAAAGCACCGGAGCGGTCCACCAGACGCCTCGGTTCGCCACATACGCCGCCTCCACCACCAGGTTCTGCGTGACTTCGCGTTGCAGGCCGATGCTCCATTGCAACATTCGCGGCGGCCGGCCCGAGTTCCGGTCGATCGAGATGAATGGGCTGATCGGAGGCCGCACGCCGGGAGCGACCTCTACCGGATACCTGGGGGTGAAGTCCGGCCAGACCAGAACGGCATTTCCAAAACGATTGCCCGGCCCTAGCGGGTTGCCATCCCGCAAAAGCGAGGCGGGCTCTCCAAATCCAGGGGCGGAAAGCGTAAGGAAGTCGTTGGCGCTCCGGCCGAGGTTGGCTTGGTTGGGGGCGGTCCCGTAGGCCACGCCCGCGCCCACACGCAGCACGGTCTTTGGCGCGAACTGATACGCGATCCCCAGGCGCGGCCCCAGCGCCCAGGGATAGTTGTGGTTGAACGTGCAATGACAAGTAGCTTCGTAGATCACCATGCCGGGCCGATTTCCGGCCACGGGATTCGGCGTGCTAAACCCGACGCTCGACATCCGGCCGTGCTCTTCACGCAACAAAGTGACGTAGTCATAGCGGAGGCCATAATCGAGAGTCAGCTTGCGCGTCACCTTCCAGGTGTCCTGAACGTAGCCGGCGAAGGCGTGATTGCCGAGCCGCATGACGGCCTGGCCGCCGTCGTTCAGGGTACCGTTCAGACCCAGAAAGAAGCTGGCATACGCGAATCCAGTGTTGGCATTGGTGCCCTTTCCATCCTGCCAAGTGTCCGCAGTTTGATTTCCTGAAAACGTGAAAACGCCGTGGGCCCTGGAATACGTGTGCGTAGGAAATCCTTCGAACAGCCCCTCGCCCCCGAACTTGATCGTGTGATTGCCCCGCACCCACGTCAGGCTTGCGTTCGAGGTGGTCTTGATGTCCTTGTAGTATTCGTAGGGAGCGAAAACGCTCGTCGTGTACGTGAAGCCGCCGCGCTGGTTATCGCCGCCGAATACGATCTGAGGAAACAACTGCGAGGCCGAGAAATTCGCGCCCCATCCGAGAGTGCTCTGGTCCAAAGCCGCTGAGAGTTGCGACTGATTCAGGTACATGAGCCCGGCGCCTAAGTGCAGCAAGACAGTCGGCGTGACGGTGTGATCGAAGTTGATGCGGGTCGTACGGGTGACGCTATCGTTGGGAGTGGCCGCCGTAATCGGCGCCGGAAGCCCATCTGCGTTCGGTGTATAGCTGCGGTTTTCCGAGTAATACCAAGCCACTTTCATCGCTGCGCTGAGATTGTGGTCGATTTTGAGCGACGGAATGGTGGTATGCCGGTAATTCATGTACGCCGGAACGGGATAGTTATTGACCAGCGCCGAGTTCAACGGCAGAGGAATATACGACTGGATCTTTCTGGCCACCGGGTCCATGCTGGTTATCGGAATCACGTTGTTCGGGAACGGATCGCGGACGGAGGAACCATCTGGCGCGGTTCTGGTTGTGGACGGATCGAAGATTTCATTTTGGATCAACGGACGGCCGAGAGAATCGATCGCCGGCTGGCCCGCGATGGTCAACGGATTGATCAGGGCCGCGCCGAAGTCGCCCTGCCGGTATGCCAGCGTTGGAACGGTAGTCAGGCCGCTGGTGATCGTCTGGCTTTCCCGGAACTGTTCAA
>CAYMHP010000237.1:0-10169 GCA_964390225.1 uncultured Solibacteraceae bacterium
CCGCCGACGCCAGCCTTTTCAGGGCTGCGCTCTACCAGCTGAGCTACCTGGCCGGGGAATCTTCAGTTTAGCAACGGCTTTACGCCTTCTGCAACGCGGCTAGCGCTTCGCCCGTGGACTGTTCCACCTCGGCGTGCAGGCTGTTGCCGTGCGCGTCCATCGTGACGATCGCCGCGAAGTTCTTCACGCGCAGGTGCCACATCGCTTCCGGTATTCCGAAGTCCAGCAGATGCACGCCCAGCACCTCTTCCACGGTGCGTGCATAGTATTGCGCGGCGCCGCCGATCCCGTTCAGGTAGACGGCGCCGAAGTCCTTTAGGGCTGCCAGCGTCTTTGGACCCATCCCGCCCTTGCCGATGACCGCGCGGACGCCGTAGCGCTTGATCACATCCGCCTGGTAGGGCTCCTCGCGGCTGCTCGTGGTTGGACCCGCCGCCTTCACGCTCCACTTATCTGCCTGTTTCAGCATTACGGGCCCGCAGTGATAGAGCACCGCGCCGTTCAGATCCACCGGCGGCGGATTTTTCATGAGGTACGCATGAACGTTGTCGCGCCCAGTGAACATTTCGCCATCGATCAGGACGACGTCGCCCACTTTGAGCGACCGCATTTGCGCTTCGGTCAGCGGCGCAGTCAGAATCACTTCACGGCCGGTAAGCGGGAAACCTTCGCCCCGGGCCACGCGCTCCACGGTCCGCGATGGATCCCGATACAGCCACTTTGTGATTGCCCCGGTCGCGGCATCGAGACGCACGCCGAGCCGCCGGAACGCCCAGCAATCGTACGCCACCGAAACGAAAAAACTCGCCGGGAGGCGATTGGCCGCGCCAATCTTGCATCCAATCAGCGAGACCTTACCGCCGAAACCCATCGCGCCCACGCCGATGCGGTTGGCCTCTTCCATAATCTCCGCTTCCAGCTTCGCCAGCAGGGGATTCGGATTGACATCGTCGAGCGTGCGAAAGAGCTGCTGCTTTGCCAACGCGTACCCGTGCGCGCGATCGCTGCCGATACACACACCCACGGCGCCCGGGGCGCATCCTTGCCCCTGCGCCTGCCAGACGGCGTGCAGCACGCATTTCCGGACGCCCTCCAGGTTGCGGTCGGCGCGGCCCAGGTGGTCCAGATCGCAGGGCACGGTGTACTGAATGTTTTTGTTCTCGCAGCCGCCGCCCTTGAGGATGAGCTTGACCTCAACCTCGTCTTCTTCCCACTGCTCGAAATGGATGACCGGTGTTTCTTCGCCCAGATTATCGCCGCTGTTCTTCCCGGTGATGGAGTCCACGGAATTCGGGCGCAGTTTGCCGCGGCGGGTAGCTTCGGCTACGGCCTCGCGAATAGCGGTTTTGATGCGGATCTGGTTCAGGCCCACGGGCGTATGCACCAGGAATGTGGGCATGCCGGTGTCCTGGCAGATTGGCCCCTCGTCGCCCTGCGCCATATCCACATTCGACAAGATGATATCGAGCGCCTGGGAAGACTGCGTCTTCGGCGCCTCCGAGGCGGCGGCGAGAGACATCGCGGCGCGCACATCGGGCGGCAGGTTCGTCGAGGTCTGGGTGATCAGTTCCAGCAGACTGGTGGCAAGAAATTCCATGGTTTTTCCGGAAAGTCCTATTTTACGGTATCGCGCGCCGGCCCTAGTGCACGGGCCTTAAGCGGCGCGGCCCCCGGTCCGTCGCCAAAATCACCGCAGAGCCGCGGAGAACACAAGATCGTCTGCGACCTCGGCCTCCTCGGTGATCTCATATCTTCTTAGGGACGCGGATTACGGGCAGCCTCACCGCGTTAACGGCGCAAGCTTTCAGGCGGAATGTAATAGAGCATCAGCGATCCCACTCGGTCCGATGGCGGGATGTATTCATACCAGGGTTGGATGTTCGGATAGCGGTAGTTTAGGCCGAACTGTGTGAGCTTGGCGAAGGTGGGACTGATTGCAGTCCACCCCTCGGCGGGCTGCAGTGGGTTCACGGAGCGCGTCGCGGGAATTCCGGGCCACTGCTGGAGCCGGTTGCCGTCCAGGTTCATAGTCATAAACCCTATGTCGTGCACGCCCATCTCCTGCAGGCGGCGCGCCAGGCGAACGGTGTCCTGCCCCCAATCCAGGTCGGAATCGACCAGGATGTGCTCCGGCTGATCACCCGCGAATGCGTTGAAGTACGCCAGATAATTCGGGTGGGCGGCGGCGCCGCTGACCGCGAGCCACAGGATCAACGCCCCGGCCGCGATGCCGGCCCACTTACTCGCGGGGGCCCGGCGCAGCCACTCCGCCATCCCGGCGCCCGCCGTGAGCGCAAACCCGATGTATACGGGAAGAATGTGCCGCACGCCAATATTGACGTGGCCCATCATCGCTGGGAGAAGGATTCCCAGCGAAAAAGCCAATGGCAACAAATGGCGGATGTCGCGGCGTCTGGTGAACGCGATCCAGATTCCAACAGCCAGCAGGACCAGGAACGCGATAGGGGATTTCACGGAAAGCACGACCGGAAAGTAATACCACCAGCCTTGTGGGCTCACCTGGCCCAGCAGGTATGCCATGTGACCCGTCTCGGTGTGCCGCATGGCGACGCCCACGCCGTCGAAAAGTTCGGGAGCGGGGAGGGGAATGCCCCAACCGGCCACTTTGCCGAAAGAGAACAGGTAACCGGCCCAGATCACGACGGCGCCCGTCACGACCGCGATTGCAAAGGGCCGGGCGCGCTCGTTGATCAAAACCGAAAGGCGCTCCAGACCGGGCCGTTCGGCCCAGAAGTAGGCCAGCAGCGCGAGAATCGCCGCAGCCGGCAGAAACGCCAGGCCGGTGAATTTCGAGAGCACCGTCACGCCGGTCGCAACGCCAAACAGCAAGCTCTGCTTCAAGCCTGGATTTCCCGCCCATATCAGCATGGTCAGGAAGGCCGCGCCGAGCGAGGCCGCCAGCGCCATGTCCGTCGTCGCAAGCCCGGCATGGGCCAAGACCGGCGGCAGCAGCGTAAACAGGGCCGTGGCAGCCACGGCAGACACCCTTCCGAACTGGCGTGCCCCCCAGATGTAGACCACGCCCGAGGCGAGCAGGAAGAACGGGAGGATGCCCAACCGCATCAGGATCAGTGTACGAAGCACGCGCGAGTTGCGATAGAGCACCGCTACGCCCTCCTGGTCCTGGTTCTTGATTCCCGTGGGGCGTGCCCCGTCAAGGTACGGTCCGATCGCCATCATGGCGCGCGCGAGCGGCGGATGCTGCGATTCGTATCGATAAACGTGCTGCGCAACGAATTGAAGGCCGCACGCCATGTGCCCCGGCTCATCGAAGGTGATGCCGGTTTGGGGATAGGTCGCGACGATGCGACCCGTGGCCAGCACGATCAGGCAGATCGAAAGCAGCAGCGCATGTGCTTCCACGAAAGGCCGGCCCTTACCCTCCCAAAAGCTGATTTGCGGCTGCGGCTTCGCGGCGGTAATCGTGGCTTCCCGTCTGTATTTAGGTTTGGCGGCAGGCACGGGATAACTGCAAACGCTAGCGCTCGATTCCGAGCGAGCGCGCTACTTTCTCCAGGGTCGTCACCAGGCGGTCCACATGTTTCTCGGTATGGGCGGCAGTGCACGAGATGCGCAGCAGGTTCTGCGCCGCCGCGGGCCGCAACACGGGATTGATATAAATCCCTTCCTCGAGGAGAGCTTTGCACAGGCGGCAGAGATCCACCTCGTGTTCGATTACAACGGGCACGATTGCCGTTTCGCCCGGCAGCACGGAGAAGCCGCGGTTGCGCAGTTCGACGCGAAGCATCTGAGCGATTCGCAGAAGCCTTTTTTGGCGCTCCGGCTCCTGCTTCATAATCTGGAGCGCCGCGCCCACCGCCGCAACCGAGGCGGCCGGAAGACTGGCGGAAAACACGAACGGCCGCGCGGTGTGCTTCAGGTAATCGACCACGGGGCGATCGCCGGCGATAAAGCCTCCCACGGAAGCGAGAGACTTGCTGAACGTGCCCATGATGAGGTCGATCTCGTCGAGTACACCCAGGTGCTCGGCCGCACCCGCGCCCGTGAGGCCCAGCACGCCGATTCCGTGCGCTTCATCCACATAGACACGTGCGCCGTACGGCTTGGCGAGCTTCAGAATCCCCGGGAGGTCGGCGACGTCGCCTTCCATGCTGAATACGCCCTCGGTGACCACCAGAATTTTCTCTTCGGGCGGGCAGTTTTCCAGACATCTTTCGAGGTGATCGAGGTCATTGTGGCGGAAACGCACGGTGCGCGAGGGAGACCGCAGGGCACCTTCAACCAGGCTGGCGTGCAGGTTGTGGTCGCAAATCATCACGTCACCCTTTTCGGTGAGCGCCGAGAGGGTAGCGTAGTTCGCCTGAAATCCGGTGCCGAAGATGAGCGCTGCTTCTTTGTGGACGAAAGCCGCAAGCTCGCTTTCCAGCTTTACGTGCAGGTCGAGCGTGCCATTCAACAGGCGCGAGCCGCTGCAGCCGCTGCCGTATTTCTTAATCGCCTGGGCGGCGGCTTCTTTCACCTTGGGATGCGTAATCAGGTCGAGGTAATCGTTCGACCCGAACATCAAGACCCTGCGTTTGCCAAGCCGGACCTCGCCTGCCTGGCAACCCTCCCGATCGCCGAACACCTCGAAATACATGTAAAGCCCGGCGGACTGCAGGTCACTCGGACGAGTGAAGTTCCGGCATTTTTCGAAAATATCATTCGACCCGCTGGCTTTCTTCTTTCCGGTGACGTCGGTACTCGGCATGCGCATTAGTGGTCAGCTCCAGTCGTAGATTCGGTAGGTCTTGTACCGCTTCGCGCCCATCATCTCCAAAGAGCGATTCATCAAGACATTGTCCTCCAAAATCCAGGACATTTCGCACTTTCCGTAGCCCAACTTCCGGGCGTTCTCTACCAGCGTCGCATAGAAGCCGGCTCCCAGCCCGGAGGCTTGGTGCTCCTCCATCACGCCGAGTGCCAGGACCCGCACACTCTTGATCAAACGCTGATAATACAGGATTTTGAGTAGGCCCGTTGGGAAAAGGCTTCCGCCGGCCGGTTTCAGGGCTTCGTTCACATCGGGCAGGGCCAAGGCGAACCCGACCACCCGCTCACCCACTTCCCCGATGAGCACCAGCTCGGGCTTGAGAATCTGTTTCATCTCCTTGCCCATGAGGACGAACTCTTCCCGCGACATCGGCACGAAGCCCCAGTTCCGCTTCCAGGCCGCCCCGTAGACCTCCCAGACGCGCGCGACGTCCGCATCGAAATCTTTCATGTTGATGGGCCGAACCCGCACGCCATTCTTGGCGAATACACGTTTGGCGACGCGGTCCATCTTGCCTGTCGCTACTGCACTGGTCGAACTGACGTACGCGTACAGGTCTCTGGCCTTGTTGAGGCCCAGCCGGTCCATCAGCGCCGCATAGTAAGGCGGGTTGTAGGTCATCATCACCATGGGACTGGAATCGTAGCCCTCGACGAGCAAGCCGCATTCGTAATTGGTGGAAGGGTTGACGGGGCCTCGCAGAAACCTCGCGCCCCTTTCGAACACCCACTGGCGTGCACGCGTCAGCAGCGCGCCGGCTACCTCGATATCGTCCACGCTTTCGAAGAAACCGAAGAACCCCGCTTCCTCTTCCTGGAACCGGTTATGCGCCCGATCGACGACCGCGGCGATGCGTCCGACGACCTCGCCGTTACGCCGTGCCAGAAAGAATTCGGCTTCCGCGTTGGCGTAGAATGGGTGCTTCTTACGATCGAGCAGTTCCTTGACGGCGATCCGCAGCGGAGGCACCCAATGCGGATCGTGGCGATACAGCGTATAGGGCAGCTCGATGAAGTCCTTCAAACCGCGTTTATCCGCCGCAACGACCTGGATTCCTCCCAATCAGCAAGCCCCTTATTTCAGCTTTCGGTAAATATAGGGGGACGTCACTATGAGAATGGCCGCGACGACCGCCCCCGCCAGCAAGTCTATGGTGTAGTGATATCGAAGATAAACTGTAGCAAAAATGATGGAAAGAGTGTAGGCGAAATAGAGCCAAAACCATCGGCTACCGAGGCAACGGGAACTCCACCACCCCAGAATGCTGAGTTCGGTGTGTCCGCTGGGAAAACAATCGTAGTGGGCCGATTCCAGCCGGTCCAGGCCTGCCTGCATGTTTTGGAACAGCCACAACCCCGCGAGCGGGACATGTTGTACATGCCGCAGCAAAAAACGCGGCCCACGCGCCGGAACCACCAGGTATCCGACGTACGAGACCAGGAAGCCCAGCGCGATTAAGAACGCATAATACTGGAATTCCGCGTACCGATGTCTTCGCCAAAGGACGAAGGCGATCAGCAATACGGCTGGAACGAACAGGGTGTAGACAACCTGCAAGTATTCGGTGAGAGCAGGGGATTGAATGCGCTCCAGCCATACCGTGGGATGGACGTGCCAGAAGGCGTAATCCAGGTCCGCCAGCCACTGGTCGAGATCCGTGTGGCGCACGACTGGGATCAACAGGGCCATCTCCTTATAACAGAATGCCACCCAAAGGAGCGGGTACCAATGGCGGAAGAACCAGCTGGTCGCGTTCGGCCGCTTGGCCTGGTACAGCATCAGAGCGGCGCCGAGGATGTGAATTGTCAGCAACTCGGCTGCGTCCGGCACTCGCGTCCACCAGCCGGCCAACAGGACGACGATGAAAGCGAAGTACGCCAGAACGATTTTGTCCACGGGCCATAGCCGCGTGTCATTCCTTAACTCGCGCTTCAATAACGCAGCCAACCGGCCTCCTTATACCACGCGAGCGTTTCGGCCAGCCCCTCCTCGAGCGATGTCCGCGCCTCGAAGCCGAATTCCTCGCGCGCGCGGCGCGTGTCGCAAAGCCAGGCAGGGCAGCGCGCTTCGCGAATCTTCTCGCGCGATAGTATGGCGGGTCTCCGCGTGAGAGTCGACCACATTTCCGCACAGTACCCGAGCGCCTGGGCTGCCGTCGCGGGAATTCGCACGGTCTTCGGCCGGCGGCCCATGATCCGCCCGGCACAGGTCGCCAGTTCGGTCCAGGAGATTGGTTTGGAGTTCGCCAGGAAATAGGTTTGCCCATTGCCTACCGGGCGGCGCGCCAAGGCGATCAGCCCTTCCACGAGGTCTCTCACGTAAATGATGCTGAGCCAGCGTTCCGGACCGGCAATCTGAAGCGCAAAGCCCCTGCTGATTGGCTTAAATATCTCCAGAACTCCCGTATCACGCGGTCCGTAAACCACGGGCGGCCTCACAATTACGGCGTCGGGAAGCAGCTTGCGCACTCTAATCTCGCCTTCTAGCTTCGAGCGGCCGTAATCGGTGATCGGATGCGGATCGGCACCTTCCGTAACTGGATTTACGCCGGAGCTTGGCCCGGCCGCTGCCAGGGAACTGACGTACACCAGGCGAATTCCGCGTTCGGCGGCTGCAGAAGCGAGGCTCTCGGTCGCCTGGGAGTTGCCTCTGTAGTAGTCGGCAGGTCGGAGTGCTTTGGTGACGCCGGCCGCGTGTATCACAGTTTCCACGCCGTCTAAAGCAGTCGCGAGCCCTTCTCCGCTCTCCAGGTCGGCAAAACGGGTGGCAACGTCCGCAATATATTGATGAGAGCTCGAGCGCCGGATCAAGGCGCGAACATCCGCTCCGCGATCGAGCAGCGCGTTCACCAGATGGCTCCCGATGAAGCCGCTGGCTCCGGTAACCAGAATCATTACTGGGACGTGCTTCGGAAAGCCACTTCCCCGAAATAGCTCTCCGCGGTCGTGCCGGTGTGTTGCGAGTTGATCTGGATGCGCAGGCCCTTTACCCGAGGCGCAGGCCTCCCATATGCCCGCTCGTAATCGGCGGCAACGTCGTGGACCTCGGGAACCCACTGGTTTGCTTCCTGCGCACCAGATTCGCAAACTACCGCATAGATGTGCACCAGAGGAATGGAACTGGCGCTCTGCATAGTTCCTTTGGGCGCGGTAGTGTCCCAGATGTAGGTGAGCACGCGCCGGTCGGCAAAGGCCACAAGGACCTGGGCCGCCTGGTCGTCGGTAGCGGCCCGTCGAAAATCCCCGCCGGCGGGAAGCTCCGTCACCTTCCAGCGCCAGTCGAGAAAACGGGTCTGGTAGGGGTCGACATCCACAGCCCGCTCCAACGCAAACGACGACTTGACACTCTTGAGGCGCAGGCAGCTTGTTTCGCCCTCTTTGCACGTGGCAACATCCGGCTTCCCGTGATTGAGCTTGATCTGCCAGTCGGCCGGCAGTTTCCCTCCCGCCCAGTTGGACGGGTTCAGCACAATTATGGCGAGTTGCGAGGTGCGCGCCGGAAAGATGAACAAAGCAACCGTAACAACTACAAACAGCAGGAGATTTCTCAATGAAGCTCTCTCACAGGCGAGTACTCTCTTATACTATCGCACCGCAACCCCGGGATGCCACGATCGAGATCGCCGCAGCGGCGCGGTCTCCTGTCGCGATTACTGGGTTTTTTCCTGGACCTTATTGGCGCCCTTACCTGTCTCTTCGGCGCCTTTGTTTACTACGTGCTTCGTTCCGTGTTTCACCTTCCGGGCAGCGTGTTTGGTTGTCTTCGCGGTGGCCCGCCCGGTGTCTTTGGCTGCCTCCTTACTTTCGGAACCAGCATTCTTGATGTCCTGGGAAGCGCTCTGCGCGAACGAGTTAACGGCGGGACCCCCGATTAGAAGAAGGGCGACTCCGCATTTCGCGAATAGTGATCTCATGCCTACTTGGGAAGCAGACCGCGTGCCAGTGGAAGGGAAAGCACGAGTCCGCTATTCGAATAGAGCTGGAAGGGGTACGGTAGTCTGTGGTTCCTCAGTTCGCAATTCGTTTACTTCGTGCATGCCGACTGCGGTGAACTCGTAGGCTTTGCGGGAACGGGGATTGATCACCCAGACGTATCGGACGCCGAACGCGAAGTAGTCATCGACTTTCTCCTGCACATCGGACCAGCGGTCGTCTTCGGAAAGGATTTCGATGCAGGCCAAGGCGGGGGAAGTGAGGATCTGCTCGACGATCTGGGGCCGCAAGACCACGCAAATGTCGGGGATCCGAAAGCGGGTGGCCTTTACCTGAACTCGCTGCTCGACGACTACACGGACGCCCCACTCGCGGGAGCGATTATTGAGGTATGTGCTGAGGTCAGTCTGTAGTGTGCTGTGATCCCACTCTCCCACGTTCCGCTCCACGACCGTCCCATCCAGGTACTCCCGGTCGGGGCTATAGCTGGTGGATAAATACTCCTGGACCTTGATGAGGGTTCCGGCCGCCATAAAAACAAAAGCCGGCGTCCGCGTGCAGGCGGGCGCCGGCTTTCAGAACAACAGTTTACTCGGCCAGCGATTCTTCGCCGGTGTCCTCCGGGAGGCCACCCGAGTATTGCAGGCGCGTCTCCTCGTCGTAGCCCGGGATGGCGTCCAGCGTGGCTTCCACCACTGGCTCTTCCACCACGTCCTCTCCGGCGATCTTCACCTGGCGGTAATACTCCATGCCAGTGCCGGCGGGAACCAGGCGGCCCATGATGACGTTCTCCTTCAAACCGCGCAGGTAGTCCACCTTGCCGTTAATGGCGGCTTCGGTGAGCACGCGCGTGGTCTCCTGGAACGATGCCGCCGAGATGAACGAATCGGTCGACAGCGACGCTTTGGTGATGCCCAGCAGCACGGCCTTGCCCTGTGCCGGACGCTGGCCCGCTTCCATGGCCTTCAGGTTCTCGTCACGGAACTTGAACCGGTCCACTACTTCTTCCGGCAGAAATTCCGTGTCGCCGATATCTTCGACCTTCACCCAACGCATCATCTGGCGGGAGATGACCTCCAGGTGCTTGTCGTTGATGTTGACGCCCTGCAACCGGTAGACTTCCTGGATCTCATTGACCAGGTACTTTTGCAGTTCCTTTTCGCCAAGCACGTCCAGAATATCGTGGGGATTGCGCGGGCCGTCCATGAGAGGCTCGCCGGCTTTGACGCGCTCGCCCTCCTGAACGTTGATATGAACGCCGCGGGGCAGCGAGTACTCGCGCTGCTCGCCGTCGTCGCCGATGACGAAGATCTTCCGCTGGCCTTTGGTGACTTCGCCGTACTTGACGACGCCGTTGATCTCCGCGATGATGGCCGTCTCCCGCGGCTTGCGCGCTTCGAACAACTCCACCACGCGCGGTAGACCGCCGGTGATGTCTTTGG
>CAYMHP010000238.1:0-4175 GCA_964390225.1 uncultured Solibacteraceae bacterium
TCTGGTTGGATTGACAGCCGTTCTGTTTCTCATGTTCATGGGCTCGAAAAGAAGGGTGCTTTTAATTCCCGTCGTAGGCCTGGGCATCATCATCGCGGCTCTGTTTGCTCCACAAAGCTGGAAAGACCGGATGGACCCCACCAGCGAACATGTCATAGATAAGTCGGCCGAGTCCCGATTCAATGTGTGGACGTACTCCTGGCGGCTCGCTCAGGATTATCCGATCACCGGAGGCGGTTTCGATGCTTTCTGGCCGGAACTGTTCGACCGTTATGCGCCAAATCCGCAGGATGTTCATGGGCCTCACAGCATTTACTTCGGCGTGTTGGCTGAACATGGTTTTACGGGCCTCTTTTTGTATCTCACGTTGGTTGTGTCCTGCATTGCAAGTACGTCCAAGGTCCTGAAGTGGGCTCCATTCTACCATGACCCGGTGGCCGCGAACTATGCGAATATGTTTCGTTACGCCCTGGTCGGTTTCCTAATTTCTGGCTTATTTCTTGGCCGTGCCTATTTGGATTACTATTTCACAATTGTCGCGTGCATTACCGTCCTGAGACGCGTTTGTTTCGAAGCTTGGGGGAACACTCCGTCTGCGAACTCGGTGGAGATGGAGCCTCTGTCACCCCAAATTGCCGAGGCCGTTTGAAGCACTGAAGAATGAAATAGGGTCACTCATGCCAAACGCGCTGCAGGAACGGGATACCATCGCCGACGAAATACGGACTGCCTTACGACACATGGCCGTTTACGGCATCGGGAACATTTTGGCTAAAGCGATCGGGTTCTTGATGCTGCCGTTCTATACCCACTATCTGAACCCGGCGGACTACGGGATTTTAGAGATTCTCGACCTCAGTATGTCGCTATTCGCCCTGATCCTCAGCATGGGCTTGACTCCCGCCTTTCTGAGGTGCTATGCGGCCGCAGATTCTCCGGCAGAGAAGCGGAAAGTAGTGAGCACAGCATGTCTTTTCGGCGTTGTGACCGGAGTAATTACGTTTTCGCTCGGAGCGGGACTAATCCGACCTCTGAGCCGGCTGCTTTTTGGTCCCGGGATTCCGGCTTTTTACATGTTTCTCTCTTTTGTCTCTATCATCCTCAGTTACATGGCGACTCTTCCGCGGACCTATCTGCGCGCCCTGGAGGCCTCCGGCACATACACGCTAGTCGATTTGGCTCAAGTTTCCTCCCTGTTGGGCTTAAATATCGTTTTCATTGCTGTATTCAAACTGGGGGTGGCCGGCGTGTTGTGGAGTTCCGTCCTCGTCGGCGGTCTCCAGTTCGTCGCCGTAACGCTGTGGGCCCTCCACAGAGCCGGACTTAGCTTCGGCCTGGTTCACCTTCAGCGCATGATCGGCTTCGGTGCGCCACTCATTATTTCGAATATCGGTCTGTTCGTGCTCAATTTCTCGGATCGCTTCTTTCTGCAACATCTCCGTTCTCTGGATGTGGTGGGAATCTACGCGGTCGGATATAAGTTCGGTTACATGATGAATTTCCTCTTCGTGCAGCCGTTTTTCGTCATGTGGCAATCTCGAATGTATGCGATTCACGCCCAACCGGAGCACCGGATGATCTTCAAGCAGGTATTCTCGCTGTACTGGTTTGGCTTGGTCTCTGCGGGACTTGCGATGTCGCTCTTTAGCCCCGAAGTCGTACGCATCATGGTGGAACCTAAATTTGCCGCCAGCCAGGAGGTGATTCCGCTGGTAGTTCTGGCATATATATTCTATGGTCTCAGCTATTACGCACAACTTGGGATGTTTCTGACGGACAACACCAAGGTGATCGGCGCTATTGGGGCAGCATCTGCCGCCTTGAATCTTGGGTTGAACTATATCCTCGTTCTTCATTTTGGAATGATGGGCGCTGCGTGGGCCACGGTGGTCAGTTTCTTGTTCATGGCGGGCGTCAGCTATTGGCGGTCGCAGCGCGCGTTCCGGCTGCCGCTGGGCGTGGGGCGCATGTTCGCGGCCATGTTCCTGGCTGCCGGCGTCTACCTGTTCATGCGGTGGTGGAACCCGTCATCGCTGTCGACTGCAGTGGCGGTCAAACTACTGCTGGTCGGTAGCTTCCCCTTATTTGTATGGAAGTCTGGAATTCTTCCGGCCCCGGCAGCGGCGGTTCTCTCAGCCACAGTCGGACGGGCGGCCGCTGCCCTCACCGTATCGGTCGCCAGTGTAGCCGGCAAGGAGCTGAAGTAAGGAATTCGCATCTATGAGACAGAACGTCATTATTCTGACATCAGGATTGAGTGGCAGTTCGGTGCTGACGGGACTGATCGCCAGAGCGGGATATTGGACCGGCGACAAGACCTTTCGGAAGCAGCAGTATGAGACTTTTGAAAATCAGGAATTGATCGATCTCAACTTAAGGTTATTTCAAGAAGCGGGCTATCAGGGCAATTATCTAGTGGAGTTTTCCCCCGAAGCAATGCGAAATATCGCCTCCCTATATCCGCGAGCCGAAAGCAGCATCTACCGATCATTCGTGCAGAAGTGTGATGAACACAGACCCTGGATCTGGAAAGACCCGCGCCTCTGGCTCACGATTCGGTTTTGGAAGAATTTCCTGGAGTTGGACCAGTGCAGGTTCATCCTCCTCACCCGCGGCTTAATGCAGTCCTGGATCTCCTCAACGCTCCGCCGTCAAATCACGTCGTACCGCTACTCGCGGAATTACGAGACGCGCATCAAGGAGTCCGCAGTTCACTTTCTAGAGGAGAACCGGCTTCCCTATTTGCATCTGGAATACGAAGGACTAATTGCCCAACCCGCAACGGCCATCGATCGGCTGAACCAGTTTCTCGATACGCAGCTTACCGTGAACGATTTGAGCAGCATATATACAGGGCCTCTTTACAAAGTTCCGCGTAATTCGCTATCGAAACATGTAAAGGCTCTGTTGATATATTTAAAGAACTATTCTTCGCGATTGGATATAGCTACAGAAGCTAAATAAGATCGCACTGGGACTAGGAAGACGAGCATGCCTTTAAGCGCATTCGTGATGAATATGTTCCATACGGGTCTCGGCATAGCCCGCAGCCTGGGCGAGCGGGGAATTCCCGTGATCGGCCTGACGTCGAAACGGGGCGCTTATGGAAATTTAACACGTTATGCGAAAGTCGTGTACTGTCCCGATTCGAGAGAGGAGCCGGAGCATTTGCTGGCGTTCCTGCTGAACATGGGACAAGGCATAGGAGGCCGCAGCGTGCTGTTTCCGACCAGGGACGACGATCTGGCCTTTCTCGACCGCTTTCGCAAAGAGCTGGCGCCATTTTTCAGCATGGTAATCCCGGAGAGCGCCGCTCTCCAAGCTTGCTTGAGTAAGTGGGAAACACATTTATATGCGAAGCAGGCAGGCGTCACGGTTCCCCAGTGTTGGATGATTGAGCAAGCGTCAGATCTGCGACAAATCGCCGCGCAGATCACTTATCCTTGCGTGCTGAAGCCTCTCGCTTCCCACCACTGGCGCCAAGGCCGCAACTGGGAGATTGTAGGAGAACGCAAGGCAATCGGGATCTCTTCCGAGGAAGAGCTCATGACCGAGTATGATACGGTCTCACAAGCGAGCAAAAGGGTGATCATCCAAGAAATGATCCCAGGCGGTGATGATTGCCTGGTGATTACGGCTTGCTATGTCGATCGGCAATCGCGCTGGGTTGCCGGGTTCAATACGCAAAAATTGCTGCAAGTGCCTGAGGGGTTCGGCACCGGCTGTATCGTGCAGTGCGTCAGGCGGCCCGAGCTGTTCGAACCCACAGCCCGGCTGCTCACGGCGATGAACTTCACCGGAATCGCAGAGGTGGAGTACAAACGCGATCCGAGGAGTGGCGAATATAAGTTGATCGAGGTGAATCCGCGTCCCTGGGACCAGCATCGGCTTGGAAATGGGGCGGGTGTCGATTTGGTGTATGTGGCGTACTGCGATCATGCCGGACTTCCTATGCCGGCGGCGCAGGAGCCCACTACCGGGCATAAATGGATCGCCGAAGATACATTCGTGACCACCGCCTTGCGAATGTTTTGGCGACGCGATCCGAAACTTCAGTCGCTGTTTGATCGTGCGCGAGGCAAAAGAATTTACGCCATTTGGTCTTCGCGTGATCCACTTCCGCTCATCGCGTACGCGTTCCGTTTTACCGGGGTGATCCTAAGGGCAGGGGTGGC
>CAYMHP010000238.1:4185-10147 GCA_964390225.1 uncultured Solibacteraceae bacterium
CAAGCGCAAAAGAAAGGTTTGATGTATGGGAGCCATCTGGAAAAAGAGGAGACTTAGGGCCGGTGTTTTTGCCACCGTTCTGATCGCATTTTCCGCCTGTACTCTGGCAGCCGCCGAGTGGCAGATTGAAACGGTCGATCGTTCGGGCCCTGCCGAGTTTACTTCGATGAAGATCGACAAGGACGGGAACATTCACGTCGCCTACATCCCCGATGTGGATGGACATCCATTGAAATACGCATACTGGGATCATGCGCTGAAGCGCTGGTTTTCGATGAAGGTGACTGGCGCGGCCAGCTTCTGTTCGCTGGTTTTGGATTCCAAGCAGCATCCTCACATTTCTTTTGCCGATCATGGGACCGGGATCGGTGCCAAGCTTCGGCATGCGTATTGGGACGGCTCCAGTTGGAAGATTCAGCCGATCGCAATCCCGGCTGGAGGAGTGGTCGCCTACTACACGTCGATCGCATTAGATGCGAACGATAACCCTTTCCTTTCGTTTTACGACTATGCCGATCAAGGCAACAATTTCAGGCTTCGCATGCGCAGCGTCTTCTGGATGGGAGGGTACTGGGAGGTAAGGGTCGTGGACCCGCAAGGCGGAAGCGGTAAGTTCAATTCGATTGCGGTGGATTCGACCGGACACCCGCACATTGCTTACGCCAATGTGAGATTTGAGAGTTCGGGTTTGAGATATGCGACGTGGACGGGTAGTGAGTGGAAGAAGGATATTGTGGAGGGCGTATCCGGACCGACCCCAGTCTTTTCCGTAAACATGGTTCTCGATAAGGACGATAATCCGCATATTTCGTATACGGAGACGCAAACGAGGCTTGTCAAATATGCGCGACGTCGCGCCGGGCAATGGCAAACCGAGGTAGTCGATTCGATTGAGCAGGAGGCTTATCCGGATCGCAACGGCATAGTATTAGATAGCCAAGGGAATCCTTATATGAGCTATTATGACAACAGGCTCGGGGTCCTCAAGATCGCTTCTCGCCGCAATGGGAAATGGTACGTAGAGGTCTTGGATCGAAATTTCTCCGGTTTCACCAGCTCCCTTGCGATCGATCACGACACTCTTTGGGTGTCTTACGCGGATACCATCGGGCAGGCGTTGAAAGTCGCGCATCGTTCCCTGGAGCAGGTAGTCTCGTTCGAAACGCGGCCGAGCACCCCCCCTGTGTTGGCGGGCGGCAGCCATTAGTAAGTTGCATAAGTGAGAGTGAATGGACGACATGACTACAGGCGGCGCGACAAACATGGACTATTGGCGGCAGTACGGCGACTACGTGCTGATGGCGATGCCTTATGCCGACCAGGTCCTGGTTGAGGCGCGGGGTTGCACGCTTCGGGATACCGAAGGCAACGAGCTTCTGGACCTTGCGGCCGGTATGTTTTGCTGCGTGCTCGGCCATAATCATCCCAAGTTTATTGAGCGAATCGTCGCCCAAACCACTCGATTACTGCACACGGGAACACAATTTGTTTCGCCCCCGGTGCTGGAAGCCGGGTACAAACTGGCGCAGGTGACTCCGGGGCAACTGCAGAAGGCGATTTTCCTCTCTACGGGGACCGAGGCCAATGAGTTTGCATTTCGTCTCGCCAAAGCATACACCGGCCGCACGGGAATCATGGGCCTCTCGCGCGGCTATTATGGAACTTCGATGGCGACCAAGAGCTGTTCCAGTCTGGCTTCTCATCAGCTCAAAGACTCGCTGCCGACAGTTCCGGAAACCGTGCGGCTTCCGATTACGCGGCAATGCGTCGCCTGCTTTTCCGACCCGAAGCTGGCGGCGTGCGGCTTTCCGTGTCTGGACTCGGTAGACACCTGGATTGGAGACTGGAGCAATATCGCGGCAGTCATTGTCGAACCGGTGCTATCGGCAGGCGGCATGTTGATTCCACCGCCTGGTTATTTGAAATCGCTTCGCACCATCGCGCATCAGAACGGCGCGTTATTCATAGTTGATGAGGCCCAAACCGGCTTTGGCAGGACGGGCAAATGGTTTGCGATCGAGCACCATAACGCCGAGCCCGACATTCTGACGTTATCGAAATCGGTCGGAAACGGTTTCCCGGCCGCGGCAGTCATCACAACCGCCGAAATCGCGGACGAAGTGGTGGCCAAAGGTCTGTGGAGCCTGTCAAGCCACCAATCCGATCCGGTGGCCGCCACTGCTGTGAGCGCCGTCATCGATATTGTGCGCGAGGAGAGTCTGCTCGAACGCGCCGCCGAGAGCGGAGAGTATTTTATGGCGCGGCTCCGGGAGCTTTCCGAGAGGCAGCCCGCAATTGCCAATGTGCGCGGCCAGGGGCTTATGATCGGATTCGATCTCGCGCTCGAGAATTCCGATCAAACCAATCTCCTCGTGAATGACTTCATGTTCGGTTGCAGGAGGCGCGGTGTTCATCTGACGTACGGGTTCGGAGGCATAAACTTCCGGATCATTCCTCCGCTGATCATTACGCGCCCGGAGATGGACTTTGCCATTCAGGTGATGGAGGAAACTGCGCGGGCGGTTCTGAGCAAAGGCGGCACGGCGAGAGAAGGCTGGCCGGCAAATCCGTACACTAGGCGCTTGTTCGAGAAGCGTCCCTGGAAGCGCATCTTGGATTACTGGTGGCGTTCCTCGCCGGAAGACCTGGTGGAAAAAGGGAGAGAGCTGATTCAAGGGCGGTTCGGGGGCAGCTAAAGACGATTGCGTGATATCGCGCGCCGAGGGCGCAGAAGAGATTTGCGGACTGAATCCATGGAATTAAAGCTCACCGATCCGGAGGCTACACAGAAAGTCCGGGAGATCAGCGATCGCCGCCATCCGAGGGTTCTGAGCCTTTGTTGCCTCTATCCCAATCCGGTAGAACGTGGGCAAGGTATCTTTGTGCAACGGCGTTTGCAAAGCCTGGCGGAGTTCGCCGAAGTAATGGTGATTGCGCCTGTTGCAGTGGTCCAGTACGGGAATCCAAAAGGAAAACGATTCCATCTGGGCAAGCGGGCCTTTACAGCGCGACGGCAGGACGGGCGCATCTCCGTACTGCATCCCCGCTGGTTTTACCCCCCATCGAGCGGCATTCTCATCCCTTTCTGGCTATTCCTTCAGTTACTTTGGCCGATATTGCGGCTGCGCAAAGAGTTTTCGTTCGAAGTAATCGATACCCATTTCGGTTTTCCCGAGGGCATCGCCGGCCTCTTTCTCTCAATCGCAACAGGCGTTCCCTTCACCATGACGTTGAGGGGAAACGAGCCGAAGCATAGCCGCGGGCGCCTAACTCGTTTCTGGATGGCATGTGCCTTGCGCCGGGCGAGCCGGGTTTTCACGGTATCGGAGCGATTGCGCGAGTTTGCGATTGGGTTGGGAGCCGAGCCCGGCCGCGTCAAAACGACACCGAACGGAATTGAGAAAGAGATTTTCCGCCCACGAGACAGGGCTGCGTGCCGTTTGAAGCACGGCCTTGCGGGGGACCGGCCGGTGATCCTTTCCGCGGGTGCTCTGGTGGAACGCAAAGGGCACCATCGCGTGATTGAGGCTCTCAAGGCAATACTCGACAGCGGGTTGTGCGCGGAACTGGTGGTGGCTGGAGGACCCGGTCCGGAGGGGGCATATGAGATGCACCTTCGCAGGCTGGTCTCTGCCCTCGGTCTGGAAAGATCCGTGCGGTTCGCAGGCGCGGTGCCGCCTCAGACGATGGCGGAGCTGATGACGGCCGCGGATGTCCTGTGTTTGGCCAGCACCAATGAAGGCTGGCCGAATGTGGTGCATGAAGCCCTGGCGTGCGGAACGCCGGTGGTGGCCACCGATGTAGGCGCTGTTCCCGAGATGCTCGACGGCGGACGGTATGGAATCATCGTTCCACCCGGGGAACAGTTGTTGCTCAAGGAAGCCCTCGCTGAAGCACTCCGCAGAAGATGGGACCGCTCCGCAGTTTCCGCGTGGGGCCAAGCCCGCGACTGGACGCGCGTCGCCATGGAGGTGGTGGAAGAGATGCGGACCTTGATGGCAGGCGGAAAGAACAGGTAACGCTTCCCATGAACAAAGTTCTATTGACAGGCGGCGCGGGTTTCATCGGCTCTCACGCCGCCGAACGCCTGCTGCAATCCGGCTGTGCAGTGTCGATTATTGACGACCTCAACGACTTTTACTCGCCCGAATACAAGCGGGCGAACCTGGCGGAAGTCGGGAAGCGCGGCTCAGTCTCATTTTTCGAAAGCGACATCTGCGACCGTGATGGCATCTTTGAGATTTTCGAGCGCACTCGTCCGGACGCAGTCATTCATCTCGCCGCTCGAGCCGGTGTGCGGCCCTCGCTGGAACAGCCACTCTTGTATGAAAGGGTGAACGTCCACGGAACGATGGTTCTGCTGGAGGCGTGCCGGGCATGGGACGTGCGAAAGTTCGTTTTCGCCTCTTCCAGTTCGATTTATGGAATCGCGAATACCGTCCCTTTCAGCGAAGAGGATACGACTGCTTTACCGATTTCACCCTATGCCGCGACCAAGATCGCGGGAGAAAAGATCTGTTATACATATTCTCATCTTTACGGAATTCACACGGTCTGCCTGCGGTTCTTCACGGTATACGGCCCACGCCAGAGGCCGGACCTCGCGATCCGGAAATTTACGGGCATGATCGATCGGGGCGAGCCGATCCCTGTTTTCGGAGACGGCTCCAGCGGCCGTGACTACACGTATATTGACGATATCGTGGAAGGCATCCTGGCGGCTACCCGAATGGAGTGCCTCTATGACGTTTTCAACCTGGGCAATGCCCACCCGGTCGACTTAAATACGTTAATTGGTACGATTGAAAATGCGCTCGGCAAAAAAGCGAGCATTCGGCGCCTCCCATTACAACCCGGCGATGTTCCAATCACCTTTGCCGATATCACGAAGGCCGGAAGGCTGCTGGGATATGCCCCCAAAACGACCCTCCAGGGAGGCATCCATAATTTTGTGGATTGGTATCTATCTCACAAAGAGGAAGGGGCCGTCCGTTAATGCATCGATGGTTCATTTGGAACGTACTTTTCCGGCTACATGAACTGGCCAAAGGCCATGACACTTATCGGATGTTGCGCGAGATGGAGGCGGCGGACCACTACTCGCAGGCCGAACTGGAAGAGCTGCGCAGACGAAAACTGCGCGATCTTATCGAATATGCCTTTGCCCACGTGCCGTACGTCCGGACCAGAATGAACGAGGCTGGTCTCAAACCGTGGGATATCCGGGAACCAGGCGATCTCGCTCTGCTACCCCTGATGAGAAAGGCGGATGCGCGGCAGAATCGGGAAAGTCTGCGCTCCGATATCGCGGGAACGCTGAGCCCGTTCACAACCGGTGGATCGACCGGCGATCCGCTGATATTTGATCTCTCCAAGCGCCGTGTGGCGTCACGCGTGGCGTGCCGGCAACGGACGTCACGGTGGTGGGGTGTATCGGTGGGCGATCCGGAAGTGGCGATCTGGGGGGCGCCGGTCGAATTGAAGCGTCAAGATCGCATACGCAGTCTGCGGGACAAGTTCCTGTCTACGCGGCTGCTCTCTGCTTTTGAGCTTAACGAAGAGATGATGTCCCGCTATGTGGACGTCCTGGAAGGCGGAGCCTACCGGCAGATCTTCGGGTATCCGAGCGCACTCTATCTGGTCTGTCTCCACGCGCAAAAACTGGGCAGGAATTTGCGGCGGCTTGGCATTCGAGTCGCGTTCGTTACGGGAGAGGTGCTATACCCTTACCAGCGGGAATTGATTTCCGAGACTCTCGCCTGCCCCGTTGCAAACGGATATGGTGGACGCGACAGTGCCTTGATTGCTCACGAATGCCCGCAAGGCGGAATGCATATTCTGGCCGATGCAGTCATCCTGGAAATCGTTGATTCACACGGGTCGCCGCTCCCACCGGGAGAGCCCGGCGAAATCGTAGTTACGGATCTATATTCTCACGAAGCTCCGTTTATCCGTTACGCCA
>CAYMHP010000239.1:0-10093 GCA_964390225.1 uncultured Solibacteraceae bacterium
ACGTTGGCCCGCCAGAAAGCGGCGGCGCCTGCTGTGGCAAACTGACAGGATAGCCCGCATGCCGAAAGCGTCCTCGGAAGCCCGCGCTCCGTTTCGTTACCGTGATTTCCGCTACTTCATCGCGTACCGCATGCTGTCGGTGTTTTCCTCGGAGATGCAGGCGGTGGCGGTGGGCTGGCAGGTTTACGAGATCACGCACCGGCCACTCGATCTCGGCCTCGTCGGCCTTGCCCAGTTCCTCCCCAGCATGCTGCTGTTTCTGGTGACCGGCCATGTGGCCGACCGCATTCCGCGCCGCACCATTCTGGCGGCCAGCATGGCGGCTTTCTCCTTGGTTTCGATGTTGCTGCTTGCCTTCACCTTTGGCCATTTGACGGTGGTGTATCCGATCTACCTGGTGCTGTTGCTCAACGGCGCGGCGCGCGCATTCAGCCATCCGGCGGGTCAGGCTTTGCTGCCGACCATCGTCGCCGAGGAGCATTTCCCGAATGCTGTCGCGTGGAGTTCATCGACCTTCCAGGCATCCACGATTCTGGGCCCGGTAGCCGGAGGTCTGCTCTACGGATTCACGCGCAGCCCGCTGGTGGTGTACGCGTTCGCCGCGGTTGCGTACCTGGTGACGCTGGGCCTGATTACCCGTATCCACCCGCGGAAGGCGGCTGTGCAGCCTCACGGCCCGAGCCGCGGGGAGATGGTGCTCGAAGGAATCCGGTACATCTGGAGCAACAAGCAGGTGCTGGGCGCGATTTCACTCGATCTCTTCGCGGTCTTGCTCGGCGGGGCCGTGGCGCTGCTGCCCGTATATGCGCGCGAGATTCTGAATGTGGGCGCGACGGGCCTGGGCATTCTGCGTAGCGCGCCAGGCGTTGGCGCCGTGCTGATGGCTACCGCGCTGGCGCATCGGCCGCTGGGACGCCGCTCGGGCGTCATCATGCTATGGTGCGTGTGCGGGTTCGGCGTGTTCACGATTCTGTTTGGCCTGTCGCGCAGTGTGGTGCTGTCGCTGTTCGCGCTGGCGCTGACCGGCGCGTGTGACATGGTGAGCGTGGTGGTGCGGTCCACCATGGTGCAACTTGGCACGCCCGATCACATGCGCGGCCGTGTGAGCGCGGTGAACACCGTTTTTATCGGAGCCTCGAACGAGGTAGGCCAGTTCGAATCCGGCATCACGGCGCAGTGGTTCGGTACCGTGCCCGCGGTGGTGATCGGCGGCATCGGGACGATTGTGATTGTAGCCGCGTGGGCGTGGCTCTTCCCGCAACTGCGCCAGGTGAAGGAGCGGGTACCGGTCGGTGTGAAGTGAGGCGGCCGGCCCCATCCGGACCCGGCCTAACGGCCGGGGCTGAAAGTACGGGCTTTTACGGCGCGGCCGTTTGCGGGCGCGGATCGGTGTCGACTTTGAGCGACGCCAGGGTGCCGGTGACGCGCATCTCTCGAGTTCCGTTGCTCAATTGGATCAGCAGACGTCCGTCGTCCTGGGTAGCCCCGCGGCCGGTATAGGTGTCGTCTTCCGTCTGCAGTTGCAAATCGGTCAGGCGGAGCCGCGGCGCCGCCTGCGCCCACGCAAGAGCGTAGCTGCCCGAGGCCGCGCGCCACGGGGCGAATGTCCCGAAACCGAGCCCGGTCCCGCTGAAACTCCCTTCCGATTTCAAATTGGCCAGCAACTGCTCACCGGTGCCGGAAGTCTCGAACGTCCCTTCCGCATCGAGTTTCCCCGATTGCCAGCTCAAGCCGCTCAATTTGCCGGCGAGCCGGTATGTGGGGCGCGCGCCGCGCAGATTTGCCGTGAGCGCTCCGGTAATGGTCGCGTGGTTCAGCTTGGCTTGCAACGCATCGAGTTGCACCCGCCCGGCGTCCCACAGCAAACGCGCGCGCATGTTCTCCAAAACCGTATCGCCAAGCCGAAGAGCGCCGATCTGCACCGTACCCTCGAGATTCCGGCTGCGCAGCCAATCGGGAAGCGCGTTGCGGCCCAGAGCGCGTGCGATCAGGCTCGAGCCGCGCCGCAATGTCGGCATGAATTCCGCTTCCAGGTCTTCCGCGTTTATCTCGCTGGCCCGCACGCGCAGGCGGTGAGGACGCGTGGCGGCCGGGTCGTAACGATAGTCGCCGTTAAACGCGATCTTGCCCAGTTGCGCCTCCACATGATCGAGAGTGACCTGCTCGCCATGGATCTCGACGCCGGCGGTGGAGATCTGCAACGGGTCGGAGAAGCCCGGCACATCCATCCGCGCATCGGCCAGCCGCAATCCCCCGCTCCATCCCGCAATTTCGGGGGCCTGGTGATAGTGCAGGTCGCCGCTCCATTGGCCCGAGGTAATCTGTCCTAGCCACGGCACCGCCGCCAAGGCTACCTGCGAGCGCAGCGACTCGATTTTCATCGCCTCGGTCGAGATCGACAAATCGAGCACGTCCTGGTCGATGGAGTAGTCGGCTTCGAGCCGCGCCTCATCCTCCTGCGCCGTCCGCACGACCGCGGGTAGGAGGTGGACATGGCCGTGATCCACCATAAAATGCGCCTCCTCGAAGCGCACCGGCGGAGAATCCGGAATCGTCACGGCGGTGTCGTGCAGAACCAGCTGGCCCTGAAAACTGCCCTGGCCGGAGTATCCGATCGCACCATCCAGGGTGCCGCTGAGCTGAAGCTGCGGCGGTAACTGAGCCCCCATGTGCCGCGCCAGCTGCAGGACGGGAGCGGTGGGGAACTGTTTCCACGTGACGGTCACCGCCCAATGCGGCTTCGACAGGTAATCATTCGCGCGGAAACGCGCCGTTACCGGCAGCACGGATGATGTGGATTGCAGCTCGATCTGTTGCTGCACCAGATCGACGCCGCCGCGGATATCCAGCGGCCAGCCTTCCCCCTTCGGCGGCAGCAAATCCCAACGATGGACATCTTCCACGGTCAGCCGGCCGAGAATGCCAATGCCGTTGATCGGGCCCGCCAGGTGCAGCCGCGAGGAGATGGTGCCATGGATCCCGCCGGCCTGTCCACGCATGAGGGCGGTCAATTCCTCCAGCCGGGTATGCCTCACCTCGAGATCGAGATCCACCCGTTCCGGTGCGATGTACCAGCGTCCGTTGAGCGCGAAAGAACCCAGCCCAAAGGCGCGGCGGTCGGCGCGCGCGGCATCCGCCTCGCAGGAAATTCGCCAGCCGCCGCCCAGCGTGCCCGGCGGCGAGATATCCAGGTCCGTGTTCATCAGATAAAAGATGGACTTGGTATCGCCGAATTTGAAGTTGATACGGCCGTTGCGCACGTGAATCGCAGGCGCGGCACTCATCACGGACCGGTTCACGAGCGCAGCGAAGTTCCACCGGCCCGCCTCGGCTGGGGCGCCGGATTTGGTGACGTTAATGGTTGCGTCTTCCAGGCGGATGGAAGCGATCACGAACCGGCCGCGGAGGAGTGGCCACAGGCTGGGGCGCACTTGCACGGTGTCGACGTAAGCGAGCGGTTCAAAGCCCAGCGCCGGATCTTCGTGGATCACGACCTGCTCCGCGGAAAGACCCGGGGGGAAAAACAGGCTGAACGTAACGCGGCCGCGAATTTCGACCTGCCGGCCTAAAGCACGCTCCAGCGATCCGCGCAGCCGGTTGCCGAGCGCACCCGCGCTAACGTAGGGCGCCACAAGCCCCGTGACGAGAACCGCCGCGCCCGCTATGCCCGCCGTCTTCCAGACCCTCATGCGCGCGCCTCGGTGAGTTTCCGGTACGCCTCGGGGTCGTCGATATCGGCCAGAATGCCGGGGTCCCAGAGGTCGAGAAACTCCGTTTCGGCGCGGTGTGCGTAGACAATGTCCCGCGCGGCGCCGCCTTCGGGGATGGCCAGAAACTCGGGAATGAGCCGTCGCGAGAACCAGATCGGGTGGCCTCGTTTCTCGCCGACGCGCGGCACGCGGAGGAGCGGCCGTGGCGGCGCCAGCAGAACGTCGATCGTCGAAGGCGCTACCGCGGGGTGGTCGACGAGGGTGAACAAAACGCCTTCGGCATCCGCAGGGACGGCGCGCAATCCGCACTGCAGCGACGTGGTCATGCCGCGAGAAAAATCGGGGTTCATGACGAAGGTGGCGGTCCGCCTGGCCTCGCCGCGGATCCTCTCGGCGGCCGCGCCGAGCACTACGATTACGGAAGAACATCGGTCCGCGAACAGACCGATCAGCGTGTCCAGGAAACACTCGCCATGGTAGGGCAATAGAGCCTTCGGAAATCCCATCCGGCGCGATTCACCGGCAGCCAGAATCAATCCGGCGACGCTCACTTCGCCAGAACGGCCCGCAGCTTTTCGTCGGCAAACACCGACAGAGACAGCGAGCGCCAGTTGGACCCGGGGTTCCGGCGCACGGCGATCATTTCCGCCGCAACCGAAATCGCAATCTCTTCCGGAGAGATTGCGCCAATGTCCAGCCCCATGGGAGCGTGTATGCGTTCGAATTCCGCGCGTGGGATGCCTTCCTTTTCCAACTCGCGGATCACGTTCAGGACCTTTCGTTTGCTGCCGATCATGGCGATGTAGCGCGCCGGCGTCGCGATCGCCAGTTTGAGCACGCGCATATCGTCGCGGTGCCCGCGCGTCACGATGATTACGTAGCTCGTCTCATTGATCTGGAGTTTGGGGAAGACGTCTTCGTACTCGGCGGCGTGGATCGCGGCGGCCTCCGGGAATCGCTCGCGGTTGGCGAAGCTTTCCCGGTTGTCGATGATCACACTGCCGAACCCGGCCAAGCTCGCCACTTTGGACAAACTCTTGGAGATGTGCCCTGCCCCGAAAATAAGGGCGCGCGGGACAGGCAGGATGGGCTCGACGAAAACATCAAGCTGGCCCCCGCAGATTAAACCGTTGTCATAAGCGGCGTCCTGTCCCAGATTGAAGGTCAGGTGCTTGGGTTTTTCGTTTTCGATGACCTCGCGGGCGGCGTTCCAGACTTCGGCTTCGACGCAGCCGCCGCCGATCGTGCCGATCATCGATCCATCTTCCCGTACCAGGATCTTGGCGCTTTCGTAGCTCGGGATGGAGCCGCGCACTTCCACGATCGTCGCCAGCGCGCATTTTTGCCCCAGCCCCCGCAGGCGCACCAGTTCGTCGTAAACGTCCATTGGAAGCGATTATAGCGTGACTAAAGCCATAGGGCGTCAGGTGGGGCAGGCCGGAAAGCCGGCTCGCGGTTAGGATTGCCCGCCCCACCAGATCGCTTGCGATACCGCGAACTTCTGAGCCAGGACGTTAGTGCTCGGTGGTTTTTACCGTGGTCGTATCGCCGTGGCTCTTAATTTTAGTTTTCGTCTTGTGCTTGTGCGTCTTGTCCTTGATCTTAACGTCGCCGTTCGGTTCGGTTTTGACCGTGGTCTTTTCCTTGTCGTCGGCACGGGAAACAGCCGTAGAGCCCAACAGTAGCGCCAAACCCATGAAAACGGGTAGGAATCTTCGCATTTCTGTCCCCTCCCACCAGACAGGGTGCAGCCATCGACCCAATGTGAGTCTGCCGCCATTTGCGGTTTCTGGACGTGGCGGCTGCGATCTAATTCGCGAACAACTGCCGCTGCCAATGGAGATCGGGCTCCAGCTTCACGCCCACGCGGAAGCCACCCGCGGCTTGCCGGCAATAGACAACCGACCCGGAGAGGCGCCGTTGGCCCCAATAAACGGTCAGCCGCTCGGCGCGCTCGAATCTTCGATCGACGGCTAATTGCAGGCCCGTGCGGCAGAGGTTCAAAACGGTTGCTTCGAGGAAGTCGCTGGGCTCCGATGCCCTGGTGACCTCGATGCAGCGGCTTATATCAACCCTGTTTTCCCGTGGGACCCGTGCGGGAGTTGTCTGCAGTGCCTCAGCCATTGCAATTGCCAGTATCTGCCCGGCATAGGAATGCCGTGAAGTACCGTGGGTACCCACCGAGTCGTGGTCCCATAACTTTCATCACCGTTGTCCGGTGTGCCGGCTACTTACCTTTGAGCGGTGTGCCTGTCATCGCATTCACAAAAATACCGTAGCCGTTGGTCTTTGTGCCCCAAAGAATGTACCAGACCGGAGACGGAAATCGCGAGGCGTTGCCCAGGGTGAAGACCGGCTTTTTGCCGGGATGCTTCTTCACCCAGGCCGCTGCCTTTTCATAGGCGACGTTGTATGCCGCGTCGGAGTCCGTCTCGATTTCGCCGATCTGAAACGGGCGCGCCGTCGGCGTGGCGCCGCTCCAAACTTGGGCAGGATTGGCATCCACGCCCTTGTGAATCGTGGTTCCGGAGTCTGCAGTCGCGTACGTGAAGGTACGCGCTTCACGGCGGCTCGGCGATACCAGAACAGCGCTCCACACGGGGAATTTGCCGCCCTCGCCGGGCACGCCGGGCGCTTCGCTGCTGGTCATGGTGAGCAGCAGGAAATCGGCGGCCCATGCGCGTGCCGGTTTGTACATTTCATAGAAAGCAGTCTTGGCGGTGACCGGGCCGCTGGGTTTGGGCGGTTCCTTTTTCGCCTCGGCCTTTTGCTCAACCGGCGGTTTCGGAGCCTCCGAACAACCGACGAATAGAACAGCCGCGGCGACAGCGGCTATTGAGAGCTTTTTGCCCATGACTGGATTCTAACAACATGCGCGGCGCGAGCCGCGCCGGGACGGGGCGCGTCTGAACGGCTGCAGAGATTCTTTTTCAGCCGCGCCCGCGTAAGGGCGGGGTTCCCGCGGAGCCAGGCAGGGCCCGATATGCGAACTGCCGAGCAGCCCGTCCTCGGCCACTCGCCCGTACTCCGCGATTCGTAACCTGGCTAGTTGATCGTGACGACTGTGAGCCGGTCGCCGGTCTCGACGCCGCTCACCTTGGCTTGAATGGCTTTGCCGTTCGCCGCCGCGTCGGCCCACTTCTTTTTGTTCTTGATGGCTTCCTGCGCCCGCTGATTGCCGACGGCATCAAACAGCATCGTGTGGCCGTCTTTCGTCCGTAGCGCGAACGCGGACGTGCTGGTGGAAACTGCGCAGGCCTGGCTCTGGTCGCCGGCCGCGCGATCCGCCGTGGCATCTTTTCCTGCCGCTTTGGTCGTCTGAGCGCCCGCCGACGCGCTTCCGCCCGCGCACTTCGCGTCAACCAAGGTTCCCTTATATCCCTGCGTCTTCAGTTCGGCCGGCGCGGCCGACGACTTCGCCGAACTTCCTTCGGCCGATGCGGTGGCCGGTGCACCAGATGAATTCCCCTGCGCCTGTGGGGTCTTCGCCTGTTCTTTTGAATCCTGACTCCACGCCACCCCTAGCGCCAACGATAGAACCAACAGACTCAATGAAGATCTCACGAACACCTCCTTCGCTTATTGTCCCGAGGCACCGCGACGGGCGCGGTCTGAAGCGGCACACTCGCCGCCGCGATTTGTGCGCCGTTATCCGTTATTGCCGCGGAGCGTAATAGCCAGATCGCGTACGGACCTGCACACCCGGTACGCTGACTTCGACGCGAACCTTACGGAAGCTGCCGTCGGCCGCATCGTTGGTGGGGGTGTACCCCACTACGTACTGATTGCGGATCTCATGCGCGATCTCCGGGGTAATTCGCTCGATGTCGCTCACGTCGGAGGGGAACCAGGACCGTCCGCCCGTGGCGAGAGTCAGTTCTTCCAACGCCTTCTTGGCTCGCGCCGCGCTGTCCGGCTGCTCCGCGCCTAGCAGACCGATCGCGTATATGATGACATTACTCTGGTAGCACACCTGAACCAGGTGCTGTTGTGTCTCGATGCTGCTGTTGTCCTCGCCGTCGGTCACCACCAGCAGCACCTTCTTATCTTTGCGGCCTTTACTCCTGAGGTGCTCAAGCCCCACGCGAAGGGCATCGCGCATCGCGGTTTCCCCGGCGGAGTCGATCTTGCGCAGACTTCGCTCGAGCTGGCCGATATCACTGGTGTAGTCCTGTACAACGTGGGCGTCCTCATTGAAGTTCACAACGAAGAGCTCGTCATCGGGATTCGAGGCTTTCATCAGGGCGAGCGAGGCCGAGACAACCCGCTCGCGCTTGTCTTTCATGCTGGCGCTGCTATCGATGATCAGGCCCAGGGAAATCGGTACGTCCTCCTGGCGGAAGACACTGATCTCCTGTTTCTCCCCGTTCTCGAACACCGAAAACGCGCTCTTGGGGATGCCGCGGACGATTTTGCCGTCGCGATCCAAAACCGATACGTTCAGCACCACAAGCCGGGTATCGGTGCGGAACGTGGTCTGCGGCGTCAGGTCCCCTGGAGGATCCTGGGCTGCTATCGTGAGCGCCGTCACGGCGATACAAGTCAGGAAACAAAGAGCACGCATCTACAGTTTTGACGGCACGCGGGGTGCCAAAAGGTACGAATGGCCGGCGAACTCTTCTAACCCGCCGCGCGTTTCTGTTTAGCCCCGCCCTGGAAAGGCCGGCCGTCTTCCTCAGCGCGCACTGGCGCTGGTGCTCCCGCGCGACTCGTTGCGGTGCGGATGGAGCGTCAGCTTCTGCACGCGCCAATTCAGAATCTCCGCGGCGTACACCTCGTTCTCCGAGGGGCAGGCCATTTCGTGGATCCAGCCGAATTGCTTCGGCTGCCGGCCGGTGCGCCCCAACATGCCCAGCACTTTGCCGTCGAGCGACAGCTTGTAGATCCGCCCCGGATAAGCATCCGAGCTGTACAGATATTGCGTTCCCGGTCCAGGCGTGATGCAAATCGCCCAGGGAGCGCCGGGCGCCATGGTTCCGGATCCCGGAGGGGCCTCCGACGAAAGCAGCCGCGCAATATCGGGCTTGGCGCCCATCCAGGGCTGAATGCCGTCCGGCACCGGAACGTCGATCTTAATTTCGCGCTGCACATTGCCATCCCCGTCAAAAACCTGGATGCGCCGGTTGCCGCGATCCGCCACGTAGATGTTGCCCTTGGCGTCCGCAGCGATGCTGTGCGGCGTGTTCAACTGGCCCGGCCCCTTGCCCGGCTCGCCGAACGACTTCACCCAGTCGCCATTCTTGTCATACTTCGCGACGCGCGAATTGATGTAGCCATCGCTGATATAGATATTGCCCTGCGGATCCCAGGTGACATCGGTGGGCTGCCGGAACTGGCCGTCGACGGGAGGCCGCGGCGGGTTAACGCGCTTCCAGGGCTCGGCGCCATCGTCCGACGCCTCTTTCTTGCGCCCGAAAACCATGGTCACGCGGCCCTCCGGGTTGAACTTGATGATCATATCGGAGCCTTTGTCCACGGCCCAGAGATTGTCGTCCTTGTCGACGCGCACCGTGTGCGCATAGGACCAGGCGTAAAGGTTGTGCCCAATTTCGCGGATGTATTTGCCGTCCGGACCGAACTCCAGGATCTGCGAAGCCGTAGCCGCGTAAGCCGGGCCGGTGGTGTTGCCGCGGGAGAAGATGAAGATATGCTTCTTCGAGTTGACCGCGACACCCGATGCCTCGCCCAAGTACAGGTCCGCCGGCAGCTTGAAAAATTCGCTGGCGGAATCGAATGGAATTTCGGGAGGCGCGGCCTGCTGCGCCGGTAATGTGGCTACCGAGATTAGAAACAGAACGGTTGCGTGTGCTCTCATATTCCCCTCCTCAAACCGGTAGCTGGCAGTATATATGAGGGTGCGCGTGGAATGCTACTCCGGATTCAAAGCCGACGAGCGGCCGCTCCGCTTTCAGTTGGGAGAGAGGTGGCTCGTCATCGAAGAGGTGGTCGACCGCTGGTACGATCCGGATGCGACATACTTCCGCGTCCGCGCTGGCGATGGAGCGACCTACATCCTGCGCCACTGCCAGCCGGACGACACCTGGACGCTCGAGGCGTTCCGCCGATGAATCCGCGCCTTCACGGGGACGCGGCTGAAAGATGTGTTCAGGCCGGCGGTAGCTCCAGGCGCGCTAGGACAGGTGCACGATGCCGCGTTGAATGGCGGCGGTCGCGGCTTGCGTGCGGTCCTGAACGCCAAGCTTGCTCAGAATGTTCTTCACGTGATTCTTCACCGTATGCTCGGCGATGTTCAGCGAGTACGCGATCTGCTTGTTGGCCAGGCCGCGCACGATCAGCTCGAGCACCTGCACCTCGCGCGCGCTGAGATCGGGGCGCGGCATTTGCGCCGCCAGCGCAGCCGCGACCGCTGCCGGCAGATACGT
>CAYMHP010000240.1:0-10091 GCA_964390225.1 uncultured Solibacteraceae bacterium
TTCTTCTGTTCGATCCGAATTACGTGCTGCCGCTGGTGTTTCAGGGCAGCTTCGGCGCCGAGTACGAAGTCGCTCGCAATACCACCATCTCGGTGAACTATCTGAATGTGCGCGGGGAGCATCTGACGCGCACGCGAGACGTGAATCTCTATCCGCCGGTTCCCGTGTCGGTCACGCTGCCCGGCCTGGGGAATCGCACGCTGCTGCGGTACCCCGGCCCGCAAGGAAGCCCGTTCCGCCCCATGACTCACTTCGCGCGCACCGAGGTATTCGAAAGCGGCGCGAACAGCTTCTATAACGGGCTCACGATTGCTTTCCGCAGACGCTTTTCCTCTCATTACCAGCTCGGGCTGTCGTACACCTACTCCAAGGCAATCGACGACGTCGTCGACTTCACGAGCGTCGTGCCGTTCAATCCAATCGATGAAGGCAAGATGCCCGAGTATCCCACGCTGCCGGGCATCGACCGGGGGCCGAGCGTCAACGATCAGCGCCACCGGCTGGTCACGAATTTCGTGTGGAACCTGGATTACTTCCATGGGTTAAAGAATGCGCCTGCGCGCTACCTGATCGACGGCTGGACGCTCAGCGGGATCATTCTGGCGCAAACGGGCCAGCCGTATTCGAATGCAGTCGGCGGCGACGTGGTGAACGACACCAACAGCCAGACCAGCCGCGTTCCCCAGGACGGCCGCAACACCAACTATGCGCCCACCATCTCGAACTTTGATCTCCGGTTGATGAAATCGACGCCGATCTATCGCGAACGGGTGAGGTTCCTGCTTGCGCTCGATGCTTTCAACGCCTTCAACGAAGCGGAATTCCTGGCCAGCAACATACGGAACGGCAGGTACAATTTCGTAGCGGCGACCGGCGCTTTCGTGCCTACGACGAACTTCGGCACTTATGCCAGCCAGACGCTGGACAATCGAATTCTGCAGGTTTCCGGCAAGATCGTGTTCTAGGGGTTTGGCAGGCGAAACCGCCTGCCAAACCACGTCCGATTCGGTGGGGCAGGCATTCAGCCTGCCCTAGCCCCGCCATCTTAGGGCCAGTCGAATTCGGCCCATACGACCGTATGATCGGAGGCGGCGAGCGCCTTACGCGGCGCCAGATCGACGTCTGCAGCCTTGCATCGCGCGGCGAGGGGAGCGGTGGCGAGGATGTGATCGATGCGCCAGCCCCAGTTGTTCTCGAAGGCGTTTCGGAAGTAATCCCAGTAGGTGTACTGCACGCGCTCGGGGTTCAGCTTTCGGAACACGTCCACAAAACCCCAGGTGACGGCTTCGTTGTAAGCGTTGCGCGCATCGATATGGAAATCGACGTCGTTGATGCGCCGGTCGGGGTGGTAAACATCGATCGGCTCCGGCGCGACGTTCATGTCGCCGGTCCAGATGGCGGGCATATCGGGCTTGAGCCGCTCATCGAAATAGCGCCGAATCCGCCGAAACCACTCCAGCTTGAATGCGTACTTGTCGGTGCCGATGCGGTAGCCCTGAGGCACATAGGAATTGACGACCGGCAACCCATCCACGATCGTTTGCAGAATGCGGGCGTCTTCATTGTCGGGTCCTTCGTACAATCCGTAAAGAACCCGTTCCGGAGCTTTGCGCGTGAGGGTCGCCACGCCGTTGTATCCCTTCATCCCGCGGAAGGACGCGTAATACCCCGCGGCCCGAAACGCCTCGGCCGGGAACTCGCTGTCCTGCACCTTGGTTTCTTGCAGGCAGAGCACATCGGGGCGTTGATGGGCTAACCATTCAAGAACGGGGTCGAGGCGTTTGCGAATCGAATTCACGTTCCAGGTGGCGATCTTCATGTAGAGGAGCAGTTTCTACGATACCGTGTGGCAGATCGGGCTTTCACCGGCGGCGCAATTCGGCTAGGATCGAGTAAGCATGTGAATCCAGGCACAACATGGACGACGCGCTGTTCATTCACCGGATCCATTTTGCGTTCACCGTCACCTATCACTACATATTTCCGCAATTGACCATGGGCCTGGCGCCCCTCATCGTCATTTTGAAGACGCTTGCGTTGAGGACCAACAACCCGGCGTACGACGATGCGGCGCGATTCTGGACGAAGATTTTCGGTATCAATTTCCTGGCCGGCGTGGTGACGGGAATTCCCATGGAATTTCAATTCGGCACAAACTGGTCGCGGTTTTCGCAGATAACCGGCGGGATCATCGCGCAGCCGGTCGCGATGGAAGGCGTGTTCTCGTTCTTTCTCGAATCGGCGTTCCTGGGAATGTTCCTGTTCGGCGAGCGGCGGCTTAGCCGGCGCGGGCACTGGTGGGCCGCTTTTCTGGTGTTTGCGGGCTCGTGGCTATCGGGATTTTTCATCGTTGCGGCGAACGGCTGGATGCAGCATCCGGTCGCCTATAATCGGCTGCCGGACGGCTCATTCGAAGTGACGGGATTCTGGGGTGTCCTGACCAATCCGTGGACGTTGATCCAGTACGCACACACGATGAGCGGCGCGGTGGTGACGGGTGGGTTCGTGATGTCGGCCGTCGGTGCGTTTTACCTCCTCAGCCTCCGGCACGCCGATTACGGGAGAATCTTCCTGCGCGTGGGCGTCATTGCGGGCGCGATTGCCAGCGTGTTTCAGATCTTTCCATCCGGCGATCTGCACGGCAAGTACATGGCGACTCACCAGCCGGTGACGGTGGCGGCCATGGAGGCCCTGTTCCAGTCGCAAGCCGGCGCTCCCATCGTGATCCTGGGCCAACCAGACGTCGAGCGCCGGACAATCGATAATCCGCTGGTGGTGAACGAGGTTCTCAGCTTCCTGATTTATGGCACTACCCGCGCCACGGTCAAGGGGTTAAACGAGTTTCCGCAGCAAGATTGGCCGACGAACATTCCGCTGCTATATTTCTCGTATCACGTGATGGCGGGTCTGGGGACGCTGTTTGTCGCCGCAATGCTTCTCGCCTTACTGCTGCTTTGGAGGGGTGCGCTCTACACCTCGCGCTGGATGCTGTGGATCCTTCTGCTAGCGGTTCCGTTTCCTTATATCGCGAACACGGCCGGATGGTTGACGGCCGAGTTGGGCCGGCAGCCCTGGCTGGTGTACGGGCTGTTGCGGACGCCGCAGGGCTTCTCATCGCAGGTTTCGGCAGCGAACGGTATTTTTACGCTACTCGGTTTCATGGGGATCTACGGCCTGCTCTCGATTTTTCTAGTATTCCTGTTCCAGAGGCACATCGACCACGGTCCGGAACCGCGCTCCGGGGAGGCGGGTTACGTGCCAGCGAAGTTGACGGCGTAAGGAGAGCCATGCAGAGTGTCTGGTATGCGCTGGTCGCGCTGATGCTGGTGGCGTACATGGTGCTGGACGGGTTCGACCTCGGAGCCGGCGCGCTGCACCTGTTCGCGACCAGAACGGATCAGGAGCGGCGCACGATCCTGCAAACGATCGGACCGGTTTGGGACGGCAACGAGGTCTGGCTGCTGGCAGCGGGGGGCACCCTGTTCTATGCATTTCCGCTCCTGTACGCATCCAGCTTCAGCGGGTTCTATCTGGCGTTGAATGTCGTGCTGTGGCTGCTGATTTTTCGAGCAGTGGGCATTGAGTTGCGCACGCACCTGGAAGACCCGGTCTGGGCCGCCTTGTTCGACGGCGCATTTTCG
Source organism: uncultured Solibacteraceae bacterium (assembly GCA_964390225.1). Classification (GTDB taxonomy): domain Bacteria; phylum Acidobacteriota; class Terriglobia; order Bryobacterales; family Bryobacteraceae; genus PSRJ01. The sequence goes on from CAYMHP010000240.1 coordinate 3,642, forward strand.
CTGGCTAGCATCCTGCTCATCGTGTTTTTCGGAGCCGCCCTGGGCAACGTGCTGCGCGGCGTACCGCTGGGCCCGGACCACTACTTCTTCGTGCCGCTTTGGACGGATTTCCTGACCGGGCCGCAACCGGGCATCCTGGACTGGTACACGATCCTGGTCGCACTCACAACACTGGTTGCGGTCGCGGTGCACGGCGCTCTGTACGTCGTGCTGAAAACGGAGGGTGCGCTCAATGAGAGAATGCGGCTGATTGCGCTGCGGCTGTGGCCCGCGGCGGCCGTGCTTTCGGCAGCGGCATTGATCGCGACAACCCAGGTTCGTCCGCAGCTTCTGGACAACTACCGCGCGGGGCCGTTTGGCTGGGTCATACCGGTCGCCGTCGCCGCCGGGCTTGCCGGAATCTTTTACTTTACGCGCGCGAGGCAAGAGCGGAACGCGTTTCTATCGTCTTGCTTATATATCGTGGCTGCGTTGTGCGGGGCGGCGTTCGGTATGTACCCGACGCTGCTCCCTTCGTCTGGGGATCCAGCTAACAGCATCACCATCCAGAACGCCGCCGCCGGGGCTTTCTCGCTTTCGGTGGGGCTGGGGTGGTGGAGTTTCGGGATGGCAATCGCAATTGCCTACTTCGTCGTCGTCTACCGGATGTTCAAGGGGAAGGTGGGCGCGCACGCCGGCGGGCACTGATAGAATCGCGAACGGGCCGCAACAGCCCCGAAATTCCTCACCGCCACTTGCAACGCGCCCGGCAAAATGCCATATTGCCAGGGAATAGGAGTGCCCTGTGAGCATTCGTAACCTGACTTTATGTGCTGCGGCCCTGCTGGTTGGCGCGGTGTCGCCCGGTATGGCGGCTTCCTGCGAGAGCCTCGCATCGCTCGATCTGCCGAACACGACGATCACGTCAGCCGCGCTTGTGCCGGCCGGAGGGTTCATTGCCCCCGGTAGGGTTGCGGCCATGGTTCTGGATCTGCCGGCATTCTGCCGGGTTGCCGCCACGGTGAAGCCCACCACCAATTCCGAGATCAAAATCGAGGTCTGGCTGCCGGCGGCCGGCTGGAACGGCAAGTATCAAGCCGTCGGCAATGGCGGCTGGGGAGGTTCCATCGTTTACAACGACCTGATGGCTGCGTTGCGGCGGGGGTACGCCACCAGTTCCACGGATACGGGCCACACCGGCGGAAGCGCGAGCTTCGCGCTGGGGCATCCGGAAAAGCTGATCGATTACGCTTACCGCTCGGAACACGAAATGACCTTGAAGGCCAAGGCGCTGATCGAAAAATTCTATGGGAACCCGGCGAAATATGCGTATTGGAACAGTTGCTCTTCGGGAGGCAAGCAGGGAGTCACGGAGGCGCAGCGCTACCCGGGCGATTACGACGGCATCGTCGCCGGCGCGCCCGCCAATTACATGACGCACCTGCAGGCTGCCAGGCTATGGATTGCGCAGGCGGTCCACAAAGATCCAGCGAGCTATATTCCGCCGGAGAAGTACGCTGTGATTCACAACGCGGTCCTGGAGGCCTGCGACGCATTGGACGGAGTGAAGGACGGCTTGCTGGAGGACCCGACCCGCTGCCATTTCGATCCGGCGGTGCTGGAGTGCAAGAACGGCGACGGCCCCTCCTGCCTGACCGCGCCGCAGGTGGATGCGGCGAAGAAAATCTACGGCCCGGCAAGGAATCCGCGCACGGGTGAAGAGATCTTCCCCGGGATGGAACCCGGCAGCGAACTCTTGTGGTCCCGGTTGGCGGGGCCGCAGCCGATCTCGCTTGCCACCGATGCGTTCAAATATGTAATCTTCCAGGACCCCAACTGGGACTACCTCAAACTCAATTTCGATGAGGACATCGCCTACGCAGACAAGGTGGACGCCGGAATCAACAACGCCATCGATCCGAATCTGCGGCCATTCTTCACGCATGGCGGAAAGCTGCTGATGTACCACGGCTGGAGCGACCAGCAGATTCCGCCGCGAAGCAGCGTCAATTACTTCAATAGTGTGGTAAAAGCGGCTGGCGGACCGAAAGAAGCGGCTGGATCGGTGCGCCTGTTCATGGTGCCCGGTATGGGCCACTGCGGAGGCGGGGATGGGCCGAACACATTCGACATGGTGAGCGCGATGGAGCAGTGGGTGGAGAAAGGCAAAGCGCCGGAGCGCATTGTCGCCGCTCATCTGACCAACGGCGCGGCCGACCGGACCAGGCCGCTGTGCCCGTATCCGCAGGTGGCTGTCTACAAGGGGACGGGCAGCACCGACGACGCGGCAAACTTCGTCTGTAAATAAGATGGCATCCCTGCACCCCGTTGCGGGGATCCCCCCACTTTCCTTCGCCGGGCGGCCATGCTAGAGTAAACAAACCAGCGAGTTGCCCATGCGAGTTTGCATCAACCTCTAATTCGGTAACGATGCGTTTGCGACGGCGCTAAAAGCGCGTCCGCCAAAACGCTCCGTTCCGTGTGTCCTACGGCCGGACTTGCTCCGGCTGGCCCCAAACAATTTGTAAGAGGTTTTTATGCAAACTGCCGTACAAACCAGTCCCCGCCGTCCCTGGCATTTTTTGCGCGAAGCACTGGCCGGAACCCAGCAGGATTTCACAAAAGGAAGTCTGAGCCGTGGGATTGCGCTGCTAGCGATTCCGACCGTGATCGAAATGATCATGGAATCCACTTTCGGGATCGTGGATGCATTCTGGGTGGCGCGGCTGGGCGCCGATTCGATTGCCGCTGTCGGGCTGACGGAGGCGCTCGTGGTGCTGATCTTCAGCATCGCGCTCGGGCTCAGCATGGCCGCGACCGCCACAGTGGCGCGCCGCATCGGCGAAAAGGATTCGGAAGGGGCGGCGATCGCCGCCGTGCAGGCGATCGGCTGCGGCCTGATTACCGCGCTGATTACGGGCGCTGCGGGCGCGTGGTTTGCGCCGCGGTTGCTCGCGTGGATGCATGCAAGCCCTGCGGTCGTCCAGGTTGGCTCCCGGTATACCGCCATTGTGCTTGGCGGGAACGGCAGCATCATGCTGTTGTTCCTGATCAATGGAGTGTTCCGCGGCTCCGGCGATGCGGCTACTGCGATGCGGACGCTGTGGCTGGCCAACCTCATCAACCTGGCGCTCGATCCGTGCTTCATTTACGGGTTCGCGGGTTTCCCGAAACTGGGTGTCACCGGCGCGGCCGTTGCCACTACCACTGGCCGCAGCATCGGAGTGCTCTACCAGCTCTGGATTCTTACCAATGGCCGGGGACGCGTGGCGGTGGCGCGGCGTCATATCAGGCTCGACTGGCCGGTTTTGCGGCGCCTGCTGCGCATCGGAGGCGTGGCGATGATCCAATACTTCATCGCCACCGCGAGCTGGGTCAGCCTGTCGCGAATCAATTCCGGTTTTGGAAGCGCGGCCGCGGCGGGCTACACCCTGGCGATTCGAATGATTTTGTTTGCCATCCTACCCTCGTGGGGGATCAGCAGCGCCGCAGCGACGCTGGTGGGGCAGAACCTCGGAGCAAAGCGGCCGGACCGCTCGGAACGCGCCGTCTGGCTGGCCGGCACGTACAACATGGCATTCCTCACGGCCGTCGGCCTCGCATTATTCTTCTCGGCGCCGATCGCCGTGCGAGCGTTCACGGATGACGCGGCGGTGACGTCGATTGCCGTCTCCTGCTTGCGGTTCGTGAGCCTCGGGTATCCGTTCTATGCCTGGGGCATGATCATGGAACAGGCCTTCAACGGCGCAGGCGATACCGCCACGCCGACCTGGATCAACTTCTTCTGTTACTGGATGCTGCAGATCCCGCTCGCCTGGTGGCTCGCAGAGTCCGTCGGCATGGGCCCGCGCGGCGTGTACCTGGCGATCTGCTCCGCCGAGTCCGTGCTGGCAGTCGTGTCGCTCCTATTATTCCGCCGCGGCAACTGGAAGCAGGTCCGGGTGTAAAACGGTGAGGGCGATGCGCGTGGCCTCTTTTACACGGCAACGAGCAGGTTCTCGGCGAACGGCCAATCGCAGTCGATCCATTGTTCGGCGAGTTGGAAACCGGCGGTCCGCGCCATGGCGGCGATCTGCTCCGGACGGTACTTGTGGCTCGCTTCCGTGCATATGGTTTCGTTCGGAACGAAATCGACGATCAAATCCGCTTTGCGAATACTGACAATCTGATAGACGCGTGAACGCAGGTGCATTTCGATGCGTTGGGCTTCGTCCGTATAACGCGCGACGTGTTCGAACTGGCGCAGGTCGAAATCGGCGTCGAGTTCGCGGTTGATGCGGGCCAGCAGATTGAGGTTGAATGCCGCGGTAACGCCCACAGGGTCGTCATACGCCACCAGCATCTGCTCTACTGGCTTCACCAGGTCGGTTCCCAACAGGAGCGCATCGCCGCGGGCCAGGCAGAGCCGCACGGCATAGAGGAAATCGATGGCTACCTCCGGCTCGAAATTCCCGATCGTGCTGCCCAGGAACAGAACGAGGAGTGTTTGCCCGCGGTCGCGGCGCGAAGCGGCATCCCGGAGTCCCTCGAGATAGTTGGCTTCAATGGGAAATACCGCGCCGAGCGGACCGAGGTCCTGAGCGCAGCGCGCCAGCGCCGATGACGAGACATCGATCGGGTAATAGACCACGATCTGGCGCCGGTGCAGGCGCTCGAGAATCGGACGCGTTTTAGTGCCCGTCCCGCTCCCCAGTTCGGTGACGATGACGTTCGACGGCAGGTGTCGAATCAGGTCGCCTGCATATTTCTGGATGACGCGGGCGTCCGCGCGTGTCAGCCCGTATTCCGGAAGGAGGGTGATCGCTTCGAACAGCGCGGAGCCGAGATCGTCGTAAAGATAGCGGCAGGGGAGGGTCTTCTGGCCGGCGCGCGTGAGCCCTGCTCTCACGTCGCGTGCGAACTCGCTTTCGACGGCGCGCGCGAACATTATGTTTCTACCAACCGGAAGGTGCCATAAATGTAAGGATACGACGGACGGAACCAGTTGCGAAACGAGGGGCGCAGCAGACGCCGGGCCGTTCGGGGCGAACCGCCCTTGAGCACGTAGTGCTCGCCGTCAAAGAACGGCGCCGAATAGTTCGAGTAAAACGCGAAAGGCCGAAAGCCCGGGAAGGGCGCGAATACGGTGGAGGTCCATTCCCACCCGTTGCCAATCATCTGCGTCGGAGTATCGTTGCCGGGCACATCGTCGGCTGTCACGGGCACTGGATCCCAGCAGCGGAAGTCCACGTTGCCGGAGGGCTCATGCCCGGCGGACGCACGATGAAACTGCGCTTCGGTGGGGAGTGAGAGGCCGCACCAACTCGCGTATTCCTCGGCCTGGCACTTCGTCACGTACACTGGGCAGTCGGGCGGCAGGGGCACCTCGCGGAACATTCCGCGATAGAACCACTTCCCTTCCCGTTCGGTCCAGAAGAAGGGCGGAGAGCCTCCGGCGTGGATGAATTCCAGATACTCGCGGTTGGTAACCTTGTATTTGGAAATCAGGAAAGCGGGGACATCCACGCTGTGAGGCTCGTATTCATTGTCCCAGCCGAACCCATCGCCCGGACATTGGCCCAGTTGGGCGGACCCCGCCGGGATGCAGATCATGCGCGGCCGCGGGGTGCTCGATAGCGTCGCCGGGTCGTCCGGCGCCGCGTTCTTTTGTCCATAGGACAACTGGTGCAGGATGTATGCGAACGTCTCGGCGTGCATCAGCCGGTGCTCAATCGCGGCGTGCACCATCTCCTCCGGCACGTTGGGCAGCGCATCGTCGATGGTTGCGCGAGTGCGCTGGTTGTAGCTGCGAATTTGAGGCAGCGCGGGCCAATCCGAGGGCTTGTCATCCGGCAAGTTCCCTTCGGCGGGATCGATGCCAAATGCGAAGAGGTGATCGAACGAGGGATGAAAAGACGGCAGGTCGAGGGCATGCCGGGCCATCAGGTTCCAGTCGAAGGCCTCCAAATGACCCAGGTAGAAAATCATCCGGTGCCGTTCCGGGATGGGGCGTTCGTGCCAGGCGCTATCCGCGACAATTCCAAACAATTCGTCGGTGTGGCGGCGCGCCTTGCGCAGTTCGCGTTCGAGCTGCCCGTTCATCGTAGCCATTGTTGCAAGTCTACCGAATCCGAACCGTGCGCGACTTCACGCAACGTGACGGCTTGTCGCGATCCGCACGTGGTCGGGGGCTTACACAAACGGGGCACTTTTACAATGAGAATGTGCCTGAGAATGTGAATGAGCTTCGGTGGCATCCCCTCCTGCGCGAGTGGGTGGCGGTTGCGGCGAACCGGCAGGACCGGCCACAGATGCCTACCAACTGGTGCCCGTTTTGTCCGGGTTCCGGGCGCGTTCCCGAAAACTACGAAGTGTATTTGTATCCGAACGATTTCGCGGCCTTCCGGCTGGATAACCCGCCGTTTTGTCCGGAAACGGATCATGCCCTTTTTTGCAGCACGGGGGCGCGCGGCGGGGCGCCCGCGCGGGCGT
>CAYMHP010000241.1:0-5851 GCA_964390225.1 uncultured Solibacteraceae bacterium
CGGCGCGCTCTGGAATTTTTCGCAGCCGATCGCCGACAACATGGAGGAGGCGGTCAGCGGGGTGAAAGGCCAATCGGCCATCAAGGTCTACGGCTCCGACCTGAAAACGCTCGAGGAGACCGGCGACAAGATCGTGGGCGTGCTGAAAACGGTCAGCGGTGTCGCCGACCTGGGGTTGTTCCGCGTTATCGGCCAGCCCAACCTGGAATTCTTGGTCGACCGCGATCAGGCGGCGCGATACGGAATCAACGTCTCCGACGTGCAGGACGCGGTGGAAACCGCCGTGGGCGGAAAAGCCGTCAGCCAGGTTCTGGAAGGCGAACAGCGCTATGATCTCGTGCTGCGATACCAGGCGCCGTACCGGGATACGAAGGAGGCAATCGAAAATATCCGGATGGTGGCCCCCTCGGGAGAGCGCGTTTCCCTCGCCCAGCTCTGTAAGGTCCAGGTTCTGGATGGCGCATCGGAAATCTATCGCGAGGGCGGCTCGCGCTACGTCGCGATCAAGTACAGTGTCCAAGGCCGCGACCTGGGTAGCACGGTGGAAGAGGCGATGCGGAAAGTAAACCAGCGAGTGAAGCTTCCAGAGGGCTATCACATCGACTGGGCGGGAGAATACGAAAGCCAGAAGCGCTCTTCTCAGCGCTTGATGGTCGTGGTCCCGATCACGCTCCTGGTGATCTGCATGATCCTGTTCACCATGTTCAAGTCCCTCAAATGGGTGATACTGATCCTGGCGAACGTGGCCATGGCCCCCATCGGCGGCCTGCTCGCGCTGCTGTTGACCGGGACGCACTTCAGCGTCTCTTCCGGCGTGGGATTCCTCGCGTTGTTCGGGGTCTCCGTGCAAACCGGCGTGATCATGCTGGAGTACATCAACCAGTTGCGTGCTCGCGGCCGTGGCATTCTGGATTCCGCGATCGAGGGATCGGTGCAGCGGCTGCGGCCGATTACCATGACGATGCTGGTGGCCAGCTTCGGCCTGTTGCCCGCAGCGTTTTCGCGGGGCATCGGCTCCGATTCGCAACGCCCGTTCGCGATTGTGATCGTCGGCGGGCTGGTGGCTGCGCTGATCCTCGGAGTATTTCTTCTACCGACGCTATACGTGTGGGTCGCAGGTGATCGGGATGTGCTCCCCGCGGCCGAGGAACACGCACTCGAGGAAGAATAGCCTCGGGCTCCCGGCAGGCAGGCTCTACCCCAATGCCACTTAGTTTCCCGAAGTTGTGGGGCAGCCTTTCAGGCTGCGGACCGCTTTAAGCGGGTCCAGCCCGCTGAATGCCGGCTGCGGGCAGGATTGCCCGCCCCACGCAATTTGCGCCGCGCATTCCCGGCGTTCACTGCCACTCCGATTCCTGAAGCTGGGCTTCGTGGATCAGATGCAGCGCTTCGCGCACGTAGGCGCATTTACATTTCGCGTCACAACGGGACAACTCGTTCTCATCCAGGCAATAGCGAGGGCACTCTTCAGTCAACGTTTTCCTCTGCCGGTAACGGGGCCCTTGGTAGAGATCGACGAACTCCTTGGCCGGTATCCCCAACATCGAACCGCAGCGACTGGGAGTGTGAATAAAGTAAAAGAGCCCTCTTTCCAGCGCCTGAAAATCGGCCTCGTAAGCCATGAGGCACAACTTTGGGTCATGGATAAAGCTATTTCGAGTCGACCACGATTGCCCGCAACGCGGACACGCCTTGAACGTCGCCGCCTCCAAATCCATCGGCCCCGCCATCGGCTGCACCTCCACCAGACTATCGGTCGAACCCAGGCGTTACATTAGAGTGCGCGCGGCGGGTTATAACAAAAGCGATGAGCAAGGATCGCGTCCGCGCGCTAATTGAAGATATCGGCATCATTCCCGCCATTCGCGTCTCTTCCGCCGAAGACGCGGTCTTTGCCGCCGAGGCGGTCTCCGACAGCGGCATTCCCATCGTGGAGGTCACCATGACCATCCCGGGCGCCGTGGACGTGATTTCACGCCTGTCGCGCGAGTGCCCGAATCTAGTGACCGGCGCCGGATCGGTTCGCGACCTCGAAACCGCGCAGCGCTGCCGCGATGCCGGCGCGCAGTTTCTAACCACGACCGGAGTCGCATTGGAGATCATCGAGTTCGCGTTGAAGGACGGCTTGGTTGTCTTTCCCGGTGCGCTCACCCCCACCGAGGTGCTGAGTGCCTGGAACGCCGGGCCGGATTTCGTCAAGGTTTTCCCAACCGCGCAGGCAGGCGGGGCTTCGTATATTCGAGCCCTCAAGGGGCCATTTCCCGACATTCCTTTGATCGCGTCCGGGGGCGTCAATCAGCATACGGCCGCGGATTTCATTCTCGCGGGCGCCGTCGGCCTCGGCATCGGCGGCGACCTCATTCACCACGAGGCCATCCACCTCCGAAAACGCGATTGGATCCTGGAACTGGGCCGCCGGTTCGTAAGCATCGTGAAGCACGCGCGAGAACAGCGCGCGCGCAAATGAAGCCCTGGGCAAGAATCGGATTTTCGGGGCTATAATACTGATCAGGAGGCTCCCATGCGCGTACCAGATCTCCCGGAAATCCTCATCGGTTTCTTTCTTCTCGCCGCAGTCGCGTGGGCCCTTTACAACTGGACCCACCCCGATGTCCATGCCCCGAAATAACAGGACGTGTTCCGCTTAGCCGCGGAGCGGCACGGCGCTAGCAGCCCCGGCCAGGGCCTGTTCAATCTCCCGCGCTACAGCGGCAGGCGCAAGCTCACCGGCAACCCGGTGCACCGCGGTTCCATACCAGTCCAGAACCGGGCCGGTCAACTCTTCGTAGGCGCGCAGCCGGGCGCGGATGACGCATTCCCGGTCGTCTTCGCGCGTCACCAAATCGGCGCCGTCCTGGTCGCACTTCCCTTCCTGCCGCGGAGGCTGCCAAAGCATGTTGTAGATTTCCAGGCATTTCGGGCATTGCCGCCGCGCGGTTAGCCGGCCCACGAGAATCTCATCTGGCACGTCCAGGTGAATCACGGCAGGCTCCGGCAAACCATGCTGTTTGATCAGGGACGCGAAGAAGCGGGCCTGCGCGACCGTCCTGGGGTAGCCATCCAGCAGGAAGCCGTCGGTGCAGTCTTCGCGCGAGATGCGGTTTGCCACGATCCCGTTGACGAGTTCGTCGTCCACCAAGCCGCCCCGCGCCAGGATCTCGCAGGCCATCTTTCCAAGTTCCGTGCCGGCCTTGCACTCGGCGCGGAACATCTCTCCGGTGGAGATGGCGGGAATCCGAAAACGGTGCGCAAGCATCGCAGCCTGCGTTCCTTTGCCACAACCGGGTGGTCCAAACAGCAAAACGATCAACGAAAGTCCTCCGGGACTTCTACGCTAAGCCCGTTGCCTAGACTAACTGCCTGCGGATGTTGGGTCAAGTCCCGCGAATACTCGGTGCAGACAAACAACACAGTACTAGTATTTTTTTGTCACTGTTCTTCCGAGATTCTGCCGTCCGGACGGAGCCGGAGCTTTCGCCCACGCCAATAGACAGTCGAGCCGGAGCATCCGGCCACCCAAACGGCAAATCCGAACAGGTCGCGCAAGGGAATCCACCAAAACCAAAACACCTGGGCGTCTTTGAGCACCCCGGCGCCGACCGCGATGCCCGCCAGAATACGTACCGCGAGGGCTGCGGCGCCTGCCCACCACTGGCCCCCGGCAAACGCCACCAACGCCCAAAACGTCGCCTGAGTGACGACTGAGCCGTAATAGCCCGCCGCGCGCGAAACCCGGATGGTGCGTGACCAGCGGACCTGGTGTCTCCAGACGTCGGCCCAGGAGCCGGCACCCCCGCCGGTCTCGACAACCGCGGATGCGAACTCTACCCGGTACCCTCGCTCCGTGACCAGCCGGCCGAGCTGATAATCGTCCGCCAGATAGGAACTGACCGCTTCGAAGCCGCCGATCTCCTGCAGGGTCTGACGCCGCAGCGCCATGGTGGAGCCTAGTGCGAACTCGACGACACCCAGCAGGCGCGCCACCATCACGCTGGGCACGAACTCGGTGGCGATTCCCAGCGCTTCCAAGGAGGATGGAAGCGAACCGCCAGAGGCCCGGTACAGGCAAGTAACCAAGCCCGTTTGCGGGCCCCGGAACGCGGCTGCCACCGACCGCAAGTATGCCGGCCCGGCGACAATGTCATCGTCGTTCACCACCAACAATTGGTGCTTCGCATGGCGCGCCACCTCGGCCAGGACCGCTGCCTTGGCGTTCGGTGCATCGGGCCTGGCCACCACCACGCGAATCGGAGAAGCGGGAAATTCACGCCGCAGCCGTTCCACATCTTTGAGGGCTGGATCCGCCTCGTCCCGGACCCCGCAGAGGATCTCGAATTCGGGATAATCTTGCGCCGCATGCGACCGCAACGCCTCGTACAGGCGCGGATTCGCTCCGTAAAGGGGCTTCAGGATCGAAATGGGAGGAAGCGTCTGCGGCGCGCGGCGCGGGGCGCGGATCCAGACCACCACCGCCACCAGCACCAGCAGGTAGTAGGCGGCGGAGAGCAGAGCCGGCACGGCGAAGGCCGCGACGGCCCATCCCGTCACAGCGAAACCAGAGCCACGCCGCAAATCACCAGCGATGCGCCCGCCCAGCGCAGCCAGCTCACCCGCTCCTTCAGGAGATATTTCGCGAGGACCGTTTCCAGCACATAGGTGACTGCCGTGGCCGGCACGGCGAAGCTGAGCTCCGCGACCGTCAACAACCCGATATAGGCAAAGAACGAGACGGCCATCGCGGCGACTGACGCCAGTACCAGCCAGTTGCGCGCGAGCAGCGCGAGTGCGCGGCCGATGGCGCCCGGCCGAAAATCACGGATCTCGCCGTGCCGCCGCATGCCCATTGCTTGCAGCACTTCGCCGATGGTAGTTGCGGCGACGATGACGCCGATCAGAAGCCACCTCACCGGCCCGCTCCTACGGCTTCGGCCTTCGCTTTCGGGCGGCTGGTCTGAGGAGCCGTGCCGCCGCTGACGAGGGCGACACCCGCCATGATGAGGCCGATTCCCGCCCAGCGTTTCGTGGTGATCTGCTCGTTCAAAAACACGCGCCCGGCGATCGCCACCAGGGCATAGCCGACCGAAGTCACCGGCAAAACGTAGCTCAGGTCCGCCCAGCTCAGCAGCGCCATGCGCGATGCCAGCCAGAGAATCAGGAGCGCTACACCTAGCGTGACGCTGGGCCGGAACAGGACCGTGATGTAGTCCAGCGCGCCGGCCAATTCGGCGGGCATCCCACGCTTCAAAAAGAAGTTCCCGGTGACATTACTAAAAACCACTACGGCGGCGCAAGTCCACGTCTTCAGCCGCAGCCGCTTCGATTCTGCGTGCATCTTCTGGATTAGTCGCCCGAGCTCGCCGGCGCGGGCGCGGATTCCCGGGTCACTTTAGTATCCGCGACAAACTTCTTCCGCTTCGACCGGAGAGCCATATACTCGCGCGCCTCCTTATAGAGCCGCTTGCGCTCGTCGCCATCGAAGATACCCTTCCGCACGATCCGCCAGATCACACGCGGGCGGAAGAAGTACTCGCCGTAGAAGCGCTCCACCCACTCCACGAGGTCGGCGTGGTCCAACCCGGGATACGAGAAGTTGGGGAGCTGGTGTCCGCTCTCATCGGACATCACCCCGTCAATCGTGATCAGGTTGTTCTTCTGCAGGTGGCTGTAAAACTCGGTGCCGGGATACGGCGCGGCAATCGACACCTGGATGGTCTCGGTGTCCATGCGTTTGGCAAAGTCGATCGTCTTGCGAATCGTCTCGGGCGTCTCGCCTGGCAGCCCGATGATGAAATCGCCATGGATCACCAGGCCGAGCTTGTTGCAGTTGGCGGTGAACCGCTCCGCCATTGCA
>CAYMHP010000241.1:5861-9970 GCA_964390225.1 uncultured Solibacteraceae bacterium
TTTTCAGAATCTGCTGTTCGCCGGATTCGTATCCGACGATCAGCAGGCGGCAGCCGGCCTCTTTCATGGCCTTCAGCGTGTCGTAATCGGTGGTGACCCGCGACGTGCACGACCAGGTGAAATTCAGCGGCTTGAGCTTCTTGCACAGCTCGATGGTGCGCTCTTTGCGGTAATTGAACGTATCGTCATCGAAGAAGATTTCCTTGATATAGGGAAACTGCTCGAGGGCAAACCGCACTTCGTTCACGACATCGTCGGTTGAGCGAAGACGCCAGCGGTGGCCAGAATGCGTTTGGGGCCAAAGGCAAAAGGTGCAAAGGGCCGGGCAGCCTCGCGATGTATAAAACGAAATGTACGGGTGCAGCAGGAACGGCACGCTGTAGCGGCGTACGTCCAGATCGCGGGCGTACACCTTGCTCACCCAGGGCAACTCATCCAGGTTCTCGATGGCAGGCGCTTCCGGATTGTTGATGATCTGCCCGTTCTTCCGAAAGGTGACGCCGGGCAGTTCCTCGAGCGGCTTTCCCTGAGCGTAGCCGGCAATCTGGTAGTCGAATTCGCGGCGCACCACGAAATCGATCGCCGCGTTTTCGCGCAGCGATTTCTCGGGTTCGATGGTGACCGGCGGGCCGACGAATGCAACCCGCAGCTTCGGGTTGGAATCCTTCATCATCTCCGCCATCTTGACGTCCACATGGAAGCCGGGCGTCGAGGTAAAGAGCACGAGCAACTCAAAATCCCGCGCCATGGCGACGGTCTGCTCGATCGATACTTTGTGGGGCGGGGCATCCACCACTTTGCTGTCCGGAAGCATGCCGGCGGGATAGCAGAGCCAGACCGGATACCAATACGACTCGATTTCACGCGACGCCGGCCAACGGGAACCAGCGCCGCCGTCAAAACCTTCGAAAGACGGAGGATTCAGAAACAGTGTTCGCATGTGCTCTTTCCGGGCGTACGTATTTCCGGCCTCAGCTTACTGGCCTTCACCGCGGCTCAGGCCGGAGCGGTTCGGACCGTCCACTTCGAAATTGCTGAAGTCGATGTTCAGCTCCGCCTTACCCACTAACCGGGTGTCCACTACACTGTGCACTTGCCGCGGCACGGAAATACCGTCCCGAATCTCATATTTTCGTATGAACGCTACTCTCTTGAGGAAGACAGAAGGGTTCTTGACGAGGTAACCGTTCTCCTGAACACGCAGTGAGGTTACCGCATCGATCCAGATTTCACCTTTGAACAGACCAGTGCGTTTCTGTTTGGGCGTCACCTGAAATATGTATGTATCGCGGCCGTCGAGCGCGACCTGGCCTTTGTACTTGAACTTGTAGTTCGCCGGAATCACTTCCAGAGAAGGGGCCTGCTCCTTTTGCGCTTCCACTTCCGCGGTAAGGTAGCGCGCGATCACCTGGTTCTTCACTGTGCCGTCGCCTTCAAAAAACAGGTGCTCATAGGTGATGCGTCCCAAGGTGGAAATGCGGCGAAGCGCATGTAGCTTGCCGAACTTCTTCAGCTTGGGGAGCGAGGCAGCGATCTCCACATTCATCGATGCCGCTTCGATCGCCTGTTCCTGACCGCGCGTAGCCGCGCAGTAGCTCTCGACGATCATGTCGGGCGGTTCAGCAGCCAAATCCGCAAAAACGCCGGATCCGAGCAGGATGAAGAAAAAGAGAAAGCCGGCCTTCAAATAGTAACCCCGAAAACGGAAAAGATTAGGCCCAGAAGAACTAAGTCTATCAGGAAGCACAAGTCCGATCAATCAGATTTCAGAGCGGAAGGGGTTGATTTCTCAGGTGTTCCCCCTAAACTCCGGGGCACTAAAAAACAGCGGGTTCAGCCCCGGCCGTGAGGCCGCGTGGTCCACCTTGACGGGCAGCAGCAGCTCTGACCACATGCTCCGGGTGCTACGCTTGGGGCATGGCCCGGTACCAAATCGAGCGCGGCCGAAGGTCGCGGGGTACCCGCGCCACCCGCATCACTCTCGTCGTCATTCTGCTGCTGTTGATCTTCGGCGCACGTTCTATCGCTTCCTACGTCATCGAGTTCCAGTGGTGGAACGAGCTGGGGCAGTTGAATACGTGGCTCAGCATGCTGACCTACGGCTTGGCGCCCGTGCTCGCTGCGACGCTGCTCGCATTCGTCGTCCTTTGGATCGCGCACTCGCGCGCACTCAAGTTCGCGGGTACCGGGTTGCGTGAGCACCCTATTTACTCACGCATTTCCATTCTCGTGTTGTTACTGCTCGCGTACTTAATCTCGGCCGCGTCTGTGGATACCTGGACCGTGGTGAAATTCGCCGGGTCGCGTGGGCTGCCCGCCGCTGCGACCGCATGGCAGGACGCCATCTTTCAAAAGCCCCTCTCGTTTTACCTCTTCGATCTCCCTTTCTATGGGCTGCTGCGCAGCTACGTGCTCCCGCTTGCCATCTTCTCGATCGTGATCTATTGGGTGGCGGCGCGGGTGTGGCAGCTCAGTTACCGGCTCCCGGATCTGCGTAACGCGACGGAGTTCGATGCCTCCTTGCTCCGGCTGGAAGGCGGGCTCGAATCCAAGTTCCTCCGCGGAGCGGCCGTTGTGCTGCTGCTCGCTTTCGCTCTGCGCTTCTTTCTCGCCCGTTATGAGATGGTTTATAACGAGCACGGCACATTTCTGGTGGGCATCGACTACGTGGACCAGAACATCGGGATCCCTCTGCAGTGGCTGGTGATCCTGGCGTGCATCGCAGCCGCGGCGTTTGTATGGATGGGCCGCTGGGTTCTGGCCGCCAGCATGGCGCTGGCGCTGGTTGTGCAGTTCGTGGTTCCGCGGGCCGTCGCCGCGCTCTATGTTCGCCCGAACGAAATCTCGCTCGAGCAGCCCTACATTCGGACGCACATCCACGCCACCCGCAGCGCCTTTGGCCTCGAGCAAAACGCGCATGAGATCGAGTTCAAAGTGCAGCCGGACGCACCCATCAACCCGGCCCAGCATGAGGCTACGCTGGACAACGTCAGGCTGTGGGACTGGCGCGCCTTCCACGACACCATCACGCAGATTCAGGCGTTGCGGCCCTATTACGTTTTTCACGACAGCGACGTGGACCGGTATACGATTGAAGGCCAATACCGGCAAGTCTTGCTCTCGCCGCGCGAGTTGGATGTCACTCAGCTTCCACCCGGAGCCCGCACCTGGATCAATCCCGCCTTCATTTACACGCACGGCTACGGATTGGTGCTTTCCGAGGTCAGCCAGATTACCCCCGACGGCCTGCCTGTGCTTCTCATCGACAACGCTCCCGCCGAGGTGAAAACGAAGAGCCTGAAGCTGGCGCGCCCGGAGATTTATTACGGCGAAGTCACTCACGAGCCGGTCTTCGTCAATACCGCTCAGGAGGAGTTCAATTACCCTTCGGGAAATGATAACGTCCACTCGCGTTACCAGGGCAAAGGTGGCTTCCCCATCTCGTCGTTCCCGATGCGCGTGGCTGCGGCAATCCGCGAAGGCGAGCCCAATATCCTGCTGACCGATTACCTGGCCGCGAACAGCCGCATGATGATTCACCGCAAGGTGCGCGAGCGGCTCGAGCAACTCGGCCCGTTTCTCACCTGGGATCCCGATCCATACCTGGTGATCACTGACGACGGGCGCCTGGTCTGGATGGCCGACGGATACACCACCTCCGATGCGCACCCGTATTCGCGCGCGCTGGACGTGGCCGACATAGGACGGGTTAACTATATCCGCAACGCCGTGAAAGCGACGGTGGATGCCTACGACGGCGAGACCCACTTCTACGTCTTCGCGCCGGATGATCCTATTATCGCGGCGTACCAGCGCCTGTTCCCCGACCTCTTCCGGCCTGCCTCACAGATGCCACCCGATCTGCGGGCGCACGCGCGCTACCCCGAGACTCTGTTCCGCATACAGGCCGAGGTCTACCGCACCTACCACATGCTCGACCCGCAGTCGTTCTACAACAAGGAGGATCTGTGGGACCTCGCGCGCCGTGGCAGCGGGCAGAGCGAAGGGACCGATGTGGTCACCCCAACTTATGTGATGGCCGCGCTGCCAGGCCAGGATAAGCCCGAGTTCCTGTTGCTAACCCCATTTACGCCGCGCAACAAAGACAA
>CAYMHP010000242.1:0-9845 GCA_964390225.1 uncultured Solibacteraceae bacterium
CGAGACGTGCCGTCCGTTCTCGAAGGATCGTCGCGGCATGATTCTCGGCGAAGGCGCTGCCATGTTCGTGCTCGAGCCGCTGGAGGCTGCCCTGGCACGAGGCGCGCGCCCGCATGCCGAACTCGCCGGCTTCGGCATGTCCGCCGACGCCTGCCACATCACGCAGCCCTCCGCGGAAGGCGCGGCTCGCGCGATGCGCGCGGCGTTGCGCGACGCGTCGATCGCGCCGGAACGGATCGGCTACATCAATGCGCATGGAACCGCCACTCCCGCCAACGACATTTCGGAAACGACAGCTATTCGCGCCGTATTCGGGGATCACGCGTCCCGTTTGGCCGTAAGCTCGACCAAGTCGATGCATGGCCACGCACTCGGCGCCGCGGCCGCGCTCGAATGCTTTGCGACCACGCTGGCGTTGCGGGACGGCGTCTTGCCGCCAACCGCAAATTTCAACGAGCCTGACCCCGAGTGCGATCTCGACATCATTCCGAATTGCGCCCGCGAGGCAGATGTGGAATACGCTCTCTCCAATTCCTTCGCGTTCGGCGGCCTGAACGCGGTGCTGGTGCTGCGAAAGGCGTAGCCGGTTGCTCGCACGCTTTCGCCGCGCCAGTGGTGGCGCGGTTCTCTACGGCAACGCAAACACGTGTAGCGTGTCGGTGCCGATTACGCCTACGTACTGTTTCCCGTTTTTGCCCTGATAGGTCAACGGATCGGCATTTGCCGCGCGCTCGAGCCTGCCGGCCCATAGTTCTTTTCCGGACTTCGCATCGAACGCGCGAAAACGGGCATCGTTCGTCGCGCCGATAAAAACCAATCCTCCCGCAGTGACGATGGGCCCGGCGCTCCCGCTCGAACCGACATGCTGCTTTCCCTCGGGGAGTGTTTCGACCAGCCCGAGGGGCACCTGCCATGCGATCTCGCCGGTATTGGCATTCACGGCCACCAGGCGAGCCCATGGCGGTTTCTGGCAGGGCCAGGTGCCAATCACTTTTCCGTTCTCGTCTTTCACGGTCGCGCTGAAACCGTGATACGGGCCGGGACCATCGACGCTGGCGCGGTCGTAAGGCTGTGTCGAGCCCTCCGTGCCTCGGCCGTAGTTCCCTCCCTGCTTCTTCTTTTCGATCCACCCGGTCAGCGCGCCGTCGTGAGTATTCAGGTAGACGTACCCGGTGTTGGGGTCCGTCGCCGTGCCGCCCCAGTTCACGCCGCCAGTCCCGCCGGGGAATTGAATGGTGCTCTTCGGCGGCGCACCGTCTTCGTGTAACAGAAACGGCGTGAATGGTCCGGCATTGTAGAAGCCGCCATTCTTTTCATAAAGCGCCTGGCATGCTTTGGCATGCTCCGGAGTCGTGTCTTCGGCAGTGACCATGTCATCCTTGCTGAAGCTCACGCGCGCCAGCGCCGGCGGTTTGACCGGGAAGGGTTGCGTGGGCGAGTACCATTCGCCCGGCACATCGCCCTTCGGCACGGGACGCTCTTCCACGCCGAAGACCGGCTTGCCGTTCGTCCGGTCGAGGATGAACATGTATCCCGTCTTGCCGATCGCCGCAAGCGCGGGAATCTTTTTGCCGTTCTGTACGATATCCACGAGTCCGGGGGCGGGAGGCAGGTCGGAGTCCCACAAATCGTGATGCACCACCTGGAAATACCACTTCAATTTCCCCGTCAGCGCATCCACCGCCACGAGCGAATTGCCGAACAGATTATTGCCCGGCCGGTCGCCGCCATAGTAATTGGCCGCCGGCCCGCCGAACGGCATATACACAATGCCCCGCTCCTCGTCGACCGTCAAGTACCAGCCCCAGACGTTGGTTCCCGAGCGGCCCTTCCAGCCGTCGTCGAGCCAGCTGTCGTGGCCTGGTTCACCGGGTTGCGGAACAGAGTGGAACTCCCAAAGTTTGGCTCCGGTGCGCGCGTCGTAAGCGCGAGAGTTCCCCGGAGGTCCGATGGGAACCTCGCCCACGCTCGCGCCCAGGATCGCAGCGTGTTTGTAAATCGCGGGCACGCCGGTCCAAGGAACGACGATATCTACCTCGCCTTCCTTGCCGAATCCGGGATCGATTTTTCCGGTGTTCGCGTTCAGGGCGATCAGCTTGCGCCCGGCCGTGAACAGAATGCGCGGAGGGTTTTCGTTATCGCCGGGCCAATATGCGACGCCCCGGCTGGTAGCCTGTCCGCTTGGGAGCGTGTAGCTCCAGAGCTCGCCGCCGGTGTCCGGGTCGAGAGCGACAACGCGATTGCCGGCTGGAAGGTAGATCCGCCCGTTGACCGCGATCGGAGTGGCCTCCGAGGCCGGGCCGCCGGGGCCTGCGCCTTCGCCGGGAGCGCCGGTTTGCACGCGCAACCGGAACGACCATGCCTCCACCAGTTGCCCGACATTACTCCTGTTGATCTGCTTCAGGGGCGAATAACGGGTGCCCGCCGAATCGCGCGCGTAACCGGGCCAGTCCCCCGCGGCTGGATTTTTTGTCGCCGAGGCGTTCGTTTTGCCACCCTGTGCAAACAGCCCAGGTGCAACGGCCGCACTGACGAGCACCGCCCAACCGAACCTCATCGAATCGATCCCTCCCAAGCCGCGGCCACGCCCGTGGCGGTCCGCGACCCGATCAGTATATCAACCGAGATCTTCGGGTCGTGTGGCGAAGCGTTATCTCAGGCGCCGGCGGACGCCCAAGCGCCCGCCGGCATTCCCCCGCATCCACGGGTGCTACGTCTTAGCGGAGGGGAGGAAGTCTGGCGGCGTCAGCCGCCGATCGGGATCTGGCGCCCTTGGCGCTTGCTTTCGTTGATCGGCACTTGCACGTTGAGCACGCCGTCTTTGAATTCCGCCTTCGCTTTGTCCGGGTCGGCGCCATCGGGCAGCGGAATCATCCGATAGAAATGGCCGTAGCTGCGCTCCGAGCGATAGTAGCCTCCTTCGTTCTCTTCGTGTTCCCGGCGCTTTTCGCCTTCGAGAATGATGCCATCCTCGGTGCACTCTACCTTGACATCGTCCTTGGATAAGCCGGGCAACTCCGCCCGGATTTCGAGATTGCCGTTGCGCTCATGTACCTCTACAGGAGGAGACCACATGCCTTCCCCCATTCCTCGGGATAAGCCGAAGCTGCTGTTGAAGGCACGGTCCATTTCTTCGGAAAGCCGCCGCATCATTGCGAACGGGCTGAAGCTGTACAGGTCGCGCGACGGATAGTACTGCTGCCGCCGCGCCATATCACGACGTGGTTCTGAACTCTGCTGTTCGGAAGATCGATTCTGGACCTTAGTGTCTGCCATGAATTCTCTCCTCACTTTCATTCTGAGAATCGGCGGGCGGCTATTCAATACGGTGGATACTGCCAATGTGACCGAGGGCACGCGGAGGCAGGCGTTAGAATAATGCATGTGTCCACGCTGACGTTCTCCGAAGCGCGTGAAACCGTGCTTTCCTGCGTCGCCGGCGCGCGCAAGCTCCCGGAAACCGAGATGGTTACTCTCTACGAAGCGGCGGGGCGTGTGCTCGCCGAAGACGTCGCCGCGGACCGGGATGTGCCCGCCGTTTCCCGCTCGATGCGTGACGGTTACGCCGTGCGCGCAGAAGATGTCCCCGGCGACCTCGAAATTGTTGGAGAAGTCCGGGCAGGGGAACGGTTTGACCGCGAAGTGGCGCACGGCCAGGCAGTGGAAATCATGACCGGCGCGCCGATTCCCGCCGGCGCGGATGCGGTGATCATGGTAGAACATACCAGCAGCGAAGATGGCCGCGTGCGCACCGATCGCCCCGCCGAGCCGGGCCAATTCATTAATCCGAAGGGATGCGAAGCCGCTGCGAACGTGGTGGTGCTGCGGCGGGGAAAGAGGCTCGACTACACAGACGTGGCGATGCTCGCTGCGTTCGGGCATAGCCGCATCGCCGTATTCCGCAAACCCGTGGTGGCCGTGATTCCCACCGGAGATGAGATCGTCGCCGTAGAGGAGTGGCCGCGTGAATTTCAAATCCGTAACTCGAACGCTTACTCGCTTGCGGCACAGGTAATCCGCGCAGGCGGCACTCCGCGCGTGCTGCCGGTGGCGCGCGATACCGATCAGCA
Source organism: uncultured Solibacteraceae bacterium (assembly GCA_964390225.1). Lineage (GTDB taxonomy): Bacteria > Acidobacteriota > Terriglobia > Bryobacterales > Bryobacteraceae > PSRJ01. Next base: position 4,071 of record CAYMHP010000242.1, read on the forward strand.
CACACGGCAACTGGTGGAAGAGGGTCTGGCTGCCGATCTGCTGCTTCTCTCCGGCGGTGTTTCCGCGGGCAAGTACGACGTGGTGGAGCGCGTTCTCGCCGACTTGGGCGCGGAGTTTCATTTTGACCGCGTTCTGATCCAGCCCGGCCAACCCCTCGTCTTCGGCCGGGCGCGCGGCAAGTTCTTCTTCGGCCTGCCCGGCAACCCTTCCTCGACCATGGTGACGTTTGAGGTTTTCGCGCGCGCCGCGGTAGAGCTGCTCGCTGGCCAGGAGCACGTTGCTTTACCGATGCCTTTCGCGCGCCTCACCCAGCCATTCCGCCATAAGCCTGGGCTTACCCGCTTTTTGCCCGCACGCCTGAGCGCCGACGGATGCGAAGTGACTCCGGTGCCGTGGCACGGCTCGGGAGACGTGCCCGCGCTGACTCGGGCCAACGCATTTCTGGTGGCCGACCCCGACCGCGCCGAATACGCCGCCGGCGAGTGGATCCAGGTACTGTTCAAATGAAAAAGCTCTCGCACTATGACGCTACCGGGAGCCCCCGCATGGTGGATGTCAGCGCGAAGCAGGAGACCCGGCGCACCGCTCGCGCGCATGCGTTTGTCCGCATTGCGCCCGCCGTGTTGAAGAAGCTTCCGGACAACCCTAAGGGGAATCCCCTCGAAATCGCGCGCATTGCCGGAATCGCGGCGGCCAAGCGAACCGCGGAGCTCATCCCCCTGTGTCATCCACTCATGCTTTCGCACGCCGACGTGGACGTGACCCTGGAGAAGAACGGCGTGCGAATCGTCTCCAGCGCGACCACCACCGGACAGACGGGTGTCGAAATGGAGGCACTAACGGCTGCCTCTGTCGCGGCTCTGACCATCTACGATATGACGAAGGCTCTCGATAAATCGATCGAGATCCAGGATTTGTACCTCCTCGAAAAAACCGGCGGCAAGAGCGGCGACTTCCGCCGCAAAGGCAATCATGATTAACGCGGCCGTTTTGACTATCAGCGATTCCGTCACCGGCGGCACGCGCATCGATCGCTCCGGGCCAGCTGTGCGCGAACGCCTGGAACAATTGGGCTGGAGTGTTTCGGTGATGGAGGTGCTGCCCGACGAAGCGCCGCAAATCGGCACACGCCTCGCCACGCTGGCAGATGGCGGGCAGGTTTCGGCAATTTTCACAACCGGCGGCACAGGTGTGGCTCAGCGGGACGTTACACCCGAAGCAACTCGCGCGGTGGTCGATCGGGAAATCCCCGGGCTCTCGGAGCTGATGCGCTCCCGCGGACGCGAAACCACGCCGCTCGCCGTACTATCCCGTGCGGTTGCCGGCACTCGGGGCCGCGTGCTCATCGTGAATCTCCCCGGGTCGCCCAAAGGCGCGGTCGAGTCGCTCGATGCTATCGTGGAGTTGGTGCCGCACGTGCTTGAACTGCTTCGCGGGCAGACCGATCACGCGACAGCCCGTCAGGAGTAGTATGCCTAGGATTTTCGTTCTCACTGTGCTCTGCGCCACGCTTTTGGCGCAATCCCAGGACCAGCCTTCTGAAGGGCCGGCGCCTTTCCGCGTCACGACCGACGTCGTCGTGGCGCCTGTCACCGTCTTCGATCGAGGGGGTGGATATGTTAGCGGCATCCAGCCGGAACAGTTCCATCTCTTCGATAACGGCAAGGATCAGAACATTAAGGTCGATATCGCTTACCAGCCGATTTCGATCGTGATCGCGGTGCAGGCCAATTCCCAGGTCGAGGGAATCCTTCCGCAGGTTCAGCGGATCGGCGCTCTAATCACGCCGCTGGTCATCGGCGACCAGGGGGAGGCGGCCGTGATCGCGTACGACTCGCGCATCCGTAAGCTCCAGGATTTCACGGCCGATCCGGACCTGATCACTCACGCGGTGAAAAGCATTCAGGCGGGAAGCACGTCGAACCGCATGATTGACGCAGTCGTAGAGGGTGCACGCATGCTCGACACCCGGCCGAGGAATCGCCGCCGCATCCTTCTTCTGATCGGAGAAACGCGAGATCTCTCGAGCGAGAGCCGCGCGCGCGAAGCTCTCATCGATCTGCAACTTGCCAACATAGTTTTTTACTCCGTAGACATGTCGCGCGTCATGACGAATCTCACCGCGCCTCCACCGCAGCCGCGCGTCGATCCCAACCCTCCCGCGATGCACCCGCTGCCCGCCGGAGTGCCTGCAACGCCCAACACCGTCATGCAGACCTACGGCACGCAGGGCAGCTCCGCCCAATTTGTGCCTCTGATGGTTGAGCTATTCAAAGACGCGAAGGCTATTTTCAAGGACAACCCCGTCGAGCTGTTCACAAAAGGAACCGGCGGCAGCGAATTCGGTTTCGCCCGGCAGCGCGGTCTCGAAGAAGCGATCCAGCGGATCGGAGAGGAACTGCACAGTCAGTACCTGATCAGCTACATGCCCAACAATAAAGAGGAAGGTGGTTTTCACCAGATCACGGTGGAAGTGGCGGGGCGGCCCGAAGTTGCAAAAGTTCAGACCCGCCCCGGTTACTGGCTGGCAGCGACGAAGTAGGACGGCTGGATTATCGGTTCTCGACGCGCAGGTTGTTGGTCACGGAAAATACACCCGGCACGCTGTTTGCGCGAATGCCCGCCAAATCCTTATCGGCTTGGGTCGCGACTACGCCTTCCAGAGTCACATGGCCGCCCGACACAATTATGTGGATTGGTGGAATAGCCTGTAGCGCGTAGCGGTCGAGCCCAGTGGTGCCGTAGATCGTTCGGTACTCGGCGATCCGAATCTGATCGTCCATCGTTGACAGCGGCAGGACTTGGATCTGGTTGTTTACGCTCGTAACCCCTTCCATGTGCTTTACGGCGTTCTCGGCATCGCTCTTTAGAACGGGCTGAGTGACTTGCCCTGATAATGTCACTGAGCTGCCGTTGACCTGGTAAGTCAGGTTATCGAACACGCCATAATACGGCAGCATCACCAACTCGTGACGTACCTCGCGGCTCAGCCGGTCTTGTCCAATTGCGCCCGGTTGCACCGCGTTCGCTTCTACAGAGCGGCTGGCGACGCCCGTGGCGGGCGGCGTCGCGGCGCTACGGTTGTTTTTGGCCGCACATCCGGGACCAGCGGCTAATACGATACCGATCGCTAAGGCGCTTAGATTCAAAGCGGAATATCTCATGAATCCTCCTTCACGTCTGAGCGTGCAATCGCTCTTCCAAGGTGCCTAACTGCCGCAGGGCGAGTGAATCATTGTTCTCAACTCGCGTTGGATGCGGCGTGATCAGCGTGCCATCTTCAACTCTATGCGGATCAGCTTCGAGGGCGCGTCGCTCAGGTTCTGATCCTGGTGCGCGGCGTCCGGCCCCACCCAACGCACCTGCTTGGCCGTATAGTGGTTCTCCCGGCTCTGCCCGTCGGCAAGAGTTTGACGCATGTTCTGGTCTGTCAAGTAGACGACCACCGCGCCGGTTGCGGGATGCTTGTGGAACATCAACTTCTCGCGAGGTGGAATGTTGACGCGAATCACCCGCACATACTCGTTTTCGACTTCCACTTTGTAATGTTGCGGATCCACCACTACCGCGTCCTGCTTTTCCGCGGGCAGAGGTTGCGGGGTCACGCCGGCCGGCTGCTTCGGTTGAATCTGCAGCGCCTCGAAAGGCGCGTCATTCAAATTCTCGCTGCGGTGAATGCTCGGCGCCGCCCACATGAGGTCTCCCGCGTGATTCCGGAATACCTGGCTGGTGCCATCCTGCGCCGTCAGCCGGTTGTTGCGGTCGGTCAGCAGAACTACCACCGCGCCCGGAGGAGTGTGCTGATGCATGGGCATCTTCTCGTGCGGGCCCATTTTCTCGCGCATCACACGGACCCACTGGTTTTCGAACTCCAGGCGGTAGTGCTGTGGGTCGGCAATCAGCGGATCGAGCGACGCCGCGCCCACGCCCGGCTCTTGGAAATAGACGAGTGCGGCGAAGGCGCCGATTACGGGAGCGATAGCAACGAAACGCATACGACCTCTCTTCTTTTGAGCTGGGTAGCCGCAAGTATACATCACCGCGGCCTTCATCCGGTGGCCTGATATAATCGGCGGCCAAAGACCTCTATGCTACGACTACCGTTGACTTTCCTGTTGCTGGCCGGAATCGCGCTGGTGAGTGCCCAATCCGCCAAACTTCCGGCCGATATCGACCCTGAGTCTTATTCCCGTCTTCCGCTGATCAAGCGTGACCAGTTGGACGCCAATGGTCAGCGCGTCTACGATCTGGTGAATGGCAACCAGCCTGGGCCGAGGCTCGGACCCGCGGCGATTTCGCTTTACACCCTTGGCGCCGCCCCGCCCATCAATGAGCTGAATCAGTATCTCCGCAAATCGGTGGTCGGCCCGCATTACTTCGAGATGTGCGCGCTCATCGCCGCGCGGGAGTTCGACCAGCAGTACGAATGGACGGGGCACGAAGCCGGCGCGCAGCGCGCCGGCGTCGATCAAAAAATCATCGATACGATCAAGTTCAACCGCGACGTGAAAGATCTGCCCGAGAAGGACGCTACCGTAATCCGCTTCGGCCGCGGCCTTTTCCGCCAGCACAAGGTGAGCCCGTCCGAATACGCCAAGGTGGTCGAGCTTTTCGGACGCCAGGGGATGGTCGAACTCTCCGCCATTCTGGGCGATTACGCCATGGCTGCCGTCATGCTCAATGCCGCCGATCAGCAGCTCCCTCCGGACCGCAAGCCCCTGCTGCCGGTGAAGTGAATGTAAGCCGCGGCAGTCATGCCGCGGTTCCCGTTACCGAAAGCTAGCGCGCAATCAGACCCGCGCCATCACTGGCGCGGCTGAAACCGATGGCGACCGCCCGCACCCGAGTGGGCACCAGCTCCTCGCGGCAGTCGTGCCGCGTTCGCAGCCCGCCAGCACCGCTCCATTTTGAGCCCCGCCTGTAAGGGCGGGGGCAAAAACTCGACATCCGCTTGACTTCCGTGTCGCTGTTCTTATATCGTCTTCAAAAGTCCAAAAGGTCTTCGCTCAGTTTTTTGGGAAACAAAAAAGGGGGATTTGAATGCGTCCGCTATTTCTGACGGCTTCTTTGCTGCTGCTCGCTTTTATTGGATTCGGCCAGAGCGATCGCGGCACCATCACCGGTACTGTATCCGATCCCGCCGGCGCCGTGGTCGCCGCCGCCGCTGTTGAAGCGAAGAATCAGGCCACTGGGGTCAGCTACCAGGCCGCGACCACCCCGACGGGCAATTACACCATTCCGCAGTTGCCCGCGGGCGAGTACGAAATCTCCGTTACCGTGCCGGGATTCAAGAAGTATGTCCGCCTCGGTCTGACAGTCGAAGTCGCCGAGACCAAGCGCGTGGATGTCGCTCTCGAAGTCGGCTCCGCTACCGAATCCGTGACCGTTCAGGCCGATGCTCCTCTCCTCAAGACCGAGAGCGGCGACATCAGCCACAGCATCAAAGCGTCGAACATGAACGACCTTCCCATCCTGGGCATCGGCTCGAGCCAGGCCGGCAGCGCCGGTATTCGGAATCCCTACGCGATGGTTCAATTGGTTCCCGGCACCATGTGGCAGGCCAACTCCCAGGTTCGCGTCAACGGCACGCCTAACAATACGCAGTCGTTCCGCATCGAGGGGCAGGACGCCTCCAACACCGGTACGCCCGGAGTTCAGGCGCAGACCCAGCCGAGCGTGGATGCCATCCAGGAAGTCGCCATTCAGACCAGCAACTACGCTGCGGAGTACGGTCAAGTCGGCGGCGGCATGTTCAACGCGACCATGAAGTCGGG
>CAYMHP010000243.1:0-9825 GCA_964390225.1 uncultured Solibacteraceae bacterium
CTTCGCGCCCTGGATCAGCAGATTCCGATGTTCGTCGAGGGTTTCACTCCCGACGTTCCCTTCTACATGGAGCTGTCGGATTTCTTCATCGGCAAACCTGGGCCGGGCAGCATCAGCGAGGCGCTCGCCAAACGGCTGCCGGTAATTGTGCAGCGGAACGCCTGGACGATGGTCCACGAACGCTACAACGCCGACTGGATCGAGGAGCAAGGCGTAGGACTCGTGGTTCGGAACTTCTCCTCGGAGATCGCCGGCGCAGTGCATACGCTGCTGGACCCCGCTAACTATGCCAGGTTTCGCGAGCGTGCCGCGGCCGTGCGCAACGTCGCCGTCTACGAGATTCCGCGGCTGCTGGAAGACATACTCGGCGATGCTAGCGAATCGCGGCGGGATCCAGAATCCGGTTGCGGCGGGCGATTTCACCCAAATACCGTCCACTCGGCTTGATGGTGCGTTGCTGTGTGGCGCGGTCCACGGCAACCAACCCGAATTTCGGCCGGTAGCCCAGGATCCATTCGAAATTATCCAGTAAGGACCAGTGGATGTAGCCGCGCACGTCAATGCCGGCGGCACGGCAGTTGACGACGCCTTCCAGAGCGCGGCGGATGTATTCCACGCGCCGGGTGTCGTCCTCGGTGCTGATGCCGTTCTCGGTGATGTAGATGGGAACAGAGACGCGCTTGGCTGCGTAGCGCACGCAGGCTTCGAGCGCTTCCGGCCAGAACTCGTAGCCCATTTGGGTGAGCTCGACGCCCGGCTCCGGTCCCACGTCGCGCTTCTTGCCAACGCGGCAGCGCGTGTAGGCCTGCACGCCAAGAAAGTCGGTGCGCTGGGCCGCCGCCAACCAGGGATCGTATACCTCTTCGCATTTCCGGTCGCGCTTGCTGTCGGCGCAGACCGGCTGTTCATCCTGGATGGCGATGCTCACGCCAACGGGAAAGTTGCTGGCGCAGGACTTAATCGCGTCAAACGCGCGGAGATGGGCGGCTATCATGTTCTCCAGCAACTTCTCGGGGTCGCCTAAGAAGAAGCAGCCGAACCGGTCGGACGCGAGCGCGCGGGCCGCAGCCCTGGCCATCCGGCGGACGGTCAGCACCGGAATCTCGGTGATCGGAAGCCAGCGCAGAAGCAGCGGGAGGTTAGGCTCGTTGAAGGTCGTGGCGAACGAGATCAGGTCGCCCAGGTGCCTGCTGACGCGATCGCAATAACGAACGAACAGGTCGGGCGCGGACGGCCGCTCCCAGCCCCCCATCGCGGCGAACCAGCGCGGCGAGCTGAAATGGTACAGCGTGATCATGGGGGTGACCGAATTCTCGTGACATGCCGCCAGCATGCGGCGGTAATGTTCGAGCGCGGCTAACGAAAACTGGCCGCGTTCCGGTTCGACGCGAGCCCACTCGATGGAGAAGCGGTAGGTGTTGAATCCGAGATCAGCCAGCATCCGGATGTCGTCCGGAAAGCGGTGGTAATGATCGCAAGCATCGAGGGAGGGCTCGGCGAACAGGGTGGGCTCCAGGTGCTCCAGAACCCAGAGATCGCTATTGATATTATTGCCTTCCACCTGGTGCGCCGCAGTGGCAGCGCCCCATAGAAAGCCGTCGGGGAAAGTCGTCATCAGGCCGGACTCTTAAGACCATTGAACCATTCCTTCCGGCATTGGCGTAGGCCGATCAGCAAAAGCAGGTATAGTACGAATCCAAGGGGAACGCAGAAACAGAACCAGCCCACGATGGCGTCGCGTGATGCGCCTATCAGGCTCCAGGCCGCCTGCCCTCCTACAATGCGCGCGCCGATGCGGCCTAGCGGGAGCCAAAGCGCAAATTGCAGGGGAGAAGAAAGCTGGTTGACGACCTGAATGGCGGGCAGATTGAGGCGGAAGACGAATGCGGCTGCCGCGCACAACAGAGTCGGTAACCCATACACGGGAAAGACACCCAGCACCAGACCCGCGGCTACGATCAATGCAATGGTTTCCGGAGACAGACCGGCTACCGAAGCCCGGAAACGATCGCAGTGATTTTTCACTGCAGCGCCTCACCTCGCTCCGCCAGAAACAGCCGCAAGGCCGGTCTTAGTTGTGTCGCGGCCGATATTTGCACAATCCCGTTCGCCGCCCGGAGTGTCAGTGGTACGCGCTCTTGCCAGACGGTGGAAAGGGGACGCGCCACGCCATCCCGTCCGCGATAGAAGACCCGGTCAATCCATCGCTCCCTGCTCGGGTATTCCGGGTAGCGGCGCAAGATGTCGCGGGCGGATTCCAGGATCCGAATCGCCATGGACTCGCGATAGTGACTCATGAACCAGAGCGAACCCTGGCCATCGCGGATCTCGGAAGCGAACTCCGAGAAAGTGCGCGCATTGGTGAGGTTCAGGCAGGCGGCCGGCTCGCAGGCGTGGCGGTCGCCGCCCGAGATCAGGGGCCGAGAGTACGCTTGCGCGAGTTCCACGACTTTCTTGTTCTCTTTCCATGGACGCGTGCCGTTAAGCTCGAAAGCGTGGAGGCACGCGATGCACTCGCGCAGCAGGCGCTCCAGCGCGCGGACATGGTCGGCGTCCTCGACGCCCTCCTCGAGCCAGAAGGGATGGTTGAGGACGCTCAGAACCTCAGGATTACTAGCGAGTTCTTCCAAGATTCCAGGCAGCAGCCGTTCGTCCGGCACGGCAGTATGGGCGGCCAGCCGCGCCATCCACTCGCGGGCGGTGGCGGGGGGCAAGTTGTGGATCCCGAAGTGCAGTATCGAGCGCTCGTAGGGGACCGTCCACTCCACCGATATCGGGACCTCGCGCGGATCGGCGGTGACCTGAAGCGACATGCCGGCGTCGATATTGTCGTGATCGGTCAGCGAGACGATGGGGCGCAGGCCAAGGCCGGCGACCTGTTTCCGCTCCAGCGCGAGCGCGGATGCGGGACTGAGCGGTGGCGTCCAGTACGCTCTGGCGAAATCCACAGCCCTGCGCTCATAGCTGCTGACCACCTGGGATATGCCCGGAACCTGGTGCAAGTACCGCGGTAGAAATGACAGGCACTCCTCGGAGTGCATCGTGTGCCCGTGAAGACAAACCCCCGTCCGGAAGCCGTCGATTAAGTGCGCGTCCCGCCAAGCGAAGTGAATCGGCGTCTGAGGCATAAACCTCCCCCTGCGCTTTCAGCTTCTCCGGAGGATGGTTACAATTCCTTGGCGGAACCGTAATTGTTTCGCGAAAACATTTGAGTGCCGCCGTGTATCGGGACCCGCGAATCTGGTTGTGGGGAATGCGTTTTGCCCTTCTTGCGGCCGCCACAACCTTTGCGCGACGCGGGCGCCGGGCTACTTTCGCAAGCGAATTGACGAGATTTTAATTAGGAAACAGGAATAGTTTGTGCGATCCTGCCGGTGAAATATGCACAACCAAGGCCAACCTGAAGTGAAGAAAACCCCCGAATTTCGCTGCCCGTGCGCGCTTTGCGTGGAGGCGCGCAACTCGGCGCTTCGGCTTGATCCCGATCGCATGCGATTGCGCGCGGACCTGCCGGTGCGGCTGGTTCCCAGGGCTGCCGAAGCCGCGGCTTACTGAAAGCCGGTTATCCTGCCGCGTGTCAACCTGATTACAGGCGCGTAACCGCCCCGCCGATATCAAGGGCGATTCTTGAAAACCATATTTTTCGGGCGAATCCTCCGTTCCCGGCAATATGCGAGATACAGGTAGCCGTAGCTGCGGCTGATGTAGTCGGAATGCGCAAAGCCCAGAAGACGAGCCGTGCGGTCGATCCACGCCGGAGTTCCTTCCAACTCGAGGAAGTTCCCAATCGGCGTCTCGTCCAGAAGCACCTTCCCGCTTCCCGATTGCGCCATGTACTCGGTCCGGTACTTCTCATATCGAAAAACCGGGTGGTAGCCAACGTGAGTGAGGATGGATTCCATCGTGTCGCCGTCTTGAAAGACGGTTTCGATTTCCCATCGCTTCTTGTAGCGGCCCGCTTCCGAACGTCCCTTCAGCGTAAGCAGACCGCTGCCGTTGGCCCGGCGTACGCGCAGGAGTTTGCCATTTTTCCGCAGCGTGCGTTTGATATTGTCGAACAGCGTGTTGGCTTCAAAGTGACGCCGTTTATGGGCGCGAAAGCCGCATTCCCGGAGCTTTCGACGGATCTCCACGAGTTCATCGGGCAGGCGGAGCTTGATTTCGATTTCGATGTTCAAACGGACACGCTAAGGCATAGATCGGGAGAATGTCAAATGACCCGCGCTTTTCAGTGAGGAGGGTCCGCCATCGGGTGACGCCGTACGTAACGGTCGAGCGTGCCGAAAACTCCAGGTCGGTACTGAAAGAAGGGCGCGCCAGGGGGTTTGGGAGCAAAGCAGCGCGCCCTGTGATTTGCTTCATCGTATGTCGCGGAATGTGACAACCGGTTGTCGATTCGCCCAATTCGTCTTTAAAGGAGTGACTGCCGGGACGACTTGAACCCGGGTCACCTTCCGGAGAACGGCGCGGAATCTCCGGCGCGTTCACTCCGATACCTTGGGTCAGTATGGCGCCTTACTGCGGCGGGGCCTGTCTCGCCGCTGTCATGGCCAGCTAACCCGATTGAAACTTCGCGTCCCTATACTGCTCAAGGGCGCGCCATCCTCGCGAGCCCTGTGCGATCCCAAAAAAAGAAACTCTTACGGAGGAGTCGATGCGTGACATCGGTAAAGTGAAACGCGCCGCCGGATTGCCGGTTGGCGTCTTGCTATTTGCCGGCCTTGCGTTACAAGGGCAGGCCGCGCCCATCCAAACGGTATTCGTGATTGCGATGGAGAACCACAACTGGACCCAGCCTGCCTCACAGACCAGCCCCGGGCAGATCTTTGCAAATCCGGCTGCACCCTTTATCAACAGCCTCGTTACCCCGGGCAATACCAACGCCGCGCAGACGGCGTATGCCAGCAACTATCTCAACGCCGGCCAGGGCATTCACCCTTCCGAGCCGAATTACATTTGGGCGGAGGCCGGTTCCAACCTCGGCGTCTTGAACGACAACGACCCGTTCGCCGCGAGTGGCCCGACCGAGCAGACCACGACGCAAACCCTGAGCAATTTTTTACAAACCTCGGGTAAGACGTGGCGGTCCTACCAGGAAGACACGGATATCAACCTTGCGAACAACACGCCCCTGGCGAAGAGCCAGTACACGGTTCCGCTCAGCAGTGTTTCCGGCGCGTTCACCAGCGGAACAAACGCGTACAACGGCACCAATCTATACAACTACGCGGCGAAGCACGATCCGCAGGTCTTCTTCACCCCGACCAGCGGCGGCAATAACCCGACCCCCTCGAATCCGTTGGCGCAGGACTATGCCCCGTTGCAGCAATTGAGCACGGATCTCGCCAACAACACCGTGGCGCAGTACAACTGGATCAGCCCCGATCAGTACAACGATCAGCACACGGCGCTCCCGAACGGCTTTGACTACCGCGGCGTGCACTACACCGGCGACCAGGCGGCCATCGCGCAGGGCGATAATTTCTTGTCCATGCTCGTTCCGCAGATTGAGGCCTCGCAAGCCTATAAGAATAACGGCGCAATTGTCATCTGGTGGGATGAGACGGAGGGCGGGGATGACCCGAGCCGGACGATCGGTGAGATCGTCATTTCGCCCTTTGCCAAGGGCAACGCTTACACGAACTCGATCCGCTATACCCACTCCTCGGACCTGCTGACCATGCAAGAGATCTTTGGCGTTGGCCCTTGTATTCGCGACGCCTGCAATGCGACGGATCTCTCCGATCTCTTCAAAGCAGGCGCAATCCCACAAGCCGCCGCGGTTCCCGAACCCTCGACGCTGAGCGCAGTCGTGCTCGGCCTTCTGATGTTCAGCTTCGCCAAGATGTTCTCGCGCAGAAAGCGCGCGTAACGCTCCGCGTGCGCCGGCCGCTCCGCGCGGCCGGTGCATCTCTGCTTCAATCGTTCCTTCGCGCTTTCGTTCATCGCGCCTTCGTTGCAGTTGTCTTCCGCCATCCGCTGAGGCAAAATGACAGGTTCCCATACACCGGGGACGGACAACCATGATCAAACCTTGCAATAACCTTCGAGCAGTGCTTGTATGCGCAGCGGTAGTGTTCAGCGGGATGTCGCAAGCGCAAACGCCGGCGCCGCGTCGCGCCCGTGGAGGAAGGACCGCCGCCGGGCCCGCGGCCCCACCTGTGGCGAACCTGGCGCAACTGATGCGGGGGATTTTTTTCCCCAGCTCGAACGTGATCTTCGCCTCGCAGAACACCAACCCGGCGGATGTGAAGCCCGAGAAAGACCCGTCTACCGCGCTGAACCCGCTGGCGAGTGCTTACGGGCAATGGACGGCCGTCGAGAACGCCGCTCTGGCGATCGCGGAAGCGTCCCGCCTGTTGATGGTGCCGGGCCGCAAATGCGCGAACGGCGTCGCCGTTCCCCTGAACGACCCCGACTGGCCCAAGTTCGTCGAGGGAGTTCGCGAGGCCGGGATTAAAGCCTACGAGGCGGCGCAAAGTAAGAACCAGGACAAGATGCTGGACGCCTCCGACGTGATCACGACCGCGTGCGCGAACTGCCACGACAAGTGGCGCGAGAAGCCCAATCTGCAGGATCGCTGCAAGTGACGTGCTGGTCGTAGCGAAACCGCGGCATGACTGCCGCGGTGAGAGTCACTAGGAGGGAATCTCGTGCGATTCGGTCTGCTCCATGCGTCTGCCTGCGCGGCTGCGAAGCATGCCGAACAACAGCCACGCCAAGCCCGCGGCGAAGACGATCGCCATCAGCCAGCGCATCCCAGTTACTAAAAGCGCCGTCGTGATTGCCGGAGGCTGGAAACGAAACTGACGCAGCCGGTCGGCCCGCTCCAGCATCCAGTGCCATCCCGTATGGGCCACCAGCGCCGAAAGGATGATGGTGCCCATCCGTTCCGCCACCGCGAAGCGAAACAGGGCTTCCAGTATGGGAATCAAAAGCAGCAAGACCATCAGTTGTCCCAATTCCACGCCCACATTGAATGACAGCAACGATGCCAGCAGATGCGATCCGGCGAACTGCAGGCTCTCTCTCAGCGCGAAGGAGAATCCGAACCCGTGGACCAGCCCGAATCCAAACGCGATCATCCAGCGCCGCTGGAGGCTGCTGCCGCCGACGATGTTCTCGAGGGCCATATAAACAATCGAGACCGCGATCAGGGTTTCGATGAGCGGCGGGAACCACAGCGAGTCCGGCCCAAGATTGTAGGCCGAAGCGATCAGGGTGATCGAGTGCGCGGCGGTGAACGCGGTCACCACCGGAATCAACCCACGGAAACGCCGGAAGGGGATCACCAGACAAAGGAGGAACAGGAGGTGATCGGTGCCGTCGAGAATGTGGAAAAAACCCAGCCGCACAAAGCGCAGCGCGGCCTGGTGCCACCGCGGATCGAGCCGCACCAGACCAGGGTCGCCTTCGTACTCGAACGCGCGCACGGCGCCGCCCGGAGGCAGGAATCGCAACGCCGTGACGACGCGCAAACCCAGCCGGCCGAGCCGCCCGGGTTGAATGGAAAACGCCGCACCATCCGACTGGATCGGGTATTCGAACAATACGTCGAGCATGGCCTGGTTCCAGATCAGGTCCGTCGAGGCAGGCAGTTTCGGGCCGGTCACGTGTGCGTACGCATCTTCGTAAGACGCAAACGAGCGGTCGGATTCGAGCGAGGCGCGGACCGCGGCAATCCGCGGTTTCGGCAGCGGATTGTCGCCCTCATAGATGTCGATGGCATCCGCAAGCCAGATTCTCGCGGCGTCGCGCAACGAAGTATCCGCGTTCGCGATGTCCAGAAACCCGGGTCCCCGCTGCGGGAACACAATGTCGCGCATGGCCTTGAGCGGCGCCCGAACCAGCAGTTCGAGGCGGCCGCCGGAGGGCTTCACAAACGCCTGCACAGTTACATCGTTCGGGATGTCATGCGCCGACGCAGCGGGTACGGCGAGAATCGCGGCCAGGATGCCAATTTGGAACGATCTCCACCGTATTGCAAGCGCCACCAGCCTCTGCATGACGATTAAAAAGAGGCTATCATATCGCGGCGGAGAACCGCTTTCACGGCCTTTCGCGCCTAGTATGCTGAAGATGGCCAGAAACCGCTTGCCGACGCGCGCGGCTCGGAATCGTGACTGCGGGTTTGCAAGTTCTAACCGTCAGGCAGCCGGCCCCAAAGCTTTTGTCACCACCCTGCTACGAGGCTTTGGCTGGGGCGCCGTGGAGGCCGGTCTGTTCGCGCTCCACCCCGAGTTTCCGCAGGAATGTCATCATCGGGCACCAGTTGGTGAATGCCGATTGGAAGAGGTTCAATCCGACGAAAGCGGTGAATAGAAACCACGCGGGGTGCACCCAGTAGCCTAGGGCCACACTTAAAGTCGTGAAGAAACCGGCGATGAGGCGTAAGTAACGCTCGATGGACATGCGACTTTTCTCCTTCGATTCACAATGAAATAAACGATCGGCACCGTCATGCGCGAGAGCGCCAGCGAAGCGACTTCTCCGGCCATCAGGGCGATCGCGAGACCCTGAAAGATCGGGTCGAACAGGATCACTCCGGCTCCAACCACCACCGCAGCCGCGGTCAACAGCATCGGGCGGAAGCGCACGGCTCCGGCATCGATCACCGCCTGGTCGACGGGCATCCCCTCGTGCAGGCGAAGCTCAATGAAATCCACCAGGATTATCGAATTGCGCACAACGATGCCGGCGCCGGCAATGAATCCGATCATCGATGTTGCTGTGAAGAAGGCGTTCAGCAGACTGTGCGCGGGCAGAATCCCGACCAGCGAAAACGGAATCGCCGCCATGATCACCAGCGGCGTAATAAATGATTGGAACCATCCCACCACCAGGCCGTAGATCAAAATCAGCACCGCCGCGAACGCGATGCCCAGATCGCGGAACACTTCGTAGGTGATGTGCCATTCGCCATCCCACTTCATCGAGTAGTGCTCGGCATCGGTCGGCAGGGCCGCCATGTGTTGTTCGATGGCGTAGCCGCCGGGCGCGCCGAATTTATCCATTTCCGGCCCGAGCTTGAGGATGGCGTACACCGGGCTCTCCATGGCGCCAGCCACGTCGCCGGTGACATAAGTAACGGGAAGCAGGTTCTTGTGGTAAATGCTCTTGTCCGCGACGACCTCTTCCGTGTGCACGAGTTCGCTTAACGCCACCAGTCGGCCGGTGCGTCCTGCGACTTTGAGGGTTTGGATCTTTTCCACATTCGAACGGCTGGCCCGGTCGAGCCGCAACATAAGCGGCACGTCTTCTTTGGCGGAGTCGGCGTGCAACAATCCGGCCTCATACCCGGAGGAGGCGAGCATCATGGTGCGGGCAATGTCGTCCTCGGAAATCCCGTTCAGAGCGGCCTTTTCTTTATCAACCACCAGCCGGTACTTCGGCTGGTCATCTTCCACGTACCAATCCACATCCACCACGCCATCGGTGCGCTTCCACAGGTCGCGAATGCGGCGCGCGATTGCCATGCGCTCGTTTATCTGCGGCCCGTAGACTTCGGCCACCAGAGTTTCCAGCACGGGCGGACCGGGGGGCACCTCGGCCACCTTGATCCGGGCTCCGTAACGCTCCGCCACGGGAACCAGGCGGCTCCGAACCTGTTTGGCAATGTCGTGGCTCTGCAATTTGCGGTCGCCCTTGGCAAGCAGGTTTACCTGGATATCGGCGACATTGGAGCCCTGGCGCAGATAGTAGTGGCGGACCAGCCCGTTGAAGTTGAACGGGGAGGCCGTTCCCACGTACGTTTCCAGGTTGACCACCTCGGGCTGTTCGAGCGCGGCACGCGCCAAAGCGTTGGTGGCGCGCGCCGTCTCTTCG
>CAYMHP010000244.1:0-9691 GCA_964390225.1 uncultured Solibacteraceae bacterium
TGGAGTTGCGCCGTGTTGCCGTTGATCTGAAATTTCGTACCAAAGGGTTTTGACAACTCCGCCAGCCGCTGAAGGATGTAGCCGGCGCGCGCGCTTTTGGCCGCAGACGGTAAGCCGCGCGTATAAAGGAAAGCGTTGGTGGCGTAGGGGTTGTGAATATCAGGCTGGCCTTCCCCAACGTAGTTCAACACGATCGGCCGGAACGATACGGATGTTAGAGTTCTCCCTTGAAACTGGACTTCGGCGATTGCGCTCTCCCAACTCATCGGTTCATCGATGTAAGTCAGGGTCGGCGGCACGTTGTAAATAAAGTTGCCCAGGTCGTAAAAAATCGGCTTGCCGCGATAGATCTCGACGCCGTGCAGCAGCGGCGCACCGTGCATTACGACGATGTCCGCGCCGGCATCCACCTCCGCATGGGTCCACCTCTGCAGCCACTCATTCGGGGCGAGGCGTTCCTGCATCCCTTCTGTGAAAATGGTCGCAAAGGAGTGATTGCTGAAAACGTGGTTGTGTTGATACACGATCACGAGGGCCGCCTGCTTCCGCGCCTCGCGAATGCTCTCGAGGATCCGTTGTGCGTCGCCGGGATTCGGCGTGTTCGGGGGCGCGCCCGGTAAATCGGCGGTTGCCTCGTTCTCCTGGTCACCAGCCTCGACGCGTAACTCATTGACTCCCGCCCG
The DNA here is from genome assembly GCA_964390225.1 of uncultured Solibacteraceae bacterium. GTDB lineage: Bacteria > Acidobacteriota > Terriglobia > Bryobacterales > Bryobacteraceae > PSRJ01. Next base: position 684 of record CAYMHP010000244.1, read on the forward strand.
ATCAGCCGCGGCGCTTCCTCCCGGCGCAATCAGGCCGGACGCACTCGCGATCAGAGCGATCGTCCCCTTCGGGGTCCGCAGATAACCGGGGGCCGCGGCTTCGCTCGCGTTGTTTCCCGTCCCGGCATGAACGATGTTCCGCCGGTCCGCCTCCCGGATGGTGTTCTGAATGCCCTTCGCTTGCAGATCGAAGGCATGATTGCCGGAGAACGCCAACAGGTTAAAGCCGAAAGTAGTGAGCGCGTCGAGTGCTTCGGGCGGAGCGAGAAAGCCCCGGCCCTCATGGACCGTCTCGCCTTTTTCGGCCACAGCGCCTTCGAAGTTAGTGAACACCACGTCGCCTTTGAGCAGCGCCTGAATGACGGGGACCGCCGCCGGTGCCGTCTCGCGAATATCCGATCGGATCATGGATTGCCCTGCCAGCGTGATCGTGATCGGGGCCGAGTTTGGGCTCTGGGCCGCGGCGATCATGCACAGACCCGCGAACAGCGGTGCGCCACACGCAGCCATTGATCGAAAGCGGCCAGTTCTTAGTTTCTTTTTCATTTGCGTTCACCCTGTTACCGCCGAGGTGCGCCGTGGACCGGCTCCCCTTCGTGGCGCGGCATCTTCTCACTTTAACGCTTGCGGATCAGACCGGGCAGAGTGCCACATCGGCGCGTTAGTAGTTCGCGCATCGCCCAGAACGTCCTTTGTTGATTAGAACGACGGGCAGATCTCAACCGACCGCCGCCCAAAGGGGCATCGGAGCCGGCCTTCGGCCGGTGGACCGGATGAAAATGCGGTCCGCAGGCTGAAAACGTGCCCCCCACTTAAGCCCAGGCCGGTCTCTTTTTAGGAGCCTGATAGAATTGCACGCAGGAGGGGAGCCACGATGAAGATCTCATGCGTTCGCGCACTGGTCATCCTTACGCTGGTCTCTGCCGCAGTGCCGCTGTCGGCGCATCACTCATGGCCGGTGAGCACGGACCGGCTCGTGACGGTCAAGGGAACGGTCATCGAGTTCGCGTGGGGCAATCCGCACCCGATGATGACCCTCGAGGTTCAGACGAATGACGGCCGAACGGAAACATGGATGGTCGGCGGCCCCGCCATCCGCCGGATGACGGCCAACGGCTGGACCAAGACGACGGTGAAGCCCGGCGACGTGATCACGGGCATCGGCTATCAGTATGCCGACGGCGAGAAGATCGTCAAACTCGAGCGCGTTGTCCTGGCCGACGGCAAGGAACTGCGCGTCTACGGGCGCTAGGCCGGTGGACCGGATGAAAACCGGTCCGCAGCCTGAAGCCTGCCCCACCCATGGTAGAGTACGATATCAACGGCGCCACGGATCGCTTCCGATGGGGCGCTGGGGAAGCAAAGAAAAATGACTATGAAATTGGCGGAATCGGCATTGCTTTTCACTCTGGCGTCGGTGGCGGCGTGGGGCCAGGTCAATGCGGGTGAAACAAAGCCCGAAGCCAGCCTGCCGTTCACGATGACTACGGTGGCCACCTTTGAGCTGCCGTGGCGGCTGGCCTTCCTGCCCGATGGCCGCATGCTGATCACCGAAAAGGTTGGGCCCGTCTGGCTCGTGTCCCAGCAGGGAGAGAAGATCCAAGTGGGCAATACGCCGCCGGTGTATTGGCAGGGTCAGAACGGCATGCTCGGCGTCTTCGTCTCGCCCCATTACGCGGCCGACCAGAGTATCTATCTCACCTATGTCGAGCCTGGTGATTATGGCGGGGGCCTGGCGCTGGCGCGCGCCAAGCTCAACCTGACTGGCCGCGGGGGGCCCAGACTCGAAGACTTGGAGGTGCTGTGGCGCCAGATGCCCAGGGGCAAGGGTGGGCAGGCCGGCGGAGCGGTTGCCTTCTCGCCAGACGGCCAGTATCTGTTCCTCACCGTGGGCGACCGCCAGCGCTTCACGCCCGCCCAGGATCCGAACCAGCCAGTCGGCAAGATCCTGCGCCTGACGCTCGACGGCAAACCAGCCCCCGGAAATCCGAACGAGGGCAAAACCGGCGCGCCCACTATTCCCCTGATTGACCCGCCCAGAGATACCGAAACCGCCAAGACCGCAAAGGTGATCAGTACCTATACTTTTCCCGGTCCCAACCTGACGCCGGCAGAGACCTGGACCACAGGGCACCGCACGCCGTACGGGCTGGCGTTTTCGCCGAGCGGCGAATTGTGGGAGGTGGAGCATGGCCCGCGCGGCGGCGATGAACTGAATCTGATCGAGCCGGGCAAGAACTACGGCTGGCCGCTGGTCTGCTACGCTCCCAACTACGACGGAGTACCCATTCCCAATCCCGACACGCGGCCCGACTTGGCTAAGCCCGTGATCTATTGGGTGCCGGTCGTAGCGCCTGGCAACCTGATGTTCTACCGCGGCACCCAGAGCTTCCCACAATGGAAAGGCAACGGCTTCATCAGCGGCTTGGGGACGCGGTCGCTGAACCGCATCGTCTTTGACGGCCATGGCGGCGCCAAAGCCGCCGAGCGCTGGGATGTGGGGAAGCGCATCCGCGACGTGGAAGAAGGGCCCGATGGCTCGCTCTGGATGCTGGAAGACGCCAACCCCGGCGCCCTGATCCACGTGACACCCAAAGTAATCACCTCTTCGCGTTAGGCGACGAGATGCAAAAGAGGGCCGGAGCGATGCGGCCCTCTTTGCTGGCATCCGACGAATCTTCGCCGAAGTTCTCTTGCCGCTTCTTCTCTCGCACGTTTGACACCGGGTACCCCGCCACATATAATGTTCGCTCTTTCACACTCAGGAGGGCGGCTAGCGCCATGGCGACCTACAACTTGCAAGTGAACGGTAAGAATTCGACCGTCACCGTCGACGATCCATCTACGCCCCTGCTATTCGTATTGCAGGAGAATTTCCAACTCAACGGCCCGAAATTCGGCTGCGGGCTCGCCCAGTGCGGCGCGTGCACCGTGCTGCTCGACGGCAAGCCCATCCGCTCCTGCTCCACGGCCGTCTTGCGCGCCGACGGGCACAGCATCACCTCGCTGGAAGGTCTCAGGGCTCTCGACGGCCTTCCCAACCCGGACGCTCTGCATCCTATCCAGCAGGCGTTCGTCACGCAACAGGCCTTGCAATGCGGGTTCTGCATCAGCGGCCCCATCATGTACGGCTATGCGTTCATCCGCGACAACCCGAACGCCGGCCGTGCGGATATCGAACAAGCTCTCAGCGGTGTGATATGCCGGTGCTGCGCGCACTCCCGCATGATTGACGCGATTCAGAGCTATGCCGAAGGGACACTCCTATGAAACCGAAAAATCCTCTCAAACTCGATGGAGCTCGCCCGCTCTCCGAAAAAGCCATCGATGCCCTCGAAGGCTTCGACGCATCCCGGCGGGACTTTTTAAAAACCGCGGGCGTCATGATGATCGGGTTTGGCGCTCTTACCAGAGCTGACGCGCAGAGTCCGATCAACGCGTCGGGCAACGTCGACGTCAGTCAGGTCGACAACTGGATCGCAATCGGCGCCGACGAGAGCATCACCGTGCTTTCGGGCAAATGCGAGTTCGGCCAGGGTGTTCGCACGATGCAGCATCAACTCGCCGCCGAAGAATTGTCGGTACCGATGGACCGCATTACGCTGGTCCTGTGCAGGACAGGAGTCACGCCCAATCAAGGTTACACTGCAGGCAGCTTCTCTACGTGGACTCAGTTCGGCGCCGGCGGCCTGCGCGCTGCTCTCGATACCGCGCGCGACGCGCTGTTTCAATTGGCATCGCAGTACCTCGATGTTAGCGTCAGCCAGCTTACAGTCAACAACGGCGTGTTCTCGGTGACGGGCGGCGACCCGACGTACACAGTGAGCTACGGCCAGTTAGTGCAGGGACAGCGGTTTAATCTCCCGGTGAACGCAAAGGCCGTGCCGAACGATCCATCCACGTGGAAGGTTCTTGGAAAATCGGTTCCGCGCGTCGACATTCCCGCCAAAGCCAAGGGCGTTTTCCAGTACGTGCACAAAGTTCGCATTCCCGGCATGCTTCATGGCAAAGTCGTCCGCCCGCCGTCCTTGGGCGCTCATCTGCAAAGCAATCCAGCCGCCGTTAGCGGGCTGCCGGCCAATGCCCAGGTGGTAGTTGTCCACGATTTTGTCGGTGTCGTCGCCGACACGGAATGGAATGCCACCAAGGCTGCCAGTACGCTGGCTGCCGCGCTCACCTGGTCGGCCGGCGATCCCCTTCCGGCTCAGGCCGACCTGTACAAGTACATGACGGCGCAGCCCTCGCGCGATGCTTTCGCCGTCAACACCGGAGACGTCGACAAGGTCATGGCCACGGCGACCACTACGCTCAGTGCCCAGTACCTTTACCCGTTCCAGATGCACGGCTCGCTTGCCAGTTCGTGCGCTGTTGCGGACGTCCGCGGCGGCACCGGTAAGACAGCAACCGTGAAGGCCTGGTCGGCGACGCAGAGCGTCTACGACGTACGAAATTACCTTTCCACTCTGCTGAGCATTCCTGCAGCTAACATCGAGGTCATACAGGTTGAAGGCTCCGGCTGCTATGGCGGAAACGGCGCGGACCCGGTGACTTTCGATGCCGCGCTCCTCTCCCAGGCTGTCGGAAAACCCGTGCGCCTGCAGTACACGCGCAGCGATGAAATGACCAGCGGTGAGCATTACGGCCACCCGATGGTGAGCAATCAAAAGGTTGGTCTCTCCGCGAATGGCACCATCATCGCGTGGGATTACGAAAGCGTCCTGATGGCGCACGGCGAGGGCCCTCTGGCAGGCTTCACATTTGGAGGAGCGCCGGGGCCCGGCAACTTCATATCGGGCGCACTCGCGGGCTTCCCCACCTCCAAGGTGGTTCTCACCACCACGCCGGCCAATCCAGCCGGTGGTCTGTTTTGGAACTTCGGCAACTCCGTCCCGCCATACGCGAACGGCAGCGTAAATGGCACAAATTTGGGAACCGGCACCGTCGCCAGCCAGCGGTCGCTGACCCGAATCGTAGAATCTCCGTTGTGGACCTCCTATTTGCGCTCGCCCGATCACATTCAGAACACCTGGGCGCATGAGAGCTTCATGGATGAGATTGCTGCCAGCCTGAAGGTGGACCCCGTCCTGTACCGGCTCCGTCATCTGACTGACCAGCGGCTTATCGGGGTCCTCAACGCCGTTACACGGAAAGCGGTGTGGGATACCCGTCCTTCTCCCGAAGCCGGCAATGCCCGGACGGGCGTCGCCACCGGCCGGGGGGTGGCCTGCGTTCTGTACTCGGGCTTCGACGGCTACTGCGCCGTGGTCGCCGAAGTCAGCGTCAATCAGGATACCGGCTCCATCGCGGTGACGAAAGTCACGGCTGGCCTTGACACGGGCGCGGTCGTCAATCCCAATGGTCTCCGCAACCAGATGGAGGGTCAGGTGATCCAGGGTATGAGCCGCGCGCTGATCGAGGAAGTTAAGTTCGACAAGGCAGCCGGCGCCGTCACTTCGAACGATTGGATCAGCTACCCGGTGTTGAAATTCGGCGACACGATTCCCGAAATCGACACGGTCCTGATCAATAACCTCAAGGCCGCGCCTACCGGCGCCGGGGAGACCATCATCACCCTGATGCCGGCCGCCATCGGCAATGCCGTCTACGATGCCACGGGCGTGCGTTTGCGGCAGATTCCGATGACTCCGGACAACTTTCTCGCTGCGAAAGCGGCGCAGAAGGTTTGATCCGTCTGGCTCCAGTGCGTTGTGGGGCGGGTTGGAAACCTGCGGCCGATTGTCAATCGGTCTCGCAGCGTTACCAGCGCCGCGCAGGATTCCATCCTGCCTCACACACTGCAGCCGTGCTGGTTTTGGCCGCCGGCCTACTCTCCGCACAACAGCAGCCCCACAGCCCTCCGGACCCCCGCGTTTTGGAAACGCGGTATGAGCTGGCCTACCCCTGGTGGGATGCGAACCGCGGCACGCCGCTCCCGGCGTCCAAGACCTTCGGGGATCCCTCCGGCCAGCTCCGGCTGCTGAACACGTCCGGGGCAGTTGAGACGAACGGCCACGCCTTCTTTACCCCGCTCGGCTCAAACGGACGCGCCTGTGTCACCTGTCACCAGCCCACCAGCGCGATGAGCCTTTCGCTCGAACTCATACGCCTCCGCTGGGCTGACACGAATGGCAAAGACCCTCTATTCGTCGCCATCGACGGCTCCAATTGCCCGAACCTCCCCCAGGAACAAGAGGAGTCGCACTCGCTGCTGCTCGAACGCGGCCTCTTCCGCATCGCTCTACCGTGGCCTCCCGTCAATGGCTCCGGCCAGCCCATCAAACCCGATTTTCGGATCGAAGTGGTGCGCGACCCAACCGGGTGCAACAAGAGCTCCAGTTCCATCTCTGTGTACCGCCGCCCGCGCGTCGTCGCCAACCTCAGATACATCGTGCTCCCCGCCGGCGGTGGGCTGATGGCCGACGGCCGGGAGCCCAATCTTCAGTCGCAGGCCGCAACTGCCGCGCTCATTCACGAGCAGGCATCCGCCGCTCCCACGGCCGCGCTGCTCAAACAGATTGAGGATTTCGAACGCCAGCTCTTTATGGCGCAACACTCCGATATGCTGGGCGGTCTTCTCGGCGAACCTGGCGGACCTCCGCTGCTGGGCGCGGATAACGTCGCCAGGGGTATCGCCGGCGTCGGCGCAGTCCCCGCCGCCGGCAACCTCCCCGCGTCATTCGATCCGTGGCGCAATCCCTCGGCGCCCGATCTCGCCATCCGTCAGCGCGCCTTTCGCGAATCCGTCCTCCGTGGGGTAGACCTGTTTGCCTCGCGCGAATTCCGCGGGGCCGACGGCAAGCAGGTCACCTGCGCCAGCTGTCACCGGCCCGGCATCAACCGCTTCATGGATATCGGCACCACTAATCTGCCCGCGGCTCAACTCATCAAGGGGGAATCGCCCGAGCTGCCCCTGTTCCGCATCACCTGCAACGGCTCGGCTCCGCCTCATCCGCAACTGGGCCGGACCTTTTTGACTCAGGACCCCGGCCGTGCACTCATCACCGGAAAATGTGCGGATGTCGGCTCCATCCTAATGCAACAATTCCGGGGACTCACCGCCCGAGCGCCCTACTTTGCCAACGGTTCCGCCGCTGATTTGACGGAATTGGTGGATTTCTACGACCGGCGATTCAAAATTGGACTCACGGATCAAGAGAAACACGATCTCGTAAACTTCCTCAGCATCCTGTAGCCGGTCACGCGGCGACCTACGCCGGCCGATGCGCCTTGAGGAAGGAATGAATCTGGCGCACCGCCAGCGGGATTCGCTCCTTCGGTTCTTTCCACGGGAACATGCTCACTTCGGCTTTGGGCGCGAGCATTGCGCACTCCATGGCGACGGCGTACGGGTGCGCGGGGACGTCGTCCGGGAGAATCAGGACTGGGTTTTGGCAACTGCGCACGAAATCGCGTGTGACGGTGAAGACGAAGTCCGGGTCTCTTTCGAACATGTTCGTCGTAAATTGACCGGCCGTCTCGATCGAGATCTCGGGGCGCTTGGCAGTCACCTGCGCAGGCCAGCCCTTCCAGAATGCGCCCGGGTACTTCGGATCGCGCATTTCCGGACGCCATCCCACGGGCTGCGCCAGCACCGCGGCGGGAATCCGATTGGGCGCGCGCTTCAGGAGACTCCAGATGAAGGGGCCGCCAATGCAGAAACCCATCACCGCGAACTTGTCGATTCCCAAATGATCCATCAGGCCGAGCTGGTCATCGGCATAGGATTCCCATGGCCGCTCGACCTCTACCGGGCCGGTGGATTGGCCGCTGGGCGCGTTGCGCAGGTCTGCGGTGATGCAGCGATACTGTCCCTTGAACTCCTCGATCGCGTTGAAGGGCGAGTTGCCAGTGAAGAAGGCAATGGTCGAATTCAGCCCTCCCCCCGGAAGCAGCAACAGCGGGAAGCCGGAGCCGGCCTCCTCATAGTAGATGCGAACCGGGCCCTTTTCATAGGACTTGCCCGTTCGTTTGCCCGATTGCTGAGCAAATACGCGCGTTGCCGCGGCCGCAGCTCCCGCTGCCAATATCGTGCGTCTGGTCGAACCCATAATCGGCTTCCTCCTTGAGAACTGATCTTATTCGCGGGCTCGTGGGGTAGGATAAGCATCCTGCCGCAGCTTGGCAAGCTGCCCCACTCTAGTGCCGGATCTGCGACGTGGCGTGGCCTAATTCCTGCACCTCGCAGTTACCTCGCTCCCGGACAAGGCCCGCATCGGGATTCGGGTTCCGCACGACCGTTCGTGTCGGCAACACCCACGGTTCCACCAGCACCTCGGGGTCTTCCACCGTGACGTCGTACAGGAGCGCATCGCCTTCGCGCCGGAATCGCTCCACCACATGCATCTGATCGGAGTGGAAGAAACCGCCGCGGCCCAGCCACGTCGCATCGGTGAACGCGACCGCGTCGATCACGAGCGTGTCGCCCTCCCAGCGTCCCACGCTATCCCCCATATACGTGATGTCCAGCGCCGCCGATTTGGGATGCGGGCGGCCATCTGTCGGGATGATGCGATACTCGCCGTATCCGCCTCCGGCATCGCCTCCGTAATAGATAAAGGTGACATCGCGGTCCGTCTGGTAGATGCGCCGGGGTGGGCCCTCGCGCGGAACTCCCAGCGGCTGGCAGGTCATCACCGGGTCATACTTGTTCGTCCACATGTCGAGCTCTTGCACTTTATCCCAGTACTCCGGCTTGTATATGGGCCGGCCGGTATTGCCGAACCGCGACGGCGAGTAGAGCTCGAAATCCTCCGTCTGGTTGCTTTGCCGGCTACAGTCCGGACCCTGCCACGGGCTGCATCGCCGTCCTCCCCCCGTCATGTAGTTCCCGATCCAATCGGTAAAGGACCAGTTGCCCGACAGGTCGGGATGCGCCCCCAAACGCGGCGTGGGCGCAGACTTATTTACTTTCGGTTCCGCCTTAGCCATTACGCCGCGCGGAAGCTGCCCGTTGACCTTTTTGGCCGCCACGCTTTCCGGCACGGGCGCCACCACATACACGTCGCCTG
>CAYMHP010000245.1:0-9660 GCA_964390225.1 uncultured Solibacteraceae bacterium
AATTGCCCGCAAACGAGTACCGTTGCCGGCAGCGAGGATTAGACATTGTTTGATAGTTAGCATTTTTCCGCCTAAAAGCCCAGGACGAACTTCCCTCTGAACGTTCGCGGGACCGAGTTGAAGAGCCCGCCGAAGCGATAACTGTCCAGATTGTTTTGCACCTCTCTGGGGTCGAACTTATTGAGTACGTTGAATACACCAAAACCGACTTTGGCCTTTCGACCCTTCGCCGGGCCTGGTAAGCGGATCTCTTTGTTCGCCTGGAAGTCGAGCGAGAGGAAACGAGGATATCGGTCTACGTTTCGCGGTCCTACATATTCCCGAAACTGGTTCTCTCTCGAGTACGGAAATCCGGTATGAACATCGAGGACCGGAACCAGAGTTATCTTTTTGGGAGCCGCGATCTCACCCCAAATGAGGAACCGGTTCGGCGCATCGAAGCCCAGGCGGGCACGCGCGTTCGGCTGGATCACTGCCACCGGATTGTTTCCGTAGAACTGATTGAAATCGTTTAGATCGCCAAATGCCCGCGATCTCACATACGAGGCGTTCACAGTGTGACGTCGTATTTGATAAACGCCCGTGATCTGAAATTCGCGATACGAATCTCGCCCGGTGTTCGAGACCGTCAGGAGTGTGCCAGTTGGGTCGACCACGAAATTATTCGTTGTCCTGCGCTGTTGATAAGCAACCCGCAGCGCCAGGTTTTGGAGCACCTGACGGTCTAGTTCGACATTCCAAGTGAGACTGCGAGGATTTCGGAGCGACCCGAGGATTGTGTTCGTGTACGCTGTGGAGCCGAGCACGTCCCCACCCGGCCCCAGCGTGAGCACCGTGCGAGCCGGGAACTCCGGGAATACGGCAATGTTCAGCGGCACGCGGTCATAGAACAGTCCGCCTCCCGCCTTGAGCATCGTCTTCCGATCGCGAGTCAGCGCAAATGAGATGCCGGCCCGCGGAGCCGCATGCCTGGAGTCGGTGATCGAATCGTGATCGAACCGGAGCCCGAGGTCTACTGCGACTCGGTCAGCCGGATGCCACTGATCGCCGGCGAACCAGGCGATTTCATTCTGATCTATGGAAAAGCGCGCCGGAGCTCCGAAGTCGATCCGCTCCAGGGCGTAGCCGGCAGTGCCAACCACGTCTACAGGCGAGAACGCCCGCCTGCCGTCGTAGGAGCTGTGCGAAAAATCGAGGCCCACCTTCAGAGTGTGCGTCCCGAGAAAATGGCGCTCGCCCGACTGGTAGACTTCCTGCCATTCGAGGCGGTCGCTGCGCCGGTTCTGCCGGTCGAAGAAGCCGCCCTCGGTGGTCTCCAACAGAAGCCGGTACGGAGCCGTGCTGTTCGGCAAAATGTCGGCGTCGTACTTCTGGTAGCTCATCTGTGACGTGAGCAGGCCGTTCCCTCCGAGAACATACCGATCCTGTAGCGAGGTTTGATACCCGTGCTGGTGCAGGTCGGTTGTCGATTCCTGCGGTGTAAATGTGTTCAGGCCCAGATATGCAAGCTTTTGCGGGTAGACCGAGAAAGAAACCGTTGCCGAATGGGTTTCGGCGAGCGACAGATCCAACTGAGTAAAGGAATCGAGGCTCTCCAGCTTCATATCCCGCCGCATGGGAGGAAGACTCTGGACCGGGGTCCGCACGAAGCGGTACTCGAACGACTGGGTGATCGCTACCCGGTTTCTCACCAGCGGCCCGGTAAGGGTCATGCGGGGCGTTACCGATTCCAAGCCGACGACGTCGCTATCGCGGACCCGGGCCCGCGGAAACAGGTTTTGGATCGAAAAATGATATTTCTGCAAGTTCCCTGGTTTGGTTTCGACGCTGGAGACGGCGCCCGTAAATCTGCCGTACTCCGGATCGTACGGATTCGAGATCACTTGAACCGACGACACGACGTCTATGGGCAGGTTCATTGCTGCCGCGCCGGTCGCCGGATCCGTAATGTTGGCCGAATTCACCAGCCAGCCGCCCTGGGTGGAACGCGCGCCCTTCATGTTGATTCGCCCGTCCGGCCCGCGCACGACTCCGGGGACGAGGGGCAGGAGGCTTTCGACTTTTTCGGTAGTATTTGGGGCGTTTTCGACGGTCGCTTGCGTGATGGTCACCGACTGAGCGGATTGCGCAGAGACGACGAGGGGCACACTCTCATCCGTGGCGGTCACAGTCACTGAGCTGGTCACGATCGTGAGCTCCAGGGGGATTTCCGCAGCGGCGGTCTCGCCCGCTGCCACATCCACTGATACAGCTCCCTTCAGCCCAGGCGCAGTTGCTTCCGCTGTGTATCTGCCAGGCGGCAACGGCTCAAACCGGTATTGGCCGCTCGCGTCCGATTCCGTCTCCCGCTCCACCGGACCGCGGAGACTTATCAGCGCTCCGGGCACTACCGCTCGTTGCCCGTCCGCACCTATGTTGAATACTTCTCCCGCAATCGATCCCGGCGCCAACTGCGCGTCCTGCGCAAGGCAACAAGTCAACGTAAGGAGTGTCGAGCAGAACAGCAGGGGTTTTATGCGTGTCAAGCAGAAGCCGACCACCGCAATAACCGCAACTACGCAAAGTGAAGAGTCCACGAAAAGCTCCTTGCCCGCAACCAGCTGACGTTAGCCGTTTGCGACATCTCTGTCCTTTTTAACCGGCCTATACAGAGCACGGCTTCTGCCAATGCTGAACAATCGTGTGCCAGGTACGTTTGCGCTCCAACTAGTCAGATCTCTACTCGCGAGAATTGCTCAAGCACTTACGCGTGATCGGCACAGATGGCAACTGACGTGGCACGTGCCGACCGACACTTCTCTTTCTGGGTGAAAGTGATTTCTTGGTGGGGCAGGCTGGCAGACTGCGGCGGGCTGACAGCCCGCCCTACGAGAGTTACTGGAGAAAGCTCAGGATGTGGACGTGCCGCTCCGTCCTAATCGTAGTATTCCAATCCCAGATGCGTGATCAACTCTTCGCCTCGCATCCAGCGCAGCGTGTTCTTCAGCTTCATTAATTGGATGAAGATATCATGCTCGGGCTTGAGGTTGGGAGCCGTCATCGGAGCCTTGTAGTAGAAGGACAGCCATTCCTGCACGCCGCGCATGCCGGCGCGCTGCGCCAGGTCCATGAACAGCACTAAGTCGAGTACCAGAGGCGCCGCCAGGATCGAATCGCGACACAGGAAGTTGATCTTGATCTGCATGGGGTAGCCGAGCCACCCAAAGATGTCGATGTTATCCCAGCCCTCTTTAGCGTCGCCACGGGGCGGGTAATATTCGATACGCACCTTGTGGCTGAAATGCTTGTACAGGTCGGGATACAGGTCCGCCTGCAGAATGTGCTCGAGCGAAGATAGCTTGCTCTCTTCCTTCGACTGGAATGAGCCCGGATCATCCAGCACTTCGCCGTCACGATTTCCCAGGATGTTGGTGGAGAACCAGCCCGCCAGGCCCAGCATGCGCGATTTGAGCCCCGGCGCGATCAGCGTCTTCATAAACGTCTGGCCGGTCTTGAAATCTTTGCCCGAGATCGGCACCTGCCGCTCGCGCGCGAGTTCCAAAAGGGCCGGCATGTCGGTAGTGAGGTGCGGCGCCCCATTGGCGTACGGCACGCCCGATTTCAGCGCCGCATAGGCGTAGATCTGGCTGGGCGAGATTTCGGGATCGTTCTTCTGCAGCCCGCATTCGAAATCGCGCAGCGACTGGTGCACGGCGGCCGGCTTATGAAAGACTTCGGTCGATGCGCACCAGATCATGGAAAGACGCGCCGCGCCCGTTTTCTCCCGAAACTGCCGGATGTCCTCCATCAGCATCTCGGCGTAATCCATCTTGGAGCCCCGCGGCTTTACGTTGGGGCCATGCAGGCGGCGCACGTACGACTGGTCGAAAACGGCGGGCATCGGGCGAATGGCAGAAAGGGGTTCCCGTAGTTGGTCCAGGAGGGATTTCTCCAGCACACCGGCATGGTCGGCAGCCTCGTAGCAGTTCTCCTCAAAAATGTCCCAAGTGCCGAATGCAAGGTCGTTCAAACCGGCAAGCGGAACGAAGTCTTTGATCATCGGGCTACGGCTCTCGGTGCGCTTCCCAAGCCGGACCGTCGCCATCTGCGTGAGCGAACCGATTGGCTTCGCCAGGCCGCGCTTTACGGCTTCCACGCCGGCAATGAACGTCGTGGTCACCGCGCCTTGTCCGACCAGAAGGATCCCCAGTGTGCCGTTGGCAGGCGCAAGCTGGACGTTGTCTTTTTTGGGAGATTCCATTTCCTTGTTCTCTTCCGAGCCGTACTGATGCACGCTGTATTCCGCGCCGCGAAAGTGGAGGCTAGCGCGGAGGAGGGGCCTCTCGCGGGACTAACGCGCTGTTCTGACGCGACGCGCCACAGTCACATGCCGAAACTTGGCGAATGATACCCGGCAAATGCCGATTTCAAGATGCCACGATTTAGGCCGTAAGCTTCAAAATGGTCGACAAGGGATAGTGATCGGATGCGCTGGTCTCCCGGTGTATTCTGGTGCCGGAGCAGACGGCAGGCCCCCGGGTGAATATCCAGTCCAGGGTTCGACCATCCCGGATCGTGCCGTGACACTCGCAACCCTCCGACGCATCCATGAATCCTGCTGACAGCAAATACCGCCGCAGCGGAGATGGCGCTTCGTGGGTGTTCAGATCGCCTGCCAGAACGATAGGAGTCTCTCGCGGGTACCGAAGGCTATCCTGCACGACCTCGGTCAGCTGGGAGAGCCGCAGATCATCGCCTCCCTTGCTCTCCAGATGGAGATTGTAGATTACAAGGGGGGTATCGCCCAAAGCCACCTCCGCAGCGAGAGCCATTCGGCCGCCCCTACGCGGCTGAAACAGAGGCCACTTAGGAACAAACCAGTGCGGATCCCAGAAATCCGATTGCCGGCGGAAACGGAGGATGCGAGGTTCCAGGATGTGGCCGCGCGCCAACAACGCCTGACCGTGAAAGGCGGGGTCCATCTTCGAGCCCTGGCTCAGTTCTTCAAACTCAACTCCGAACACGTAATTGAAGTCCAGGTGGGCCGACAGGAAATCTGCGACATCGAGTTTCGACGTTCTCCTCGCGTTGAGATCCACTTCCTGGAGAATACAAATGTCGGGTCGCTGGCGGCTGATAAAATCCATCACGGCCGGCAGCCTTAAGCCTCGCTCGATATTCCAGTTCAGGACGCGGATCTGATTCCGCCGTTCGACGGAACGGATGGCATATTGTCCTTGACGTATGTTGCTCACCGCGAAACCTCAGGCCACCCTTTACTGCCCCAACGGCTGGCCCGCAGACGGGTGCGCCTGTGCGTCCCGCGCGGTCGTGATGTAATCGGAATAATCGATCACCACTTCGGTGGTTCCGAAGATCCTCGCCTGCGCAACAGACTGATTGCTGGCCGGGAGCCAGAATCGTCCTGTCCGCTCGTATCGTTGAACGATTTGAACGCTGCGAATCCAGAAGGAAGGATTCTTGGCGGGCTGCCCCTCGACGCGTGCAATCGCAAAATCTTCGGCGTCGACCCAAATGCGGCCGCGAATGAGAAACTTATTTCGCGTTTTGGGATTGACCTCCAGAACGTAGCTGGTGCGTCCGTCTAAGATGTCCGTGCCGACCAGGTGGAAATCGTAATTAGCGGGAATGATGCGTGTTTCCTGGCGCTCCCCCTTTTCGCTGGCTTCCTGCTCGGCCTCCATCATCTTTCGAATAATGTGATTGCGCACAAACCCGGAGCCGCTTTCAGACATCACTTCGAAGGTCTTCACGCCGCCGTTATCACAGGTGACGTGGGCAGTCAGCTCGGCGCGTTTGTTGTATTTCTTGTTCTCGAACCGGTAACGCCGAACGCCTGTATACCCCCCAAGCGCCGCGAGCCTGTTGTTATCTGCCTGGACCATGCGCTGAACGATCTCGGGCGTAGTCAACGTCGATGGCGCAGTGCTTTCCATCACGGCCAGCAATATAAGGGTGTGTAACATCGTATCAGACCTCCAAACCTAACTCCTGCTGCGATGCACGTAGTCGCCCATTTCGAATATTAGCCTCAATATTTGACGCAATCGTCTCAACCGCCACCGGATCATCGGCACGGTGCAGATGATCGGCAGTTGCTTCGGCACTTGCCACGCCGCGGGCCGAGTGATGGCAGCACAGATTTCAGGATTCGATTCGCTCGAAGCGCATCTCCGAGGCAGCACTAAACTCGTGCCCTCCATCAGTTGCGGATAAAAGCTTGAGCGGCGGCAAATGAGAACCGAGGCGGTAAACCGAGGGAACGACTTTTTTGGTTGAGCAATTGCGATAGTTCGTTGCGAGCTTGTAGGAGGTCATTCAGTATGATGAACAAAGCTAAGCGTTTAGATCCGAGAAAACCAGGGCGTGTGACAGAAACGCTCGGGAACAAGTTGCGAAGCCTCGTTGTTGGACAGGACGAAGCCATCCAGAAAATCTTGGATCTGTACCAGATGTATGTCACAGGAATGACCTCTCCCGGCCACCCGATCGGAAATCTCCTCTTCCTGGGGCCGACAGGATCCGGCAAAACCCGGCTGGTCGAGGCCACGGCCGAAAGTCTTTTCGGAGATGCTGCCGCCATTGTCAAAATCGACTGTGCCGAGTTCCAGCATAGCCACGAAATTGCGAAGCTGATCGGCTCACCTCCCGGATATCTGGGGCACCGCGAGACACATCCATTTCTGAGTCAGGAAGCGCTCAACCGCTGTCATACGGAATCGCTGAAGCTCACCTTGGTGCTTTTCGACGAAATTGAAAAGGCGAGCGACGCACTATGGAACCTGTTACTCGGGATTTTGGATAAAGCGACTTTAACTCTCGGGGATGGCCGAAAGGTCGATTTCTCGAAATGCGTCATTTTCATGACCAGCAACCTTGGAGCGGCGGAAATGCAGAATTTGGTGCGGCCGGGTTGGGGGTTCACCTCCGCCAGCGGCGATGATAGCGCTGGAGCGCAGATCGCACAAAAACTGTCTTCGGTCGGAATGGCGGCGGCCCGCAAGAAGTTCACCCCGGAGTTCGTCAATCGCTTGGATGCCATGGTGGTCTTCCGGCCGCTAGGCGAGACCGACCTGCGCCAGATTGCCGACATCGAATTGCGGCGTGTCCAAGAACGCATTCGCACCAGCGGAGCCACTCCTTTCGTTTTCCGGCTTACGGAAGCGGCGTTCGAGCAGGTGTTGGCCGAGGGGACTGATCCCCGTTATGGGGCTCGTCACCTGCGGCGCGCAATCGATCGGCTGCTGGTGCAGCCAATCTCGAACCTGCTCGCCACCGAACAGGTTCGGGGGGGCGACTGGGTCAGGGTCGACGCTGACCCGGAATCGCGCGAGATCTTTTTTCTACGCGTTGGTCCGCCTGGTCCAGAGGCGGTTGCTGAGATGTCGGCTGCAGCCAGAAGTATAGGCCCGCGCTTCCCGGAGAGCATACAGTCCCAGGCGGCATGACGCTGTCTGTCGCAGACGATGGCCCTGATTCGTCCCGCCATAGCGACGCGGCTGTGTGGAGTTGATTCTCTTTCGCAACCAGTTGTTCATCACAAAGTTGTAAAATCGGTCAGCATGGAATCAACCCCGATCCGGACATTGTTTGATACATTCGAGAGATACAGCGCGGCTGGCGATGCAGAGGGTCTCGCAGGACTTTTCGCCGCATCGTTTCTTTCGGCTGGCCCGAACGGCGCTCAGACGGTCAAGGCAAGCGATCTGCTTCAGGTCATTCCCAAACGGAGACAACTGTTCGAATCGATAGGCTGGCACTCCACTAAGCTGGTCTCCTTGCACGAGACCAGCTTAGACGAGCGCTATAGGATGGTCCGCACCGAGTGGCGCTGGCGATTAGACCGGGCCGGCGAGGCACCGGTCGAGATTACCCTGCCTTCGACGTTCATTGTTCATGAGTCGCGTGACGGCCTTCGAATCGTGTTCTATCTGACGGGAGACATCTTGACCGTGCTGCGTGAGCGAGGATTATTACCCGCAGCCAAGGACTAGAACCCTATGAATCCCCTAGGACTGGATTGCCAGTTCGGACCGACGGCGGTCGGCGATATTAGCGCCGAAACTCGGCAGCAGTTCTGAGCAACTCGCGAGCGCTAATCCGGCAATTCTCCTCACCGCCGGGGCCAAAACAGCCAGATCATCGCGACCCATGGGGCTACCGTAAACACCACGTACCAGAACTCCGCGAGCAAGCCGTTCTTCCTGCCCGGAGTCGCTACGCGAACCAGCATCAACATTGGCAGCCGCCTCGCTCCACGGCAACAGGACTTGGCAACTCCCGAATCGGCGAGTGGGACCGCATAGGCAATTGCGGCGGGCCGACCGCACCACCAAGCCTCTCTCGCAGCCTCTTTCCCATCATCTTCTTGGCTCGAAAAAGACGGCTCTTTACGCACGCGGTGGTCAAGCCCAAACGGTCTCCGGTTTCGGCGGTGGTCAGGTCCTGTAGCTCGCGGCACCGGAATACCGGTTGATAAGCCGCTGGCAGGCCTTGTATAGCCCGTTCCAAAATATCACGGGCATCTTGTTCAAGAGCCTGCTGCTCCGGGCTGTGCGCCGGCGACGGAAGGCGTTCTGCGTTACGATCGCCGAGCTCGATAAAGCGCCTCCGCTTTCGCATTTGTGTGAGGGCTTCATTCACGACGATCGAATACATCCAGCGGAAATATCCGGCGCCGGCATACTGATGAATGCGGGTGAGCGCCAATAGGTGGGCTCCCTGCACAGCGTCCTCGGCATCTGCTTCGCTACGCAGCAGTCGCCGGGCGAGTCGATGAAGAGGCCGATGGTATCGTGTGGCGAGGACTTCGTACGACCGGGTATCGCCATTTCTGACGCGCCAGATCGCTTCGTCGTCGCTGATCGCTTGGAGCATAAGTCGACGAATATACAGCAGTCATACGGCCAATCCGCCCCTGGTTATTTCTCTTAGTAGCGGAAAAGCTCGGCCCAACTGTTCGGCATCTGCCTCGGCATCCGGTCGGCACGATGTGATGGCACCCATCATCGGATATGTCTGAAGTTGGCCCAGAAAGTGCGGACGGCGTCTATGGACACACGCTAAATCGAAGATATTGAGGACAGCATGATTGCACCTCCGATGGTCAACGGAAGAGCCGTTAACAGAAAAATCGCGTTCGGGGCCTTGGCACGACACGTTTTCTCATTAGATGCAGGCATCGGATGGTTCGCGCTGGAAGAAGCTGGCTGCGAACCACGTTCGGCCTGGAGAGATCAAGAGGTCGGAAGACTGCGCGGCAGCGCCACTGCGAACACTGTCCAGCTGATTGATCCACTGCTGTTCCTGGTCGCCGGCGGCTATGACGCTAGGTCCGGCACAGACCAAAGCGTTAACCCGCATCGGCTGCATTTTGTAATACTCGCATATACCGACGTGGTACAGATTGTAGTGCGATTAGGAGCGGATGCCCATGCAAGCGTGGCGATCTCACCTGGAGTTGACGCGTACGCCTTGGGAACAAGGTTAGTCAAGCTGTTCGAACGCTGGACGCCGCCGCTCGTCCTGCAGTGATCTCGATCGCAGACTTGCCGGTTCGCATGGGCCGGCAAAGCCTACGCGGCTTTGCGTTCTTCGGCGGCCCGGCATTCCAGGAGTTCCTGACACCGCACGCAGCGTGATGCCCACGGAATGATTTCG
>CAYMHP010000246.1:0-9512 GCA_964390225.1 uncultured Solibacteraceae bacterium
ACTCAACTCGGGTGGAACCAACAACACTACGGTGAACGTGTTCATCGGGGGTACCACCAACCTGGGAAATGCGCAGGTGAGCGTCAACCTCAGCGGCGCGAACAATGCCGTGGACGCAGCCTCCCTCGGACTGGGCTCGACCTCCGTGCTCGGCGGCGGTACGGGATTTGCAAGCAACACGGTCAACACCCTCAACAACCCGAACGCATTATTCGATACGACCAGCAGCTCGGGTACGGAAACCTTTGCGGTAACGTACCTAAATGGCTCGGGGCAGACGGCCAGTACGACTCTGACCATCAACGCGACCAGCGGCGGCATCAGCGGCTCGAACCTGGTCGGCCAGTTGAATACGCAGTTGCAAGCCGCCGGTGCAACCGGCGTCAGCGCCCAAATCGGAAGCGACGGCACTCTCCAGTTCGCGGGCGGCAACCTGCTCGCCGTCACTCATGCGACCAGCGGCACCATCGCATCTCCCTCAGTAGCCGCCGGCGCGACCCAGACTCTGATGAACGGCGGGAATTACCAGTCCACCGGATCGTTCACCGCTTTCGCGGCGGGCACGGGCACTTCTCCCACGAACACGACGGAAGCGTTCCAGGTTACGGTGGGGGGTAAGAACTATACCGTCAACCTAACCTCCGACACCACCAACGCCACACAGAAGGCGGACTCGCTGGCCAACGCCATTGCCTCGATCAACACGCAGTTGCAAGGCAGCGGTGTGACTGCAGTTCAGAACGGCACCAGCATCACGCTGCAGGGCGCCAGCACATTCACTATCGCGGAAACAGCCTTTACGCAGGGCACCGGTGGTACCGCCAACGGCTCTGGCGGGTTCTTCTATGGCTACAGCAACCCGACCACAACCTTCGGCGCCACTGGAGCGCAGACGGTGAACGCGCCGGCCGCCAATGCCAGTGTCACCGCCAACGCTTCCAACGCGATCGCCTCTTTGGACGCTGCCGTGAAGCAACTCGGCCTGGTTCAAGGCCGCGTCGGAACCGGCGAGAACGAGATGCAGTACGCCATCAACCTCGCCAATTCGCAAATCAGCAGCTTCTCCGCCGCCGAGTCTCGCATCCGAGACGCCGATATGGCTGCCGAAGCCGCCAACCTGACCAAGGCCCAGGTGCTGCAGCAGGCTTCACTCGCTGCCATGGCCCAGGCCAACGCGGCGCCCCAGGCCGTGCTCGCGCTCCTGAAGTAAACTTCCCCGCTCCGATGTGGGCCGAACCTCGGGTTTTGGCCCACATCTTGCTACCTGGTTAAACCATGGGTTCCATTCCAAGCCCCACGTTCAGCGGTGTCAGCAAGTATGCGAACGACTTGCAGCAGGTGCTCAATCGAGCCGTTGCCATCGCGTCACTGCCGCTGCAACAGATGCAGAACCAGGAAACCACGCTCACACAACAGCAGAGCGCGCTTACCTCTTTGCAATCTACTTTCGGCTCCCTCCAGACAGCCATTCAGAATCTTTCGAGCGCCGCTCAAGGGAACGTATCGGCGACCGTGTCCGACCCTACGTCACTCCAGGCGACTGCTTTGTCCAGCGCCCTCCCAGGCACTTATTCGATCAATATCACCAACCTGGGCTCGTACACCACCACGCTGAGCAATTCCGGCCTGACTACCGTTACGGATCCTTCTTCCGCGAACATCAGCTCGTCCTCGTCGTTTACGTTGACTCTTAACGGCACGAATCATACGATCACTCCGTCGTCGAACACGCTCAACGGGCTGGCAACCGCAATCAACCAGGCGGGTCTGCCGGTGCAGGCGACCATCGTGAATGTGGGTTCGAACTCTGCTCCGGATTACCGGCTGTCCGTCTCCAGCACTAACCTGGCGGCGGATACGATTCAGCTCAACGATGGGACTCGCAACCTCCTGGGTACGCTGGCAACGGGAGCCGCGGCCACTTACCAGGTGAACGGTTCGCTAACCAATATCCAGAGCAATTCGCGGCAAATCACGCTGGCGCCCGGCTTGACCGTAAACCTGCTTCAGCAGACTTCCAGTCCGGTCACGATTACGGTCGCGCAAGACAAAACCTCACTGTCCAACAGCATTACCGCGTTTGCCAACGCGTACAACTCCGCGGTGGACGCGCTCACAGCGCAGCACGGCCAGAACGCGGGACCGCTGTCGGGAAGCGGCACCATCCTCTCGCTCGGCCAACTGCTGCGCTCGATTACCCAGTATTCCGGCACGGGTGGCGCGGTGAATTCGATCGCCGATATGGGGCTCACTCTGGACAAGACGGGCCACCTCTCGTTCAGCGTGAGCGCGTTTACCAGCCAGAACCTCTCGGCCGTCCAGCAATTCCTAGGCTCGGCGACTTCGGGTTTTCTGCAGACTACGACCAACGCGATCAAGTCCGCAGCCGATGTGTCCTCCGGGTTGATCCAGACCAGCCTGACATCGATCCAAAATCAGATCACCAGTCAGAACGCGCAGATCGCGGCGGAAACGAACCGTATCACTGTAATGGAGCAGAACCTCCAAAAGCAACTTTCCGCGGCGGATTCGGCGATTGCCGTCCTGCAGCAGCAAGCCACTTTCATGGCCGGCCTGTTTGCCACTTCTTACCCCGGCAGCGGTAACGTCAATATCGCGAACAGTAACAACAGCAGTACGGGAGGATAGTTGAGC
This sequence comes from uncultured Solibacteraceae bacterium, assembly GCA_964390225.1. Lineage (GTDB taxonomy): Bacteria > Acidobacteriota > Terriglobia > Bryobacterales > Bryobacteraceae > PSRJ01. Next base: position 2,656 of record CAYMHP010000246.1, read on the forward strand.
GAATCCATCTCCAGAATCGAACGGGCCTTGCGCCGCGCCGTGGTAACTCAGCAGTTTGCCGAAGTGGAGCGACTGGTGCTTGCCTTCTGCGCGGCGGTAGAGGCGCACGTTCGCGCGCTGCCTTCGGGCGACCCCTCGATTCCCGAGATCGCCGCCATGGTCGGCGAAGTGCTTCAATGGACGCGCTCGATGATGTACGCCGCCCGCGAGAACCTGTCCGCCCAGCTCAAAGAGATCCCCAAAATGCGCGCGTATGTCCCCGCGCCATTGCCTCGCGTCGTCACCATGCAGTTGGATGTGTAGCGGGTTGTTCAGCAGCGCCGGCCGTCTTGCCGCCAGTGAATCTGCCGTTGTTCGCTCCCACCGTCAAACTCCTGACACGTCACCGCGCCTGACGCAGCCGCTAACGGCCGGCAACCAGCGCGCACGTTGATTTTCCTGCCGATTCGGGGTCTTTCCGCTCTGGAACGCAACTTGCTCCACTGGTCCCGCCGTGATCGATCGTCTCACTCAAAACATCGAGCACTATATGGACCTTCTGAGCGCTCGCCAGAAGGTGGTCGCTTCGAACATCGCGAATGCCGATACTCCCGGCTACAAAACCAAGGACCTGAACTTCCAGTCCGAGTTTCAGGCGGCTATATCTTCGGCGGCGCCGATGCCCGTGGAAGTCGCCGATCTGCCCGTCAAGAACGACGGAAATAACGTAAGCCTCGACCGCGAAGCGCGGCTTCTATCGGAAAATGCAATGCGTTTCAACCTTGCCTCGACTTTGATCCGGTCTCAGCTTCAAACGGTGAAAGAAGCGATCCACGAAGGGAAGAGTGCATGAGCCTGCTTTCCGCATTATCGGTCAGCGCCTCCGGCATGGCGGCGCAGCGCACCCGCACGGAACTGCTGGTCGAGAACATCGCCAACTCCGAAACCACGCGTACGGCGGAAGGCGGGCCGTACCGGCGCAAGGATGCCATTTTCACCAGCCAGGCGGTCCCATCGGCATTCTCATCCGAGCTGGACGCGCAATTGAACGGCTCGCTCACCGGAGTCACCGTATCGGATATCGCGGTGGACACGCGCGAACCCGAGCGCCGCTATATGCCGGGGCACCCAGATGCCGACAAGGACGGGTATGTCGCGATGCCCCGCGTCAATCCCGCCGAAGACATGGTTGACCTGATGAGCGCCAGCCGCAGTTACCAGGCCAACGTATCCGCAATCTCTGCGGTCAAGGACATGATCCAGCGCTCGATCGACCTGTTGCGCTGACGAGAGGACAACTAGATGGCCGCCCCTATCTCATCCATCGCTTCCATCTCCGCAATCGCGCCCGCCCACGCGCCGGGCCAGACCTCCCGCCCGGGCGCATTTCAGAGCGTCCTCGATAGCGCGATCAAGACCGTCGAATCGGCGCAAAACGAAGCCGGCGACGCGGTACAGAAATTCCTCTCCGGCGAGAACGAAGAAGTGCACTCTATGGCGTTGGCGGTGCAAAAAGCGCAGATCACGTTCGATCTCGGTCTCCAGGTGCGCAACAAGGTCATTGATGCCTACCAGGAGATCATGCGCATGCAGATGTAGCCTTCCGGCCAATGAACCAGCTCATCAAACTCTGGGCCGGCTTCTCGCTACTGCAGAAGCTTTCCATAATCGCGGCGGCCATTCTTACGTTCGGCGGGCTGTTCGCCTTCAGCCAGTGGAAGCACGAAAGCGATTTCCATCCCCTGTATAGTTCCATGGCGCCGGAAGATGCCGCCGCCGTTGTGCAAAAGCTGCGCGAAAGCGGTGTCGAATTCCGGCTGGCCGACAACGGCGCCACCGTGCAGGTTCCGTCGGCCAAGCTGGCCGAATCGCGGCTCACCCTGGCCGCCGCGGGGCTTCCCAAAACCGGCCGTATCGGGTTTGAGCTGTTCGACAAGAACACGTTCGGCGCCACCGATTTCGTCGAGCACATCAACTACAAGCGCGCGCTCGAAGGCGAGCTGGAGCGCTCGGTAATGTCTCTGGCGGAGGTGGAGGGCTCCCGCGTCCACCTCACTCTGCCCAAGGATTCCGTTTTTCTGGAACAGCAGCAGCCCGCGAAGGCGAGCGTCATGGTGAAACTGCGCGCCGGAGCTCGGCTGTCGCCGCAGAACGTGCTCGCCGTGACGAACCTGGTGGCCAGCGCAGTCGAAGGCTTGAGCCCCGACGCGGTTTCCGTGGTCGATATGAACGGCAACCTGCTGAGCCGGCCTCGCCGCGGGGGCGTGCCGGATAACGCGCAGATCACCGCCGAGGCGCTGGAAATCCGCCAGCAGCTCGAGCGCGACCTGGTGATGAAGATCCGCTCGACGCTTGAACCCGTGCTGGGACCGGACCGCTTTCGCGCGGGCGCGACGGTTGACTTCGATCTGACCAGCGCCGAACAACAGGAAGAGATCTACGATCCGACCAAATCCGTGATGGCATCGTCGCAGAAGACCGAGGACGTCATGGAGCGCGGCTCGACGGCGGGCATCCCAGGCACGGCTTCGAACCTTCCTCGCGGCGGCGCCAGCCCGGCAAGCGGTCCTGGTGGCGGTACATCGCGGCGCAGTGAAAACGTCACGTTTCAAACCAGCCGGGTCGTCCGGCAAACCCATATCCCACAAGGCATCGTGAAGCGCATGTCGCTCGCCGTGCTCGTGGACCAGACCTTCCACTGGGAAGGCCAAGGCGCCGCCAAACACCGCGTCGCCGAGCCGTTGAAACCCGAAACTATCCAGAGCATCAAGGGTCTCATCGCCGCCGCCACCGGGCTCAACACCGATCGCGGCGATCAGCTCATTATCGAGAACCTCCCATTTGAGGCGAGCCTCAATGCGGAGCCCGACCCCGGCTCCATGCAATCGAAACCGCCGGCCGCGCCGCCAGGACCGAAGTGGCTTCAACTTTGGAATCAGTACAAGGAAACCATCGCGCCGGCCGCCATCGGCGTCGGCGTGCTGGTCCTCTTGCTTTTGGGAGTTGCTCGCATGTTCACGAAGCGGAAGCCGGCCGCCGTGGTCGAATCGCCGGGCGAATTGGAGGCGGCCGTGCGGCATGAACTCGAGCCGAACCCGGTCGAAGAAGCGCGGCGCATTCCCTCTACCGATTTAGCCGCCGACGATAACGCCGAAATCGCGGATCGTGCCCGCGACCTGGCGAAACGCGACGTAGCCGTGGCCGCCAATGTGGTGCGGCTCTGGCTGCAGGAAGGCAAGTCGTAACCGAGATGACTTCCAGGCGGTGCAGTCCCAGCCGACCTTCCCGAAAACAGGTTGCCTGCCATGCGCACGGTCTCTAGGGTCCTTTCCGCAAACGACGATGCTGTAGAGCCGGTCCCCTGGCGCAACGGCGCACATGCCGGGCGCGCCATAGTGCACAAAGACGGCGCGCTACCCAACTCCGCTCACGTGCAGGCTTCCGCGGAACTCCAAGCCAGCATCGAGCAGCAGGTCCAAGGGGCTTTTGACGCCGGATTACGCGAGGGGGAGTCCGCTGCGCGCCGCCAAATGGAGGCCGAGCTCCGTCGCGCGGTCGAGCAATTCGGGCAAGCCGCCGCTGAAGTGGCCGCCTTCCGCCGCGATGCCGTCCGCCACGCGGAAGCGCAAATCCTGCAGCTTTCGATTGAGATTGCGCGCCGCATCATGCATCGCGAACTATCGTTTGACAGCTCCGCGCTCGCGGCGCCGATCAAAGCCGCTCTGGAAAAGCTCGGATCGCAGGAAATGGGCCGCGTGCGCGTCCATCCCAGCCAAGAGGAATTCGTGCGATCGGTCCTGGAGCAAAGCGGGCGCTCACCACTGGAAGTTCTCGGGGACCCGTCGCAACCGCTCGGCGCCGTCATTTTTGAAGGCCCCCGCGGATCTCTCGACGCCTCGCTCGAAACGCAGCTCCTCGAAATCGAACGCACGCTCGCGCACCTCCTTGAGGAGCGGCAGTGACTCCCGCGCGAGCTCTCGATCTCAGCCCCTACCTTCACCAGGTCCGTGCCGCCGAACTGCTGCCGTGGACGGGCGAGGTAGTCGAACTCGTCGGCTTGCTGATCGCTTCGCGTGGACCAAGCGTCGCGGTCGGCGATTTCTGCCAGGTGGTGACGGCCAATGGCCGAAGCATTCGCACCCAGGTCATCGGTTTTCGCAACGGGCACGTCCTCTCCCTACCGCTAGAGGAGATCGATGGGATTCAGCTCCACGACCGGATCTTCGCGCGTCAGGACGAAGCGTTGGTGGCGGTGGGCCCGGAGTTGGTCGGCCGCGTCCTGGACGGCTTTGGACGGCCTATCGATCGCAAACCACGCATTCATCCGCAGGCGCACTACCGCCTTTACCAGCCCGGTGGCAGCCCGATGGATCGCGAGCACATCACGCAGCCGATCGTGACCGGTATACGCGCCATCGATGCCATGACGATTTGCGGCAAGGGCCAGCGCATGGGCATATTCGGCGGCAGCGGCGTCGGCAAAAGCACGCTGCTCGGATCGATGGCGCGTCATAACTCCGCTGATGTGACGGTCATAGCGCTCATCGGCGAGCGCAACCGCGAAGTCCGAGCGTTTCTGGAGCACGAAATGGGTCCCGACGGCGCGCAGCGGTCGGTGGTGGTGTGCGCGACCTCCGACCAGCCCGCCCCGTTGCGCGTGCGCGCCTGTTTTGTCGCGCTCGCGATTGCCGAGTACTTCCGCGATCAGGGCGCGGATGTGCTGCTGATTATGGATTCCGTCACTCGGCTCGCCATGGCCCAGCGGGAAATCGGACTGGCGGCGGGAGAGCCCCCGAGCCAAAAAGGCTACACGCCCTCCGTGTTCAACCTCCTCCCCAAGATCCTGGAACGCGCAGGGAACTTTCCGAAGGGCTCGATCACTGGCTTCTTCACGGTCTTGGTGGAGGGGGACGATTTCAACGAGCCGATCACCGACGCCGTCCGCGCCATTCTCGACGGCCATATCATCCTTTCGCGCCGGCTTGGCTCCGCCGGCCATTACCCGGCCATCGATGTGCCGAATTCGGTCAGCCGCCTCGTCAGCCAGTTGGCCGCTCCCGAACTGACCGCCGCCGGTTTCAAGCTTCGAGAGGCCCTCGCTCTTTTGGAGGACGCAAAAGACTTGATAGACGTGGGCGCGTATGTGCCAGGTAAGAATGCAAAGCTGGATGCGGCCATCGCCCTTCAACCCGAAATCGTCGCGTTCCTGCGCCAGCAGACCTCCGAAAGGTCCTCCTTTGAAGACACTCAGGCGCGGCTTCGCGCCCTTGCTGAGAGGCTGTAGCGATGCAGCGCTTCCGGTTTCGCTTGCAGCGCGTACTCGAATGGCAGCAAAGACTCTGCGATGTGGAGTCCGACAAACTCAGTAAGTGCATTGCGGAGTTGGCGCGAGTTGAGGAAAGTTTGCAGGATCTCGAGGCACGCAGGGCGGCTGTCGAACAGGCATTCCTGGCGGAGCAGGCCCTTGGACCCGCCGATCTGACCGCCCTTGCGGAATTCCGGCGCGTGACGGTCACCGGCCAGCTCGCGCTCGAGAGCGAGCGCCAGCGTCGTCACGAAGCCGTCGTCGCCCAGAGAGAATGCTTTTTCGCCGAGAACCGTAAGCTGCGGATCCTCGAGAAGCTCCGCGAACGCGCCTTACGGGAACATAGCCTGGCACTCGACCGCGAGGTCGAGGCTCTCAGCCTGGAATCGTATCTTGCGACCTGGGCCGCTCGCAACTGAGCTTGTCACTGGCTGCACAGTGGCTCTCCGGCTGCAGCATCCGCACCGGGAGTAACCATGAGCGGCAAAACAGGAAAGCGCGCCACGGGCCAGAAACCGACCACCGTGCGGCGCCAAAGCGCCAAGACCGATGGGGCATTCGGCAAAGAAGGCCTGAAAGAAGTACAGACCAGCGACGCCACTCGCAATCGGGACAAAGCGACGCGCCGCAGCTAGCGGTACGACCGGCGGTCGCCGCCGGTGACTGATTGCGTAGCCGTACCCCCGCCGTTACCGGCGGCGCTGAAACGATGTTTTCAGCCGCGTCCCGTGAGGCGCGCATTTTGATTGCTATTTTGCCGGGCAGGGCTGCGGGTCCCAGCCCGCGGAATCGGGAAGCTTCTTGAAATGCGTGCTGGTGACGAAAGGCATGGTGAGGTATTGCGGATCGTGGACGACCGTCGTCACCACCAGCCACTGATCACCGTTCGGCGCAGGGATGCGGTCGTAATACTCGGTCAGCACGGCGTTCCCGCTATAAGGGACGCCGTTCGTTCGTAAATAGCCGGGCAGCATGTGAGTGGTGACTACCTTCAAATCGCCGTTCTTGGATTGCCCGCGCGTGCCAGGTCCCAATTCCCACTGCGCCACAGAATACCCCTGGAGCGTTGGCTCGAGCGATTGGGGCGTTGCTCCGCCGAAATGGAACAGGCGTGTCTGCGTACCGGCATCGGTGTCGATGCGCAAGGTGGTGTCGTTCTCCCAGATAATGTGCAGCCGTCCGGGAACGCGCATCACCGCCGCCGCACCGTAAATCTTGCACTGGCTGTCCTGGTCCTTGGCGCCGTCCCACTCAGTTGCAATGCGCCGGCCTTCGGTATTCAGCGGGACACCGCCGAAGTTGCCCTTCTTCGGCGTGACCATGCGAAATTTCCAGTCTTCCGTTACGACCGAGACCCAGTAGCCCGTCATGTCGAACGGGGCCGCGGCTTTGGGAGCCGGCGGCGGACCGCCGCGTCTCGCCGGCGCTCCCGGCGGGGGTTGTGCTGGCAGCAGCGTAGCGGCTGCGAGCACCACGGCCAGCGCCATCCCGCCGCTACTCAATCGTGTCACCGGGATTGGTGCCCCACCCGAACCCATCCGATTTGCGGTGTAGCGTCTTCAACGCGCCGCGG
>CAYMHP010000247.1:0-9459 GCA_964390225.1 uncultured Solibacteraceae bacterium
AGAGGTGGCTCGGTTGGAAATGCTTACTGGCTAAACCTTAATCGAGCCGACGGTGGTGTCCGAGCTGGTGACTTTCACGTTCACTGAGAAACCACCGCGGACCTGTCCCAGCTGAACACCTAATACTGGGTCAACGTAGGCCGGGTAAATGGTCAGGTCTGAGTTGGCTGCCCCGACCGTGGTGAAGAAGTTAGTGCCAATGCCGAACGGCCCTTGGATAACGAAACCGGATGCCGCCAGGTTTACGGTCCCCGTCGCGCTGCCGAAGCCAGGAGCCTGAGTCGAGTAGGTGACCGATCCGGCACCGCCGAGCCCCTGTACGAAGAACTCAGGCGTGCGGATCTGACCGCCCGGAACATTCAAGGCGAGGCTCGCAGATCCCGGTGCGTCTGCCGTCGCCGAGAACAGCACTTTGCTGGGATCATTGCTGGTCACCGTCACTGTCAGACCGCCGCCCGGAGCTGCGCCGTTCAGAGCGATCTGGGCGAAGGTTTCCATATTCTGACCTACCGTCACCGTCGGTGGAACCACTCCGGTTGGGTTCACGTTCGCAGTCACGGTGTTGGCGCCTTGACCCGGCGTACTGAACCCGCTGGGGACCTGAGCCGTGATCGGGTCAGCCCCCTGCACGATACCGGTGAACGTGGTGTTGAATGCCTGGTCTCCGCCGTTGAAGGTCAACGTGGTCGGAGACACCGATCCAACGGCCGTATTCGAATCGAATACGGTTACGGTGACCGACTGGCCGCCGCTCAACTGCTGGACCTCCGCAAAATTCAGCCCAGAGTCGAGCCGCGCAGCCGATACGGTCAATGGAGTAGGCACACCGGCATTCACTGTGAAGCTCGGTGAGCCGATTCCGTTCGGTCCGGCGATGACGAAGCCGGACGGCGTGAGGTTAACGACAAGGGCGCCCGTGGTGAAGCCACTGCCGCTGGCGATGACCTGGACTTGGCCGACACCGACCTTGCCTTGCAAGTAGATACCGGTGGCCTGCGTCTGACCGGCTGTAACTCCAATCGTAAGCGTGCCTTGGCCGACATCGCCCGGCCGTCCCGCGATTACCAACGACGAGGCGTTACCGCTGCTGAGAGTGACTTGGAGGCCGCCGGCCGGTGCCGCTTGCGGGAGCGTTATGGTGACCGGCAGCTCCAGGTTCTGACCAACGGAGTTGGTCGGTGAGGCGCTGGTCAGTACGATGGCCCCACCGCTGCTCGACGTAGCGATCGTCAGTGTGAGGTTGACGCTGGCAGTGCGCGAACTCCCATCCGTTACCTGGAACGTCAACGGTGTGGCCGCCACCGAGACGTTAGGCGTCCCGCTGATCTGCCCAGTAGATGTGTTCAGCGTCAGACCACTCGGGAGCGTGCCGGACGTGAGAGCCCAGGTGTAGGGTAAGGTTCCACCGGTGGCTACCAGGTTCTGGGAATACGGGACAGCTACCTGGCCGTCCGCCAGAGACGTGGTCAAGATTACCAGGGGAGCCGGCACGATGGTGATGGTCAGTGCTTTAGAGGCCGACTGCGCGGGCGAACCCGAGTCAGTCACCTTAAATGTCACCGATTGATTGGTGACTGGAACAGTAGGCGTACCAGAGATTACGCCGGTGGACGGGTTTAACGTCAAACCAGTTGGCAGTGCGCCCGCAATGATACTCCAGGTGAACGGCGTCGTTCCACCCGTCGCCGTCAGGGTTTGCGAATACGGCGATTGCGCCTGACCAGAGGCGAGAGATGCCGTTGTGAATACCAACGTGGCCGGCGCGATCGTCAGGGTAAGATTCACGGTCGCACTCTGCGTGGGCGAACCGAAATCCGACACCTTGAATGTCAGCGAAGTGTTGGTGACCGGCCCAGTCGGCGTGCCGCTGATCACCCCTGTGGATGCCGTCAGGGTCAAGCCATTGGGCAGTGTTCCGCCGGTAAGAGACCAACTGTATGGGGTCGTGCCACCCGTAGCCGTTAGAGTTTGTGAATAAAGCACTCCGGCCTGGCCGTTCGGCAGGGAAGTCGTCGTAATCACCAGCGTCGGTGGCGAAATGGTCAGCGTCAGATTCACGGTCGCGGTCTGCGGGGAAGAGGCGCCGTCCGTCAGTTTGAACGTTAAAGATGTGTTCGCAACGGTCGAGGTAGGCGTTCCGCTGATCTGACCGGTGGCTGGGTTCAGAGTCAGGCCGGGCGGCAGTGCGCCGAACGTCACGCTCCACGTATACGGCAGGGTGCCTCCCGTAGCTGTCAAGGTTTGCGCGTAGGGGACACCTTGCTGGCCGTTCGGCAGAGAGGACGTGGTGATAACTAGTGGCGCCGGTGCAATCGTCAGCGTCAGGTTGACGGTCGCGGATTGGGTACCTCCATCGGTTACCTTAAAGGTCAAAGGCGTATTGGTCGCGATGACGGTGGGTGTTCCGCTGATCTGTCCGGTCGATGCGTTGAGGCTCAGGCCATTCGGAAGCGTGCCTGCAGTAATGCTCCACGTGTAGGGAGTAGTCCCTCCGGTCGCGGCGAGGGTCTGCGAATACGCAGCCCCGACCTGGCCATTTGACAACGAATTGGTCGTGATTACCAGTGGCGGCGGCGCAATCGTCAGGGACAGAGTCTTGTTCGCCGTTTGCGCGGGTGAACCCGAATCGGTCACTTGGAATGTAAGAGAGGCATTGTTCACCGCGACGGTAGGCGTCCCGGTGATCTGACCAGTAGATGGGTTCAGCGTCAGGCCGGCGGGGAGTGTGCCCGCGGTTAAACTCCAGTTATACGGCGTGGTACCGCCGGTGGCGGCCAGAGTCGCCGAATAGGCAACACCCTGTTGCCCGCTCGCAAGCGAATTCGTGCTGATTCCCAGAGGCGGCGGGGCAATCGTCAGACTCAGGTTCACCGTAGCGGTCTGCGCCGGCGAGCCGGAGTCGGTTACTTTGAACGTCAGCGGTGTGTTCGTTACCGCGGCCGTCGGTGTGCCACTGATCTGGCCGGTGGACGTATTCAGCGACAGTCCGGCCGGCAGAGTCCCGGCCACCAGGCTCCAGGCATACGGCGTGGTCCCGCCAGTGGCGGCCAACGTCGCAGAATAGGCAGCGCCCTGCTGGCCGTTCGGCAATGAGTTGGTGCTGATTGACAGAACAGGCGGTGCGATCGTCAACGTCAGGTTCACCGTCGTGGTCTGCGCCGGCGAACCGGAGTCGGTCACTTTGAAGGTCAACGGTGTGTTTGTAACCGTTACCGTCGGGGTGCCGCTGATCTGTCCGGTGGAGGCGTTCAGTGAGAGTCCGGCTGGCAACGTGCCGGCAGTCAGGCTCCAAGTATACGGCGTGGTGCCGCCCGTCGCGGCCAGAGTCGCCGAATAGGCGACGTTCTGCTGGCCATTAGCCAGCGACGCCGTCGTAATCGCGAGCGGAGGCGGCGCGATCGTCAGGGACAGAGTTTTCTGTGCCGACTGGGCGGGTGAGCCCGCATCGGTCACCTTGAACGTAAGCGACACATTATTTGCCGCTGCCGTTGGGGTACCGCTGATTTGGCCGGTAGACGCGTTGAGAGACAACCCGGCGGGCAACGTTCCGGCAGTAAGCGACCAAGTATATGCGGGCGTGCCACCGGTAGCCGCGAGGGTTTGGGAGTACGGCGTGCCCTGCTGGCCGTTTGGTAAGGAGGATGTCGTGAGCACAAGCGCCGGCGGCGCAATCGTCAGGGTCAGATTTACTGACGCAGTCTGTGCCGGCGAACCGGAATCGGTCACCTTGAACGTCAACGGTGTGTTCGTAACCGTTGCCGTTGGGGTGCCGCTGATCAGCCCGGTAGACGTATTGAGAGACAGCCCGGCCGGCAGTGTTCCCGCCGTCAAGCTCCACGTATAGTTAGGTGTTCCGCCGGTAGCCGTCAACGACTGCGAATAGGCAACACCCTGCTGGCCGCTGGGAAGCGAAGATGTGGTGATTCCCAAGCCAGGCGGCAGGATTGTGAGGGTCAGGTTGACGTTCGCCGTTTGGGCGGGCGAACCGGCGTCGGTCACCTTGAACGTCAATGGAGTATTCGTTGCCGTCGCGGTCGGAGTCCCGCTAATCAGGCCCGTCGAGGCATTCAATGATAGACCAGCCGGTAGCGTTCCGCTAATGAGGGACCATGTATACGGAGTCGTACCACCAGTGGCTGCGAGACTTTGCGAGTACGCTGTCCCCTGCTGCCCATTCGGCAGGGAGGACGTTGTGATCGCCAGGGTCGGCGGCGCAATCGTAATTGTGAGATTCACGGTAGCGTTTTGCGCGGGCGAACCGGAATCTGTCACCTTGAACGTTAACGGCGCATTCGTCGCGCTCGCCGTCGGCGTACCGCTGATCTGGCCGTTCGACGTGTTCAGTGACAACCCCGCCGGCAGAGTCCCGGCAGTGAGCGCCCAGGTAAACGGCGTGGTGCCGCCCGTCGCCGCCAGCGTCGCCGAATAGGGCACGCCCACTTGTCCGTTGGCCAGCGAGGCTGTTGTGACTGATAGCGTCGGGGGCGAAATCGTCAGGGAGAGAGTTATCGTCGCTGTCTGCACCGGCGAACTCGAATCCGTCACTTTGAAGGTGAGGGAAACGCTGTTCGTCGCGGTGGGTGTGCCGGTGATCTGTCCCGTCGACGTGTTCAGCGAGAGGCCGGCGGGCAGGGTTCCCGCAGTAAGCGACCAGGTATAGGGACCGGTTCCACCAGCAGCTCCCAAGGTCTGAGAGTAGGGCGTACCCACCTGCCCATTCGGCAGAGATGTCGTGGATACGGTGAGAGCGGCTCCGATGGTGAGGCTCAGGGTGGCAGTCGCGGTTTGCGCCGGCGAGCTGGAGTCGGTCACCTTAAACGTGAGCGAACTGTTCGTCACCGCAGCCGTTGGCGTACCGCTAATCTGGCCGGTTGACGCGTTCAGCGTCAATCCCGCCGGCAGCGATCCGCTGGTGAGCGACCAGGTGTACGGCGTAGTGCCGCCGCTCGCGGCCAGCGTTTGAGAATATGCGGTTCCTACTGATCCGCTGTTCAGGGAAGCAGTGGTGATGGTGAGCGCCCCAGTAACCGTTACGGTCGCGGTCACGTCCGGAATGTTCGTGCCGCTGGCGTGGATAGTGGCAGTGCCAGGCGCGACGCCGGTAACGACAATGTTCACGGTAGTGAACGAGCTTCCATCGGGGAAGAAGTTCACACTGGATTGCAGCGTGGCGACGGCGGTGTTGCTGGACGACAAATTCACCGACAGACCGTCTGCTGGCGCCGCGGCTGACAAGGCGAGAGGCAGGATGCCCGTCGCATTCTGGGCAATCGTCAAAGTCGTCTGCTTAAAGGTGACGGTCGCGTTCACCTGGACCGACTGCTTGGCGCTCGTGAAGCCGGTGGCGGAAGCCGTTATATCCGCGGAGCCGACGTTCACGCCGGTAATCTGCGGTTGGACCGTGGGTGTGGTAGCACCCTGCGCGATGACAACGCTCGAAGGCGATATCGAAACCTTCTTCGCGTCGCTGCTCGATAGTGACACAGTCACACCGCCCGCGGGAGCGGGGCTGGCCAAAGTGATTGCGAAGGGGGCGACCTGGGCCAGATTCAGCGTCGGGTTAGTCGGCAGCACGATAGTGCCGGGGTTCGCGACGGTAACGTTGGCGGTTGTTTCCGGAATGTTGGCCGCGCTGGCACGGATCATGGTCTTGCCGATCGCTACTCCCGTAACCGGCACGTTGACGATGGTATTGTTCGCGGTAAACGTGGCCGTCTGAGGCACCGTCGCTATGGTTGTGTCGTCGGACTTCAGGTTGACCGTGACGCCACCCGGAGTTGCCGGATTGGACAATATCAGCGTCACGTTCTGCGTAGCCGTGCCGGTAATGGTCACGTCGGCCGGCGAGAAGCTGATGGTGAAGCCGACCTGCACGGTGGTATTTGCCGGATTCAGCCCGTTGGCGGTAGCCGTCACGGTAGCGGATCCGGGAGCGATACCGTTGACCTTCGGCTGAATCGCTGGCTGCGTCTGACCGGCGCCGATGAAGATACTCGACTGAGACAGTGTGAGGACCGTCGTATCGCTGCTGGTCAGCGTCACGAACGTTCCGCTCTGGGAGGGTTGCGCCAGAGTGATAGTAAATGGCACGGAGTCTCCCGGCCCTACTAACAGGTTCGCAGGGAGAATGATATCCGGACTGGCAGTTACCGTAATTTGGGCGGTCGTGTCCGGGATGTCCGGCGGGGCGCTGGCGTGGATGACGACGGAGCCCGCTTTAATACCGGTGACTGGCACGTTGACAGTTGTCGCATTGGCGGGGAAAGTTGCTGTCGCTGGAACGGTAGCGACGGTCGTGTCGCCCGAGCTCAGATTGACCTTCAAACCGCCGGCCGGAGCGGGGGCTGAAAGAGCCAGAGTTATATTCTGCGGCACGCCAGCGGCAATGGTGAGAGTCAGCGGAGTGAACGCCACGGTGGCAGTCACATGCACCGTCTCGATGCCTGAGGTATAGCCGGGAGCAGCGGCGCCAATGGTAGCGGTTCCGATGTTGACGCCAGTCACTTGGGGCTGGGTGGCGGGTTGCGTTTGTCCACCCGAAATCGGGAGGCTCGCGGGCGAGACGGTCACCTTGGATGCATCGCTGGTTCCGAGGTTGACGCTCACTCCGCCGGACGGCGCAGCCGTTGAGAGACTGAGCGGGACCGGCACCGACGTCCCAAGGCCAATGGTGATGGCTGCAGGAAGGTTGACGTTGCCTAAGGTGCCCGCGCTTTGCACCGTAACGGAGGCTGCCGCTTCCACGACATTCTGCGCACGCGCGTGAATCATCGTGTTGCCGGCCGTGACGCCGGTTACGGGAACGGTGGTGCTGGTGGTGTTCCCAGCGATGACGGCGGTGGGTGGAACCGTTGCTATACCTGTATTGTCGGAACTGAGGTTAACCGTTAAACCCGCAGCTGGAGCGGGGGCGGAGAGGTTCAATGTGACATTTTGCGAGGAACCGGCGTTCACGGAGACACCGCCGCCGAAGCTCAGCGCGGCGGCGACCTGTACGGTCTGCGAATCCCCCGTGAACCCGGGCGACGATGCCGTGATCAGCGCAGAGCCAAAAGCCACACCAGTCACGAGGGGCTGCGTGGTAGGAGTCGTAGCGCGCTCCGGTATCGTGACGGTCTGCTGCACCGTCACCTTGGAAGTGTCACTGCTAGAGAGGGTAATCGTCGCACCACCCGCCGGGGCGGCCGTGGCCAGGGTCACCTGGATAGGCACGGATTGGCCTGGCGCCACCGTGACATTGTTCTGCAGAGCGATAATGCCAAGTAGTCCAACGCCAACATTGGCGGTGCCGCTGGAATACCCCGCAGAAGTGGCTGTAATCGTTGTACTACCTATCGTCGATCCCGTGATAGTGAACGTGCCCGTCGTTGTACCCGCGGGAATGTTCACGCTGGTAGAGGACAGGTTTATGATCCCGCTGGGACTCGCGGAAAGCGCGACCGTAGCACCGCCGGCAGGCGCCGGCGTGTTCAACGTGATGGTCGCAGTCATGCTGCGCGTCAAACCAACCGTTCCAGACGGTAGTGTCAGAGTGATGCCGGCGGTACTTACACTTATCGTAGTCACTCCCGGACGGAAACCGGCGACCGATGCGATTACGAGCGTGCTGCCGACCTTCCCGGGCGTCACCGTCACATCCAGTGAGCTAGTGCCTGCGGGAATCGTCACTGTGGAAGGAAGCGTGATGACGCTGGTGTCCTGAGCCACAAGACTCACCACCTGTCCATTCGGGCCCGCTGGTGAGGGCAGGGTCACGGTCAGAGTTCCGGGACTACTCGACAAATTCAATGGATTCGGCGTGAGCGTAATACTGCCCGCGAATGCGGTAATCGTCACCGTCGACGGCAAGCTGTCGTTCGTTCCATCGTTGACAATCAATTGGACGACGTAAGTTCCGGGCAGATCGGCGACAAAAGTCGGCGATGCGGTTGTAGCTCCGGTCAGCGCGGCTGCGCTTCCGGGCGGCACGGAGGTGAGTGACCACCGGTAGGTCAGAGGATCACGGTCCGGGTCGTAGGAGGCGCTCCCATCCAGATTGACCACACTGCCGACAGCCGGGTTCTGATTCGGTCCAGCATTTGCAATGGGAGGCGAATCTGATGTCGTAACCGTGACGGTCGCTTCCTTGCTATTTAAAAATCCGTTATTCACGACGAGCTGCGCGATATAAGTTCCAGGGACATCGACTATGAAGGTTGGCTTTTGGGTATTCTTCCCGGACAAGCTCGCGGTGCTTCCAAACGGTTTGGCAATGAACGTCCACGCATAGGTCAGCGGCAATCCCTGGGGATCGGTGCCACTGCCATTCAGCGTGACCAGGTTGCCTACGGGCACGCTTTGCGGCGGTCCGGGCAGCGCGGTGGGGGCCTGAATTACGGTAGTCGTGATGGTCACCGTTGCGGGAAGACTGTCAACTTTCCCGTCATTTACAATCAACTGGACCGTGTAGGTTCCCGAAACATCGACCGTAAAGGTGGGCTTCACAGCGGTTGGAGAACTCAAGATGGCTGTACTACCCTGTGGAACAGTGAGAGTCCAGCGATACGTCAACGGATCTCCATCGACGTCGGTCGACCCCGACGCGTCCAATTGCACCACGGTGCCAACGACGACGCTTTGGTTCGGGCCGGCATTCGCGACAGGCGGAGTGTTGATCGTGCTCACTGTCACGTTGGCCGAGCTGCTCGCTGTCCCATCGCTTACTGTAAGAGTCACTGTGTAGCTGCCCGCTACGTCCACGACAAAGCTGGGTGAGACCGTCGTGGGGTTCGCGAGAATTGCGGAGCTCCCAGCGGGACGGGCAAAGAATTGCCATTTATAGGTTAACGGGCTTCCACTGGGGCTTGTAGATCCGCTGCCGTTGAGGGTTACTGTGCTGCCGAGCTGCGCCGAAACATTAGGGCCGGCATTTGCGACGGGGCCTTGCCCTTGGCTACCAGTGGTAAATGTCCATTGAAGAATTGAGAAGTCGAAAGGAACAGTACGGTCCACCAGAATTGTGAATGTATTTGAGCTTGTAACTTGGCCACCTGCGGGCACGGGTGCGAAGTTCAGGGTGTCCTGATTGACGAGGGGCCTGGCAGTGAAGATGTTCGAGGACGTAACTGTAGCACTTACGGACGCCAAAGCAGCCCCAGGGTTCACGATGTCCGCACGATACGTGACGTTCGATTGCGTCCGCGTTACCCGTACCTCATCGACAAACTGATAGTTCGTGATAAGCAACCCGGAGCTGGCTGCGAATATGGCTCCAGGCGTGAGAATCGAAATAGCAATAGCTGTTGCGGCACACACGTATCGCATATGATCACTGACCCCCAAGGATTCGGTCTTTTTGCTGCTGCCTATCTGATGGTTAGCCGGTGCTCATCGCAGAACGCCGGCTGTGAAGGAGCCTGCCGCAGTCGGTTGAGTACACGAGCGCAGCGCGGCCGGTTTGTCGAGAAGAATGAAAAAAGT
>CAYMHP010000248.1:0-9459 GCA_964390225.1 uncultured Solibacteraceae bacterium
TGGTGGACCGGCACGGCGCGAAACCGACACCATGGACACCTTCGTCGACTCGTCCTGGTATTTCTACCGCTACTGCGATTCGCGCAATGACCGCATGCCGTTCGACCCGGCAAAGGTAGCCTACTGGTTCGAGATCGATCAGTACATCGGCGGCGTCGAGCATGCGATCCTGCACCTGATCTACTCGCGCTTTTTTACCAAGATGATGCGCGACCTGGGCCTGATCCACAACGACGAGCCCGCCCGCCGCCTCTTCACTCAAGGGATGGTCATCGCAGAGGGCGCCAAGATGTCCAAGTCGAAGGGCAACGTGGTGGGCGCCGACTGGCTGGCCGAGAAGTTTGGCGCCGATACCGCGCGCCTGTTCATCTTGTTTGCGGGGCCACCCGAAAAAGAGGTCGATTGGCGAAGCGAGGGCGCCGAGGGCATCTACCGCTTCCTCGGGCGCGTCTACCGGTTCGCCACACGGAATATCGGCCGACCCGACTTCCCGCCGCCAAACGAAACCGACCGTAAGGTACTGCGGAAGCTCCACCAGACATTAAAGAAAGTTACCGAAGACTTCGAGACCCGATGGCACTTCAATACCTGCATCTCCTCGGTAATGGAGTTGTTAAACGTCCTGTATGCCGAGGAGCAGCAGATCTCCTCGGGGCCAATGTGCGATGTCCTGGAGAAGCTTGCGCTCCTGCTCGCGCCCTTCGCCCCCTACCTCTCTCAAGAGATTTGGGACGCGCTAGGGCATGAAGGTCCCGTTTTCCGGCAACCCTGGCCTTCATTTGACCCGGAGCTGGCGAAGGAGGAAGAGGCCGAGGTCGTGGTGCAGGTGAACGGGAAGCTACGCAGCCGGATTTATCTGCCGTTCGGAACGGCCCAGGGGGACCTCGAAGCCCGCGCCATAGCCGATGAAAAAGTCCAGCCGTTTGTGGCCGGCAAACAGATCATCAAGATCATCACCGTACCCGATAAACTCGTGAACCTGGTTGTCAAATGAGCGTGGGTGTTGAAAACTTCAACGTTGACGAGTTTGAAGCTAATTTGAAATAATCCAGAAGCTTAACAGCCCCCGGACTCCCTCACGTTCGTGGTTCGGCAAGAGCGGCGTGCGTGGGGGAGCGGGTGAATCTTACTTCGCCTGCATTTGCTCGATGTACGTCATCAGGTTGTACACGCGAACCTGCACCAGGTCCTGATTTGCGCTCATCGAGGAAAAGACCTGGCCCCAGACCGGCATGTCGCGGCTGCCATGCGAAGCAACTACGTCCTGCCCCTTGATAAAGTTGACAACGTGCAGCTCGGGGAACTTCCCATTGTTCTTGCGTGTGAGCTGGGTTAGATCCGCCGGCCGCTTTTTGAGAGCATCCGCCGCGGGCCCGCCGCCTCTGCCGTCGTTGCCATGGCACACGGCGCAGTATTCCTTGAACAGCTCGTCCCCGTTCAAGGTAGCGGTCGGTTGTGCGTTCACCCTCTTGATGGTTTTTGTCGGCTCTTGAGCGGCCAGGACGAAAAAACTACCCAGGGCCACCAGGAGCAAAATAATCAGAGATTGAGATGCTGATATTCTCTTCATGGCAGAATCATAACTCCATTACAGGGCAATTGAAAGAGAATTATGGTCCCGTTTGTCTTAAAACTCGGCCGGATCGGTTGCAGCGCCGGCGATCTGTCGCCGGTCCGTTTCGATTGAAGAACTTAGCCGCGCAACGCGGCCAAGACCCGCTTCGGAGTAAGGGGGTATTCCCGCATCCGGACTCCCGTCGCATCGAAGAAGGCGTTGGCGATGGCTGCGGCCGCGGCCGCCATTACCTCTTCGCCGGCACCCGTGGATTGCTCCGTCAGCCGCTGCACCACCACCGCGGTGATCTCCGGGCATTCTTCGAACCGCAGGATGGGATAGCCGTTCCAGTCGAGACTCGTGACATTGGTCGTCGAGAACGTCACTTCTTCGTGGAACATCCGGCTGGCCGTCTGCACGAGTTGGCCGCTGATCTGGTTCTCTATATTCCCGGGATTCACGGCCAGGCCCGCGTCGATCGCTCCATAAAGACGCTTCGCGACCACCCGGCCCGTCTCCTTATTTACCTCGATTTCAGCCACCGCAGCGCCGTACGACGCCAAGTGCGTCCCGACGCCGATGCCGCGTCCTGTGACGACTTTCGCCTCGGAACGATGCGAGGCGGCTTTTCGAGATGTCCACTGAGCGGCCTGGGCGACCGCATTGAGCACGCCCAACCAGCTCTCATCCGTGATATTGCGCTTCCGGAACTCATAGGGATCCATTCCCGCCAAGTTAGCCAACTCGTCGATGGTCTGCTCAGAGGCAAACGAAAACGAGAGATCGAGGGGAGAGCGCAGCCAGCCGCCCTTCAGGTAATCCTTCCCGGGGACCTGGTGATTCACCAGCCGCACGTTCGGGATGGCGTACATGCCGCCGCAATCGACCGGGTTGACCTGCTGCGCCGCGCCGCCCCTCCACTCGGCCGGCGCCGCACCGAGCGCCAGTTGCTCGGACGTCTCCACGGCGCTCCAGTTGTGGTGCCAGCCTTGATACTCGTACGCGACGAGTTTGCCGTCCTTGTCGCATGCGGCGCGGATCTCGCCGACGTGCGCCGGGCCGTAGTTATCCCAGCCATGCTCGTCCCAGCGCATGAACTGCAGGCGAACGGGCTTGCCCGCAAGCTGTGACAGCAGCGCGGCGGCTTGGGCTACATCGTCATAGCAACTGTGACCGTATGTGCCCGAGCCCTCGTAATATTGGACGCGCACCTTCTCCATCGGGAGCGCCAGCACGCGCGCAAGGCTGTTGCGGGTTCCGTAGACATCCTGGGTCGAGCACATGACCAGCGCCGAATCCGCCGTGACGTTGCCGATCGCGCAGTTCGGTCCGAACGGGGCGTGGGCCTGGTACGGCCCCCGGTAGCTTTGCGACACCATATGCGCGGCCCCACGGAGCGCCGCAGCGATATCCCCCTTCTCGACCACCACGCGATCCGTGGTCTTGGCGGCGCGCATCTGCTCGTAAACGGCGTCGCTGCCGGGCAGTGTCGGCGCGGTGTCCCAAGTCACTTTCAGTTGCCGCGCGGCGCGCACGGCGTCCCACTCGTTTTCCGCGACCACTCCCACGAAATCGCCCCGGCGCACGATGCGCGCGTTGATCCCGCGGACGGAAGCCTCGTCCACATTCAGCACCTTCGCGCCTGCGCCATAGGCCCGCTGCCCGCGCGGGCGCACAACGCGGCCATGCAGCATACCGGGGACACGCACGTGCTGCATGTAGACGTATTTGCCGCTGACCTTATCGGGGATATCGTTGCGCGGAACGCGCGTGCCCACCACTTTGTATTCAGAGGGAGGCTTCACGAGCGCCGAGCCAGTGAAGGGCAACTGAAAGAGCTTGCCGCCCACGAGTTCTCCGTAACTCACCTTGCGGTCGGGGCTACCCATCACGGAGACCACGCCACTCGAAACCGTCAGGCTCTCCACCGGAGCATCCAGCTTCTTCGAGGCAAGCCGCAGCAAGGCCAAACGGGCCTCCGCGGCGGCGGTGCGGACCTGCGGCCCGCCCCTTTGAATGGAAGCGCTCGAATATGTGCCGCCCTGGTTCGGCGTCACGTTGGTGTCGAGGCGAACCGTCTTGAGCTGCTTCATGTCGAAGTCGAGCTCCTCCGCGGCCACCTGCAACAGCGCCGTCGAATTGCCCTGCCCCAGTTCCGCGAAGCCGATGTAGACGGTCGCGGTGTTGTCGGCGTGAATGGCGAGCCAGGTGTCGACCTGCTTCGGATCGGGTGGACCGGCGGCGCCACCGCGCTCCTGGGCCGCAAGGACGCTGCGCAGATGGAATCCGATGACGAGAGCGCCTCCGGTTTTCAGGAAGTCGCGCCGCGGAAGTGCGTTCATCACGCCACCTCCATGGCGCGCGCGGCGCGCTGAATGGCCTTGATGATTCGCGGGTACGCGCCGCAGCGGCACAGGTGCCCGTTCATGGCAGTGCGAATCTGTTGTTCGGTTGGCTGCGGCACCTTCGAAAGAAGCTCGGAGGCCTTGATGATCATTCCGTTGAAGCAATACCCGCACTGGACGGCCTGCTCGTCGATCATCGCCTGTTGCACCGGATGAAGGGCCGGGGCCCCGGCGAGTTTCTTTTGCCCAGCGTACCAGGCCGGCAGACCTTCCAGCGTCGTCACCGATTTGCCTTGCACGGCGGAGACCGGGGTTACGCAGGACCGCGTTTCCACGCCGTTGACCAGCACCGAACAGGAGCCGCACTGGGCCAGGCCGCACCCAAACCGCGGGCCCTGGAGTTGCAGTTCATTGCTCAGCACGTATAAAAGAGGCGTGTCCGGGGCGGCGGAGACCGCCCAAACGCGCTCGTTCACGCGGATCTTCAAATCGCTGGCCATGGGTCAAACCTCGAGGTAACCGGCGGCAACCCCGCCGGCCTCTACAGTTCCAACAGCTTATCAGGTTCGAATCGGAAGCGGTTGATATAATTACGCCTGAACGTACTCCGGGGATAGCAGGAGGGATGCCGATGCGCACAAGATCGATGCTGGCCTGCATCGTCACGCTCGTGGCTTCGCTCACGGCAAACGGCGAGGAAGCGTACGACAAGCTGTATTCGGCCATCCGCGCGAACGATCTTGCGGGACTGAAGGCTCTGCTCGATACAGGCGTGAGTGCGAATACCCCCGACCGGCGCGAGATCACACCGCTGATGTATGCCGGTGAAGTGGGCTCGCTCGAAGCCATGCAGCTTCTGATCGATCGGGGCGCGGATGTGAATGCGCAAAATGCCTTCGGCTCCACCGCCTTGATGTGGTCCGTTGCCGACACGCGAAAGGTGCGGCTCCTACTGGAGCATGGCGCGGACGTGAACAAAGTCGCGCGGAGCGGCCGGACCGCGCTGATCGTGGCCGCGTTCACGAATCCTTCGTCCGAAGTGGTTGGTCTGCTGCTCGCCAAGGGTGCGGAAGTGCGTGTCATGGACCGAAGACACGTGACGCCGCTCAACGCCGCCACCTTCGGAAACGACATCGAGACCGTGCGGCGGTTGATTCAGGCCGGAGCCGATCTGAGCACTCCGGATACGTTCATCGGCATGACTCCGCTGATCAATGCAGCCGGAACACGCAATCTCGCCGCGGTGAAACTGCTGCTGGCGGCGGGCGCCGACGTCAATGCCGTTTCAAAGACGGAGAACCTCCCCAAGATCCAGACGGGCACTGTCGAATTCGGCGGCTGGACGCCTCTGCTCATGGCGGCGCCGTTCGGTCCGCCGGAAATCGTCAAGACGCTGCTCGACGCCGGTGCCAAGGTGAATGTGCAGGATTACCGCGGCTTCACGCCGTTGATGCTGGCGGTGGGCACCGATCGTTACGATCGCCGCACGGTGCGGATGCTGCTCTCCCACGGCGCCGACGCCATGCCGAAGACGCACTTCGGCGAAACGGCTCTCGATTGGGCGTATAAGTTTGATGACCGTGACGTGATCGAGGCGCTCGGAGGAAAGCCCAAACCGGCGCGGGTTGGCGATCGTGTGTCGGAGAACCTGCCGGATCCGCGGACAGCAGTGGAACGCAGCGTTCGCCTGCTCGACCAAACCAATCGCCAGTTCTTCGGGAAAAGCGGCTGCTTCGCCTGCCACGAGCAGCCCCCAGCTGAGTTCGCCGCCGCGGCCGCGCGCGCGAAGAGGCTCATGATCGACGAGCAGGCCTCCCGCGACCGCAGGCTCCAGTTCACGCTCCCAATGGCTTCCGCCGGTCCCGTGCAGATGGAAGGACCCGCGGCGATCGGCGGCGCCGACAATAATCTGTACCTGGTGGAAGCGCTCATTCGAGCCGGGTACCCGCCGGACCGGATCACCGACTTCCTGGCCGCGAATCTTGCGGCTGCGCAGGCCGCCGATGGCGGATGGCATCTCCCCGGTTACTCGCGCTCTCCCTTGCAAGACAGCGACTTTTCTCGCACCGCGATGGCTATTCGCGGTTTGAAGACTTACGGAACGCCGGGTCGCGCGGCCGAGATGAAGGAGCGGATAGCGCGGGGCAAAGAGTGGCTGATGCATGCCGATCCGGTGATTCTCGAGGATCTCGACATGCGTCTGAGCGGCGTGTTCGCTGCCGGCGCACGCACCTCCGAACTGCGCAAGCTGGCCGAACCGATTGTGAAGCGGCAGCGGGCCGATGGCGGCTGGGCGCAGCGCGACGCCTTCACAAGCGACGCATACGCGACCGGCATGACGCTCTGGGTGCTAGCCGAGACCGGAGTGCTGCGGCCTGGCGATACTGCGTATCAAAAGGGCGTCCACTTCCTGCTGGGGACCCAGGCCGCCGACGGGTCGTGGCACGTCGCGAGCCGCGCCACGAAGTTCCAGGAGTATTTCGAAAGCGGATTCCCCTACGAGCACGACCAGTGGATCTCGACCATGGCAACCGGGTGGGCGGCCAGTGCGCTCGCGCAAGCGATCGATGCGCGGAGCGAAACTGTGGCGGCGAACCGGTAATTGTGGGGCGGGCAGTCCTGCCCGCAGCCGGCTTTTAGCCGGCGGGACACGGTGGAGAGCGGGTCCGCAGGCTGAAAGCCTGCCCCACCACTTCTACTTGCTAACCTTGGTTTCCAGCTCCGCCCAGCGGGCGTAAAGGTCCTCTACGCGGCGTTGCGCCTCCTGCAGATTCTCGTAAGCTTCGGTGAGGCGTTTCGGATCGGTGGCGGCCTCGTGCATCTCGCGCTGCCAGCCAACCACGGCCTGTTCCGCCTCGAGAATCTTCTCTTCCATGGAGTCCCACTCGCGCTGCTCGATATAGGAAAGCTTCTTTTTTCCGGCGGGAGTCGCAGCTGCGGGACGCGGCTCTTTTGGCGCGGCCTTGGGCTCCTGCTCCTGGCCTTCTTCCCGCCATGTCTCCCACTGCGAGTAATCGGCGAAAATGCCGCCTTCGCCGCCATCGAGCCCGAGCACCATGGTCGAGACGCGGTCGAGCATATAGCGATCATGGCTCACCAGAACCAGCGCGCCTGGAAAGTCGAGCAGGCTATCTTCGAGCACCTCGAGGGTCGGGATATCCAAATCATTGGTGGGCTCGTCTAATAGCAAAACGTCGGCCTCTTGCAGCATCAGGCGCGCGATCATCAGGCGCGCCCGCTCGCCGCCCGAAAGCCGGCCCACCGGCATCTCGAGCTGCTCGTCTTTGAAGAGGAATCGCTTGGCCCAGCCGGCGACATGAACCGGCCGCCCGCGGTACATGACGGAATCGCCTTCCGGCGCCAGAGCGCGGCGCAGGCTGATCTCCAGGTTCAAGTGAGCGGTCCGGTCCTGGGCGAAGCTCACGATCTTCAGAACATCGGCACGCCGCACGCTGCCTTCGTCGGGGTCGAACCGGCCCTCAAGGATGTTGAGGATCGTGGTCTTGCCGCTGCCGTTCGCACCCACCAGTCCGACGCGCACGCCGGGCGACAGGGTCAGGTTCAGTTCGCGAAACAGCGTCCTGCCGCCCAGCGCTTTCGTAATGCCTTCGGCCTCGATGAGCCGCTTGGTCTTGCGGTCGGATGCGGTGAAGTCAATCCTCGCCGTCCCCGTTCGGCTGCGGGCCGTGACGGCCGCGAGTTCGTCGATGAGCCGCCCGGCGGCGTCGATGCGCGCGCGCGATTTGCCGGTTCGAGCCTTGGGTCCGCGGCGCAGCCACTCGACTTCGCGGCGGACTTTTGTCGCCAGGGCCTCCTGCTGCTTCGACTGGGCTTCGAGAAACTCCTCCCGCCGCTCCAGGAATTCGCTGTAATTTCCTTTCACCTGAAATGCGTTCTGCGGATACATCGGATTAATCTCGACCATGCGCGTGGCGACATTCTCGAGGAAGTAGCGATCATGCGTCACCACCAGGCAGGCGTTGGCGGCTAGGATGGCGCGTTCCAGCCACAGGATGCCTTCGAGATCGAGATGGTTGGTGGGTTCGTCGAGAAGCAGCACGTCGGGCGATGTCACCAGCGCAGCCGCGATGGCCAGGCGCTTCTTCCATCCGCCCGAGAGCGAACTGGCGAGGGCGGCGGAGTCGGTAAACCCGGCTCGGCCGAGCATTACCTCGATAAGGCTGCTCTTCTCCTGGTCTTCGAGCGGCAGGCTCCCGGTTGCGGCGCGGAGCACGGAGCCCACGGTGTCCTCTGGCGCGAAGATGGAATCCTGCGGAACGTACGCCAGCCGGCTCAGCTTGCGGAGCGCACGGATTCCGGCATCCGGCACATCGTTTCCCGCGAGAATTTCAAGTAGCGTGGTTTTGCCGCTGCCATTCGGCCCGATGAGGCCGGTGCGGTCGCCGTCGGAAAGTGTCAGCGAAACGTCTTCAAACAGGGTTCGCGCGCCAAACGATTTGCGGAGGGCCGAGCAGCTCAGGATGACGGACATCAGATTTCAGGATTGCACCGAAAGCTCGGTCCGCGCCATTGTTGGCGGGACGCCCGGCAAGCCTACGACTGCATCCCCCATCGCCGCACAGTCCGGCTCTCGACCGTTTTGAAAACGAGATTCTCCACCAGCAGTCCGAACAGGATTACCGTCAACAAGCCGGCGAAGACGCTCGGGATCTGCAGCTGGTTCTTCTGCTCGAAGATGTACCAGCCCAGGCCTCCCGAGCCGGAACTGACGCCGAAGACCAGTTCGGCGGCGATCAAGGTTCGCCAGGCGAATGCCCAGCCGACCTTGAGACCGGTCAGGATACTGGGGAACGCGCCAGGGATCAGGATGCGCACGATGTAAGCGGCCTTCGAGAGGCCATAGTTCTGGCCCACCATGCGAAGCGTCGGGCTGACCGCGCGAAATCCGGCGAAGGCATTCAGCGCGACGGCCCAGAGTACTGAGTGGATCAGGAAGAAGATGATGCTGCCTTCTCCGAGGCCGAACCAGATCAGGGCGACGGGTAACAGCGCGATGGAGGGCAGCGGGTTGAACATTGAAGTGAGGGTTTCGAGCAGATCTGCGCCGACCCGAGCGACGCTCGCAAACGCTGTGAGCAGGGCGGCGGCGGCTAAACCAGCCGCATAGCCCTTTAGCAGCAACTGAATCGTGTACGAGGCGGCACGTGGAAGTTCGCCGGAGGCGATCGAAGTAAAGAACGCTGCCACGGTGTCTGAGAAGGTCGGAAACAGAAGCGGATTCGCGAGCCTCCGCGCATAGCCTTCCCACAGCAGCGCGAGCAGGCCGAGCAACAAGGTTTTGCGGAACGCGCCATTGTTGTACAGCCGTGTCCAGAGGCCGAGCGGCTGTTCGATGACGTCGAAGCGAGTGCCGGCCGGAGGATAAAAAATCTCGGGGCGCTGCGCTTCAGACATGGGTAAACGCTCCTTCGCCCAGTTCGCGATCGAACAGCAATTCCTGGATGCGGACAGAGAGCAGCTTGCCGGTCGCGTCCGCCTCATCGACGCCGCGGCTGTTGATCTCGGCGATCGCCAGCGCGGAGCCGTTGCGCATCTCCA
>CAYMHP010000249.1:0-3647 GCA_964390225.1 uncultured Solibacteraceae bacterium
GTTGGTGGCGCGCAAGCCGGTTTACGTCTACCAGCAGTGCGCGAAGTGCCACACCGCGGTGGGGGCCAGCTTCCAGAAGCCTTTCCGTCACCGCCTGCCCGAAGGGGCCATGTCGTGCGTCGACTGCCACAATCCGCACGGAAGTTTTCTCCCAGCGCAGCTTCAGGCCGCGCGAGCCAACGAGCCGGGATGCTTCAATTGCCATCAGGACAAAGCCGGGCCGTTCGTGTTCGAACACGCGCCGGTGCGGCTGGAGGGCTGCGGCACGTGTCATCAACCGCATGGCTCGGCCAACCCGCGCATGCTGACGCGCCATGAAGTGCGGTTCGTGTGCCTGGAGTGTCATTCGAACCTGCCCACGCCAACGGTTCCCGCGAACGCGGCGCTGGGCACGATTCCGCCGGCGTTCCACGATCTGCGGAATCCACGATTCCAGAATTGCACTATTTGCCATCAGAAGGTGCATGGCTCTTATGTGAACCGGGCATTTCTCAGATGAGATACTTACTGGCACTTCTCATAATGATGCCGGTGTGGGCGCAGGAGCAGGCAGCCCAAGCGCCCGCGGCTCCGGCACAAGCGCCCGCGGCGCAGACCGCCGCAGCGCCCGCGAAAGCAGAAGCTCAAGCCCAATCGCCCGCGCCTTCCACCGAAGAGTGGTTCACCGGAAGCATCGATTTCGGTTATCGCTGGCTCACCGACGTGCGGGGGAACTTCCAAACGTACCGGAGCGTGGTGGACCTCGGAGAGGGGCCCAAGCTATTCGGCCTCGACTTCACCCTCCAGGATCCGAAGAAACGAGTTTTCGACCGGGTGCACGCGTGGGCGACCACCTGGGGCGGCGATCCCTACAGCACAGCGCACGTGGATGCGCGCAAGGCTGGGATTTACGATTTCAATTTCGATTACCGGAACATCGCCTACTTCAATGCGCTGCCGTCGTTTGCAAACCCATCGGCGCCGGGCGGATTCGACGAGCAGAGTTTCGACCTGCGCCGGAAGATGTGGAATGCGTCTATCGACCTGTTACCCGGCAAGAGGATCGTTCCGTACCTGGCCTTCGAGCGCAGTTCCGGCTCAGGGCGCGGAGTGGCCACCTGGGTACCGGATGCCAACAATGAATATGCCGTGCCCACTCTGCTGCGCGACGAGATGAACAATTACCGCGGCGGCGTGCGCTTCGAGTACAACCGGTTCCACGTGACGCTGGAGCAAGGCGGAACTACATACAAGGACGACGATCAGGATTACGAAAACGTCGCAAATCGCGGAGACCGGACGTCGCCGCTGCTTGGACAGACGCTGCAGCTCAACAATCTGCGGCAGGTATACGGAATTCGCGGCGACAGCATTTACGAGCGGTTCCTGGTGACCGCCACACCGGTTTCGTGGCTGAACCTTTCGGGGCAGTTTCTATACAGCCAGCCGAAGACGGATGTCCACTATTTCGATGCCTCGGCCGGCAATTTCGTCGCGCTCACCTCGTTGCTGGCCTACAGCGGTCAGAACGCCGCGGCGACGGGCACAGCCAAGCAGCCGCACGCGACCGGCAACGCAGGGTTCGAAATGCGGCCCTTCCGGCGCTTCCGCATTCTGGAAGCGTGGACAACCGACCGGTACCACGACGCGGGATTCGGGCTGTTGTCGCAACAGATTCTGGGGCTCGGATCGACCGGCACGCCGTCGGTTAGTTCACTGGCGACGCGCCAGGTGGTGAACTATAACCAGCAGGAAGTCGACCTGTTTTTCGATGCGACCTCGAAGCTGACGATCCGCGGAGGCTACCGGTATGTCTGGGGCGACGCGACGGTGGTGGCGGGCCAACTGAGCCAGAGCGGAAATTTCGCTTCCGGCACGCTGCAGCGCCACGTAGCGATCGCCGGAGTTTCGTTTCGACCGTGGGAGAAGCTCTCCGCCAATTTGGAATACGAAGGAGCATCGAGCGACCACGTCTATTTCCGGACGAGTCTGAATGACTACAACCGGGTCCGTGCGCGGGCGCGATACCAGTTGACGGGATCGCTGGGGGTGCAGGCGAATCTCACGCTACTGAACAACCAGAACCCGGCGGCCGGCGTGCATTACGATTTCCAGATACGCGACAATGCCTTTTCGGTTTACTGGACGCCGAATGGGGGGAAGCGGATGAGCGTGACGGGCGAGTATGACCGTTCCACGGTGCATTCGAACATAACCTATCTCTCGCTTCCCTTCTTGAACTCGGCTATCTCGGACTACCGGGAGAACGCGCACACGGCGACTACCCTGATCGACCTGGTGCTGCCCGGCTATGCCGGCCGGACGCCCCGGCTGACCGCGGGCGGCTCGTTGTTCATTTCGAACGGCAGCCGGCCCGAGCGCTTCTACGAGCCGGTGCTGAAGCTATCGCTTCCGCTCGAGAAGCATGTATCCTGGAACACCGAGTGGCGATGGTACGGCTTGGGCGAGCAGTTTTATCTTTATGAAGGGTTCCGTACTCACGTCTTCATGACCGGCTTGAGGTTAACCCGATAGGAGAGCAGTCATGTCCATGCTTCGAGTAATGGCGGCGGGCGCGCTGGCTGCGTGGAGCGCTGTGGCCGCGGGCGAGATCGCCGGCGATGCGCACCGCGGCGAGCAGCTCTTCCAAACCGAGCGTTGCGTCCAGTGCCATGCGTTGAACGGCCGGGGCGCAACAATCGCGCCGGATCTGGGGCGCCGTATCGACCGTGATTTCACACCCACGGTGATGGCCAGCCTCATGTGGAATCATGCGCCGGCCATGTGGCAGGCCATGAAGAGCCAGGGAATCGAGACGCCGAGACTCTCTGCGGAAGGGGCGGCCGATCTGTTCGCGTACTTCGTATCGGCGCATTATTTTGAAAAGCCCGGCGATGGCGGAAGAGGGAAGCAGGCCTTCGCCGCGCATCACTGCGCTGAATGTCACGGGATCACTAGCTCGAACGTTGCGGGCGCTCCGCCGGTGGCGAAATGGGAATCGCTGGCGGACCCGATCGCGCTCGCGCAGCAGATGTGGAATCACGGACCGCGCATGCGCGAGGAATTCGCGAAGCGGAAGATTCGCTGGACGCCTCTGACCGCGCAAGAACTCACCGATATGCTGGTATACCTGCAGAACCTGCCCGAGACTCGCCAACTGGCAACGGCATTCCATTTCACGCCCTCGGATACGGGCATGACTTTGTTCGAATCGAAAGGCTGCGCGGGATGCCATAGCGGGAAGTCGGCGCTCGACGACCGGCTGAGAAACCAGACCCTGACGGAGATTGCCGTCGACATGTGGAATCACCAGCCGGTGATGGCGCAGACGCCACCCGTACTTTCGCAGGAGGAGATGCGCCAGATCCTGGGGTATATCTGGGCGCGGCAATACTTCCGCGGCTACGGGAACTCCGAGCGCGGCAAGCACGTTTTCGCGGAGAAGAACTGCGGCACCTGCCACAACAACGCGTCCAGCGGCGCGCCCAGCCTCGCTGGGAAAAAGGATTACTCCGACATCACGATGGTCTCGGTGCTCTGGGAGCACGGCCCGCGCATGCTCGACCAGATGAACCAGAGGAACATCCCGTGGCCGCGGTTCACGGCGCAGCAGATGTCGGATCTGATCGCGTATCTGCGATCGACCAAGCCGATCGCGAGCCCGATGA
>CAYMHP010000249.1:3657-9443 GCA_964390225.1 uncultured Solibacteraceae bacterium
TACTTGAATTCGCTGTAGGCCGGCGAGCGAGTGGCGAATGGGCCCGCCGAAACTGCAGTTGTTTCGCTGCATTCGGCGTACTGTAAGTTTGTGTGTCGGTGGGCACAAGCGCGTTTCTCGATCTTAATCCCGTTCTGGGCTATTCGGCAGCAGCTTTCTACGAGTGGCGCGTTAAGCGGCCGATGAAGCGTCGATAAGTCGTTGGTGAGCACTACGCGACTAAGGAGGACCTATTGCTCAAAACGCCAGATTCGGAATGTTCGGCCGTGTTATCTCACTGGAATACGAACAACTGGCCCGGTGATCCAAGCGCTGGATAATTGAATCGTGGCCTGTCCTGCCGTGGTGCTATCAGGAACCCGGAAATTGACCTGGAATCCATCGACCGCGCCAGGGTAACCACCCGCGTAAAGGACGTCACCGGGATCTCCATCCACGAGCACCTGGAGTGGCGAGTTGACGATTTGGGACGGACTCGCGGGGAACGGCTGCCCCGGGTCAACACCAGGGCGCGTCGGTCCGAGACCCGAGGCGAATAACGTAAGGATTTCTCCCGCCCTTGCGGGCTTCGCTGTCGTGACGAGCGTTCCGTCAGCGGCATGGGTCACGGCCGGCCCGTTGGGCGTGAGCACGATTTGCGGTGCGGCCAATGGGATCACGTGAAGGATGAACGAAAACGCAGTTCCACCATTGATACGGCGGTAGCCAGGGTCTTCACTCATCGAAGCCGCTCGGCCACTTCCACCGCTTCCGGCTACCAGGCCCCGCGCGCCGAGGAATGCGCCAGTGCCTCCCACAATCGCCCAATTCGCCCGTTCGGTTGAGGGCGCCCCGGGGGGTGCGGGTCCCCCGCTGAATCCCAGACTCATAATCGTTCCGACCGCTGTGCCGTCGCTCTTCAAAATCTCGAAGTAGTGCTCCCGCATCGCCGTCCTGGTAACGTCAGCAATTGCGCCTCCCGGTCCGGGAGCCGGGCTCGAAACAATTCCGCGGGATCGACCGGCATATAAGCCCTTGGCAGGCTGGCCGTTCACTGCCACGATGTCCCCCAGGATCGTGATCATGCCAAAGTTTCGGAACCCGGTTGACGGCGTGAGATTGGGATTGGTTGCCAACTTCGACGGGATGGAGAGGTCATCGCTCTGGTACTCCACAGCGTTCTGGAGATCGATTACCAGAGTTGTTGACGAAGGTGATTGGCCGAGCGCGAGGTTATTGCAGATCGCGACGAAGAGTATGAGCGCTTCCGTCGCGTTTAGTTTTCGTTTAGCCATGGTTGCCTCCGTGCTCGCGCCGAATCAATCTGTCCGCTTGCACCGCTTTCGATTCTCGGAGTTATCGGGATGATCCCACTTCTAGCGCCAGGGACGTTTCCCGGGGGGAGCCTTGCAGGCCAAAGTGGGCCCGCAGCAACTCGTGCGCGATGGTTGTGCCGAGTGCGCGCCCATCCTCCAGGGAGTGATAGTAGTGAAAACCGGCATAGATCCGCGCCCAGAAGACCTCGTCCATAAAGTCGCGCGTATCCTCGAACGTGTGGGTGTGAAGGCCTTCCTGAAACGCCTTGCTATCGACCACGATATGAATCCTGGTGGAACCAAAGTAGCCCGCGATCATCGTCGTGACGGCTCCGGTGATGCAGCCGTGCGCCGCTGGATATTCCGGGTGATTCGGCGTCGTGCCCAGCGGGAGCCATGCGGCATCCGCCTGCAAATCGGAACTGGCGCCGCCGGCAGGAATAGCGGTAACCGGCCGCCAGAATGAGTATGTATACTTCGCTTCGAAACAGCCGACGATGGCGTCGGCGTAAGCGGTCCAAAGCATGGCCATCATCCTGGCCGTGTCCGGCACGCTTAATCCGTAGTTGTTGGCCAGGTACCCGAAAACTCGCGCGTATTGCTGGCCGGTATGTTCGGTCCAGAATACTGCGACCTCCGACTCCGCTGCCGACCGCATGTTGCTGTTCATGCCGCCGAGCAGGCGAGTGAGATTGTAATCCCGCTTCCAAGGCTCGCTTCCAAGCGGGGTCGGTCCATCTGGCCGGAAATCAGCCGCCGTGGCCATGGTGAACGGGCGCATCTGTCCCAGCCACGGGGTTGCTGCCGAGGCGAACGCCGGCGGCGTCGGGATCCAGACGCCGGGACCCGACCCGGGAACATAGGTCACGCTGGCTTCGAGTCCATCACCGGTCCGGGCGGCAATCAGCGCGGCTGCGGCGGCTTCACCGGCCGCAACGCCCGCGGCCTGGGCCGAGGCCCCAGCGCCGATGGTCGCCAATGAAGCTGCAAACTGGGTATCAAGATCGGTCTGCTGCGCTGGAAAATAGTTGACCAGGATTCGATGAGCCGCCGCTGCAGCGGCGGCTTCCACGGAGGCGTCCGGCGCCGCAGAGCCGTGGTAATAGAACGGCCGATATTGGCCGGTGATCGCGTTTACCGCGTCGTAAACGGCCAGGCTCGTATAGGCGAACCAAACCGCTGAGGCTCCCGCCCCCTTGCCGCCATTCTTGACGATGGTGGTAGAGGCGATCGTGGTCCAGTCGGTGACGACGTTGCTAGCGGCCAGCGGAATCGCTAACAGGGCGTTCGAGAGAAAAAAAGTGGTTCTAAATATTCTCATATTATTTTCCCTCCTTGTGGCGCCCCCCGCGATACCGCGGGGCTGTGCTCCCGTGGAGCGTAAGCGATCCGCGGATCCCGGACAATGCCAGCCGTCGCTTTTTGCTGTCACATTTGCGTCCATTCGTAAGCTACTGAAGATGTGGGAGTCGCAAGGTCGCATCTCTGCTTGGAGAAGTCGCGGACCGGCTGTGATAGCCTTACTGAATCGGAATTCGTAGCGATGCAAGCACAGGATTCTGAGCAGATCGTCCGCTTCGCCGCCTTCGAATTGGATCTTCGTGCCGGTGAGCTGCGCCGTTCCGGAATCCGATTGCCGGTCCAGGGCCGTCCGTTGCAAGTTCTCGCCGCCCTTCTCAGAACTCCCGGTCAGCTCATTACCAGCGAGCAATTACGGGAGGAACTCTGGCCTGCCGATACGTTCGTCGACTTCGAACATGGCATCAGAAATGCTGTCGCCCGGCTTCGCGCCGTCCTGGGCGACACAGCCGGCCGGCCACGCTACATAGAAACTCTGCCCCGCCGAGGATACCGTTTTATCGGCACGGTGACGGAGTCCCCGGCCCAGCCGGTCCCGGTTCTGCCAGTCGCCCAGCCGGTCCCCGCTTTGCCAGTTGTCCAGCCGGCGCACGCAAAGCGCTCGATGATCACGCTGGCTGTGCTCGCCTGTACTGCCGTGGCGGGATCGGCCGCTTGGGTTTACAATCGGCCTGGGCGGAATTCCGCCGTTTCTCAGATCAAATCTCTGGCGGTCCTGCCGCTGGAGAACCTTTCGGGCGACCCGGCGCAGGATTATTTCGCCGACGGGGTCACCGACGAGCTGATCACTGCATTGGCGAAAATCAATTCGGTCCAAGTGATTTCCCGGACATCCGTAATGCAGTACAAGGGCGTGCATAGCAAGCCCCTGCCGCAAATTGCCCGCGAGCTCGGCGTCGATGCAGTTGTTGAGGGAACCCTGGTGCACTCCGGGGACCGCGTACGAGTCACCGCGCAGCTCATCGAGGCAGCCACCGATCGGCACGTCTGGGCCGATCGCTACGCGCGTAGTTCGCGGGATATTCTACTCCTGGAGAATGAGATTGCCCGGGGGATCGCGGAGCAACTGGGAGGTAAGCTCAACTCCCAGGAACGGCGCCGTTTCAGCGCCAATCCGATTGACCCGGACGCACACGAGGCCTATCTGCAAGGCCGATACCTGTGGAATCGGCGCACCCCGGCGGCGCTGCAGGAGGCAGTTCGATACTTCACCCAGGCAATTGAAAAAGAGCCTCGCTACGCGGAAGCATACGCGGGGCGGGCCGACGCTCACATGGTGCTCAGTGGCTATGGGCAAGAAGCGATCCCGGCGAGAGAGGGCATGCCGAAAGCGAGGGCGGACGCGGAGAAGGCCTTGCAATTGGATGAAACCAGCGCCGAGGCTCACACCGCGCGTGCCGTGATCCGGGAAGTTTATGAACGGGATTGGCGGGGCGCGGAGGCGGAATATCAGCGCGCCGTCGAGTTGAGCCCCAGTTACGCAACCGCGCGGCTGTGGTATGGGGAATATCTGTGTGACGTGGGACGCTTCGGAGAATGCCTCGCCGAGACCGCTCGCGCGCATGCACTTGATCCCGCCTATCTGATCGCCGCGGTGAGCATGGGAACGCGGCTCTATGACGCGGGGCGGTATGCCGAGGCCATTGCACCGATACAGAAGGTGCTCGAATTCAATCCGGATTTCGTCCCCGGTCATCGCGATCTTGGTCAGGTTTACGAAGCGAATCGAATGTATCCGCGAGCAATATCAGAATTGCGGAGGGCGGTCGAGTTGTCCGGCGGCGCCCCGATTGACGTCGCCGCGTTGGGCCACATCTATGCGGTTTCCGGCCATCGAGCTGAGGCCCGCAAGGCTCTCGACAGGCTTGGTGAACTCGCAAAACAGCGTTACGTATCGAATTACGGAAGAGCTCTGATCTGGGCCGGGCTCGGGGATAATGATCGGGCGATGGAATGGCTCGAGGGCGCGTTTCAGGAACGGTCCGCGTGGATGATGAAGCTGAAGGTCGATCCCCGGCTCGATCCATTGCGTGGCGACGCGCGTTTCATTGATCTAGTGCGCCGTGTGGGGCTTACGCCATAGCGTTCTCCCGCCTGGCGTCGCCGGGTAACTCCCATGCGGCTCGACCGCCGGATCCCTCCGGAAGCGATACGGTAAGCAACAGTAGCGGCGAATTTGGTTGGTGCCAAATGCTCGGGTATTGGACAGATATCCCAACGGCCCAATCGTGAAACGGCGCGTGCGGTCGCGCATCCTGGAGGGTTGTCTTGTCCACTAAACAGCCGAATCGAGACTGTCTGAAGCTGGCTTCAGTCGTGCTTGCACTGGTGGGCCTTGCCCAGGCGCAGAACACCGCTCCGCCAGCTCCTGAGTTCGAGGTCGCGACGATTAAACCCAGTGCCACGGAGCCTGGCCCGAGATGGTTTCGTTTTATTGACGCGCGTCGCTGGACAGCGTTTAACCAAACGTTGAAACAATGCATCGCAGCTGCGTACAGCCTTCCTGCCGCGTTGATTTCCGGAGGACCCGCATGGGTCGATTCTGACCGGTACGAGATCGTTGCGATAGAGCCCGGCGAGACCCGGCCTTCGGCTGCGGAAAACATGGCACGGTTTCAGAACCTCCTGGCGGAGCGTTTCAAGCTTCGCTTTCATCGGGAGAGGAAACAAGTAGCCGTGTACAATTTGATCGTCGGAAAGGCCGGGCCGAAGATGCCCGAAAGCACGCTCGCGCCTGAAAAATCTAACCTGCTCATCGGCCCATCGCCAAAGGGCGGGCCGCTGCTCCCGGCGCGCGCTGCCACGATGCCGAGGTTTGCCTCGGCTTTGCAGGATATCCTGGATCGGCCGGTAATTGACAAAACCGGATTGACCAAGAGGTACGACTTCGATTTGGAGTTTTCACCCGAAGGCACTCTACTCGCGCCGCCCGCCGGGGCGCCGGTCGCTGGTGATAGCCCAGACATCTTTACGGCAATAGAACGCATCGGATTGAAACTGGAACGCGGAACGGGTGAAGTTGAAGTAATCATTATCGATCACGCCGAGAAACCGACAGGCGATTAAACCTCTCAGGGGGAATGTGGGAAATGGGGTCAGCCTTGGGAACGGGGTCAGCCCGAGGCTGACCCG
>CAYMHP010000250.1:0-9242 GCA_964390225.1 uncultured Solibacteraceae bacterium
GTTGTCGCCGAGCAGCATTTGATAGAGCTGGTGAACGTACGGCTCGTTCGAGAACATGATGTGGCCGGCGTAATCGAAGGTGAAGCCGTTGCTTTCGATGGACCGGCACCAGCCGCCGACTTCATCGTTCTGCTCCAGCAGAATCGAATCCTCGCCCAGGTGGTAGGCGGCGCTTAAGCCGGTAGGTCCGGCGCCGATCACGACGGCCCGCGCCGCATCCCGCTTAGGGCGGGTGCCCTTCTTCGCGGATACGACCTCGTCGATCAGTTCGTTCATGCGCTGCGCCGTCTTATCCCACGAGGTATTTCTCAAAACCTCGCGCATCTTCTGCCGGCGTTCGGCGCGCTCTTCCGGGCTCGCGCTCAAAGCACGCTCGCAAGCCGCAATGAATTCTTCGGGCGTGGAACCCAAATACACGATGTCGCCGTAAGGCTCGGCGACGTCGGTGATCGGAGTGCTGACGATCATCTTCTCCGCGGCCATGTACTCGAGTGTTTTGGTCGGGCTGATATATTTCGTCGACTGATTGCGCGCGAATGGCAAAAGGCAGACATCCCATCCCTTGAGATATGCAGGCAACTGCTGATAGGTGCGCTGGCCGAAATACCGGATATTTGGGTTCGAAGGCAATGTCGCCGGATCGATCTTCACGACCGGTCCGACCATGACGATCTGCCACTCCGGATGAGCATCGGCAATCGCTTTGAGCAACGGTACGTCCAGCCGTTCATCGATTACGCCAAAGAAGCCGAGGCGCGGGTGAGGCAGCGATTCCTGGTCCTCCGCCTCCGTCATGCCGTTTGCCGCCACGGCAAAGTGTTTCGCATCGACGCTGCTTGGGAAGCAATAGGATCGCGGGTGCCGGTCTTTCTTCGCGCGGAAAAGGCTCGGCCCTCCGGTAAACACCAGGTCGGCTCTCCGCAGTAACTCCTCTTCGCGCTGCAGCAGTTCCGGCGGGGCGTTCAGGAATGCGGACAGCTCGTCCATGCAGTCATACACCACGGCAACCGGTTTGAGACCCTCCGCCAGCGGCAGCGCCATCGGTGTATAGAACCACAATACGTACTCGCCGAGTTGCTCCTTTTCGATGAGTTGACGCACCAACTCTTTCAAGTGCGGCATCTGTTCGTTATGAAAACCGTGGGCGCTAACGGGAGTATAGGGGCGCGCAATGAGAAGATTCGGCTCAGGCTCGATGAATTGCCATCCAGGAGTGGATGATTCGTTGAATACAGGTTCCTCTATAAAAATTACACGATGAGTTAAGGCCAATCGCGACAGTAAATGCTGAGGGCGCTGGTAAACAAAATCCCAACGCAGGTGGGAAAACGTAAGAATCGTATGCCTGCTTTGCATCCTTCCTCCTGCTTGTCAGAAATACAGTTGTGACGCGCGAGCCAGAGGCACGCAGTGTCCTTGCCAA
Organism: uncultured Solibacteraceae bacterium; assembly: GCA_964390225.1. Classification (GTDB taxonomy): domain Bacteria; phylum Acidobacteriota; class Terriglobia; order Bryobacterales; family Bryobacteraceae; genus PSRJ01. Next base: position 1,424 of record CAYMHP010000250.1, read on the forward strand.
ATGCAGGTGCCCTGCCAGTGTGTAGAAATGCGCACGGGTTCGTGCGACAGAAGCGGCGTTGTGTGTGTGTCAGCAGCGTTCCAGCAACGCCTGCGCGCGTTGCAAGGCCTGAGCATACTCTTGATGCAGTACGCGCTGAAAATGGCCCTTGCCGTTAGGCACCATATCCCACAGCCCGCTGTTATGCCAGTGCGTCGGGTCTTCCCAGTCGAAGCGATCGAGAATCGGATAAAGGCACACGCCTTCGAGCGGAACGCCCGCCTCGCGCGCCAGGCATGCCTCGTCTGCGATTTCGTTCAGCCAATCGGCGCGGCCAATCCCGTAATGACTGGTCTCGGCGATAAACAGCGGCCGCCGGTAGCGCTCGTAAACCTCCGCCAGCAGCTTGTGCAGAGGCATCCAGCGCGGGTCGTCGGAGCCGGCGTCCCAGTGCAGCTTGCGGCCGCCGGGCACTTCCCACTGGTTCGCCGCGTAGAAATTGATGCCCACGATATCGAGATACTTCTCGGCGCCGCCCAGTTCGGGCGCGACGCGCCCGGCAATCATGTCCCACGCCTCGAACTGACTCTGCCGCTGCGCTTGGGCGGGCCCCGTGAGCCAAGGACGCCAGCGCGGCGGCACGTTGTGAATCAGCGGCTCGGGATAGACCATGCGCGCTTCCGGATCTACGCTCCAAATGGCATCGCTGGCCGCCAGTGATGCACGCACCAACTGCCGTTTGAACTCGCCATCGCGGCCAAACGCGTACGGGAAAATCAAGTCCCGGGTAGCGCCCCAGGTGAAGAAGTTAATCTCGTTCACCGGGGCATAGAAGCCGGCTTGACCGGTGTGTTTGCGCTGCACGCGAGCCCCAGCCGCGGCGAATTTCGCGAACCGCTGGATGAAGGCGTCCGAGAAGATATCCAAGTCATCCGGCCAGCCGTAGTGGCACAGATCCCAGATGACCTGCACGCCTTCACGACACGCCGCATCGAGCATGGGAATCCAGGAGGACCAGTCATAGTCGCCATTACGATCCACCAGGTGCCAGCGGATTCCGTCGCGGGCGGTGGCCATGCCGAGTTCCCGCATGCGGTGGTAGTCCTCGGCCGCGTACACATCATGCTGCAGCGCCGCTGTCATATCCAGCCGCGCTCCGGCGGAATTGATGTGGCACGAGCACTCGAAGCCCGCGATCCAGAAGGAGCGGAAGAGCTTCGTGCGCGTGCGATCGGGTTCGGACTGAGGCTCGGCGCGGGTCAGGTCAGCGTGGATCATTCGCAGTATGGTGGTCTTCGCTCGGAATCATGTATTGGTGCCGCTGCTGGTTCATGATGCGCTCGCGCCACTCGAACTCCAGTTGGAAATCGCGCTTCGTGCGCGGGCCGCGGGTCGCCAGGGCGATGTGCTCAATTGGAATCTTCGGCGTCCTGTCCATGTAGAGCAGACCGTTGGCCTCCTGGTACGTGTCGGTGAACTGCGTGTAGCAGAAGCCGGCCAGCATCGGGATGGTACGGACTACGCGCAACAGATGCAGGTACCGCTTGGCGAACTCTTCTTCGGTTTCGGTGCGCGAATAGCCCCACGCTCCCGCGATATTGCGGGCAAACGCGATGCCGCCAAACTCCGTCAACATAATGGGCTGCTCCTGCGGGTGGCCTTCGAGGAGCAACAGCCTTCCACCCGGGCGCTCGCGCTTAAACAGGCGCGGAATCTCGTCAACCATGTAGCGCTTGGCGATGCGATCGGCATCGTCATCGTAATCGTGAATGCCGATGATGTCGGTGGCAACGCTCTCCCAGCCGTCGTTCCCGATGACGGGCCGCGTCGGATCGAGCGTTTTCGTGAGGTGATACAGAGCCTGCACGTAGTGCCGCTGCGCGGGGCTGTCGGGCAGGTCCGGTACGCCCCAGGACTCGTGAAATGGAGCCCAGGCCACAATGCACGGATGACTCGCATCGCGGGAGATCGCTTCGGTCCACTCCCGCGCCAGCCGTTCGATTGAAGTTTTTGTGAAGCGATAGGCGCTCGGCATCTCCTCCCATACGAGGAGTCCGAGCACGTCGGCCCAATATAGAAACCGCGGGCTTTCAATTTTCTGATGCTTGCGCACGCCGTTGAAGCCCATGGCCTTGGCCAGTTCCACGTCGCGCCGGTAGGCCTCGTCATCCGGCGCCGTCAGGCCGCTTTCGGGCCAGTAACCCTGGTCGAGCACCAGGCGCAACTGATAAGGACGTCCATTGAGGACAAATTTATCCCCCTGGGCGCCCATAGAGCGCAGCGCGGTATAACTGCGGGCCGTATCGACGAGTTCGCCCCGCGCGCCCCACAGTTTCAGTTCGGCATAGATCAAGGTTGGCGTGGCTGGATTCCACAGGAGTTCGTTACGGTAGTCGTCGATACCCGGATCGGAAAGAGCGATGCGCCGGTGGACTTCTCCGGCCACCACGGCATAGGTGTCGTCGGCCAGAAGCGTGTCGCCGGCGTAGAGCTTCACGTTCAGCCGTAATCCCTCGCGGCGCTCCCCGCCAAGCCACGCTTCGAAGCCGACCTCCCATCGCTCCACGTTGGGAGTCCAACGCAGCGACCCGATGTAGGTTGGCGGCACGCGCTCGATCCAGACCGACTGCCAGATCCCGGAGGTCCGCGGGTACCAGATGGAGTGGGGCTCCAATTGCCAGTCCTGCTTCCCGCGCGGCTTGGAGAGATCGGCGGGATCATCCTCCGCGCACACTACAATCGTCTGCGGACCCTCGGTGAGCAAATAATCGGTGATATCCGACTCGAAGGGCGTGTAGCCGCCTTCGTGCTCGGCCACTACATGATCGTTCACCCACACGCGGGCGCTGTAGTCCACAGCGCCGAAATGCAGGAGCACCCGTTCGGCGGGTTCCAAACGCGGCACGTCGAATTGCCTTCGATACCAGCAGGCGCGGTAGAAGCCGGTATTCGCGATGCCGCTGGCCGGCGTTTCTGGCGAAAACGGAACGCGGATCTTGCTGTTCCAGTGAGGCTGGCCGGGTAGCCGCCACTGGCAATCGGGGTCCAGCACGAAATCCCACTCCCCATCCAGGGAGAGCCATTCCGCCCGCTCGAGTTGAGGCCGCGGGTAGCCATGCACGCCATTCAAGTAATTCCGCCTCCAATTTCAATGTAGCGGCGGGTCCTGGTTTCAAGCGCCACCGGCACGCCCCGAATGTACGGAATCCACCGGCGACCGGCATCTCCAAAGGGCGTTATACTACTCCATTGCAGCTACATAGGAGAGGTCGGTCCATGAGCGCGCTAGAGTTGGCAGTCCCCCCGAAATTGCAGCCCGCAGGCGAACAGGCCGAAGTCGCCCAGAAGTGCCTCTACTACATGTCTCTGATGCGCGAAGTGGAAGACCGCATCGAACGCAAGCTGTACCGCCAGGGCAAAGTGCTGGGCGGCGTCTACGTGGGGCGCGGGCAGGAGGCCATTCCCATCGGAACGTCCTTGGTGGCAGACCCGGGCGACGTGCTGTTTCCGTCGCATCGGGACATGGGGATTTTCTTCGTGCGCGGCGTGCCGCCAGCCCGCGTCTTCGCCCAATACATGGGGCGCGTGGACGGGCTCACCCGCGGTAAAGACGGCAACATGCACATGGGCGATCTGAAGTTGAACATCGTCGCGATCATCAGCGCCATGGCTGCCAACGTTCCGGTAGCCGCGGGCGCGGCGCTCGCCTTGCGATACATGGGCAAGGACAACGTGGTCTTCTGCTATTTCGGCGACGGCGCAACCAGCCGCGGCGACTGGCACGAAGGACTGAATCTCGCGTCCGTCCAGAAGCTGCCGGTGGTCTTCGTCTGCAACAACAACCAGTATGCCTACTCGACCCCGGTGAGCAAGCAGATGGCTTGCGCCAATGTGGCCGACCGCGGGCCGGCGTACAACATCCCGGCTGAATCCGTCGACGGCAACGACGTGCTGGCGGTGCATGAAGCCGCTCTCCGCGCGGTGGCGCACGCCCGCGCCGGAGCAGGGCCCTACCTGCTGGAATGCAAGACGTTCCGTATGACCGGGCATTCCGCGCACGACGCCGCGGACTACGTCCCCAAGCACCTGTGGGATGAATGGGGGAAACTCGACCCCATCACACGGCTCGAAGGCAGGATGCTCGAAGCGGGATGGGCTTCGCCCACCGACCTGGAGCAGGTGCGCGCGCGCATCCGGCAGGAAGTGGATGAAGCCGTCGCTTGGGCCGAGCGCAGCCCGTTTCCCGACCCCGCCACACTGCTCGACGACGTTTACGAGCGCTCCTGAGTCCGATGGCCGCCACCACGTATTTGGAAGCAATCCGCGAAGGGCTCTGGGAGGAGATGGAACGCGATCCTGGCGTGTTCCTGATCGGCGAGGATATCGGCGCCTACGGCGGCGCGTTCAAAGTGACCGCCGGGTTCCTCGAGAAGTTCGGAGAGAAGCGCGTGGTGGATACGCCCATCTCCGAATCGGCCATCGTCGGAGCATCCATCGGCGCCGGCCTGATGGGATTGCGCCCTGTCGCGGAAATGCAGTTCTCCGACTTCATCACGTGCGGCTTCGACCAGATCGTGAACTTTGCCGCGAAGTGCCGCTACCGTTGGAATGCGCCCGTGCCGATTGTGGTGCGCGCGCCTTCCGGCGGAGGAATTCACGGCGGCCCCTACCATTCGCAGAACCCGGAGATGTGGTTCGTCCGCACGCCTGGGTTGAAGGTGGTGGCGCCGGCAACGGCGTACGACGCCAAGGGCCTGATCAAATCCGCCATCCGCGACAACGACCCCGTGCTCTTCTTTGAACACAAAGGCCTCTACCGCAAAGTGAAGGAAGAACTCCCGGAACAAGAGTTCACGGTTCCGATCGGCAATGCTAAGGTGGTGCGCGTAGGGCTCCACCTCAGCATCGTTACGTACGGTGCGATGGTGTGGGTGGCCCTGGAAGCCGCGGAAAAGCTGGCCGGCGAAGGTATCTCGATCGAGGTGGTGGACCTGCGGACACTCTTGCCGCTGGACCGCGAGACCGTCTGCGAAAGCGCCAAAAAGACGGCCAAGGTGCTGCTGTTGCACGAGGATACCCGGACCGGCGGCATGGCTGGGGAACTGGCTGCGACACTGACGGAAAGCGCATGGGAGTATCTGGATGGGCCCATCGTGCGGGTGACCGCGCCGGATACCCCGGTCCCTTTCAGCCAGCCGCTCGAAGAGGCATTTCTGCCCAATGCCGAGAAGGTTATCGAGAAGGCTCGCTGGCTATATCGCTATTGAGTTCCTGCTCGGCGCCACCCTGTGGGCCCCAGTTGCCGATTACCAGGCGGGCTTCGCAGCCACGGAGAGTGCGCAGGCGCTGGCGCTCGAAGACCGGCACGGCGCCCGCGCGGTGATCGCCACGGTCGGGTTTGCGCTTCCGCTTTCCACGGCAGACCTGATCGCCGCGCAAGCGATTAAGCAATATGGCCTCGAGCGCGCGAACATCGTGTTGCATTCCGTTGGCGACGGCAAAGGGGATCCGCCGCAAGCCGTGCAGGTGATCGGGGCCGCTCTGGGCGATTTGCGAGCGGCCTCCGTATCGTATGGAAACGTAAGCCTGCGGATCGCCGATGCGAGCGGAGTTTGCCGCGCCGTCCTGTCACCGGCGGCGGTCTTCCAGAATTGCGAACCGGCCGGCGGGAGGCCGGTGCGCGGCCCGATTCGTTCCGCCTTCCGCATCGTCGACCTGGCACACGGGCTCGCAAGACGGAATGATCCGCTCCTTACGTCAGCGGTCCAGGCGCTGGCGTTAGGTGACGCAGTCGTGATCGTGTCGTCTCCGGAAGGCTCTGTTCAGGCTGGGCCAGGGATGATCGTGGCAGCTTCTGCGGCGCTCGAAAGCGATCCGCGGATCGACTCGGCGATCGCGGAAGTCCTCTCCCGGGTGCAGTGGAAATCACGCGCCAAGTAAGAGTTTTAGTCCTATTAAATGAGGCAGTTAGTAACCGTTAATATACGATAGTTCCTTAGTACTTTCGGTACCGCACGGTCCTATGTTCGAGCGGGTTTTTCCGTTACGATTGGGATGCGGTCCTGCGAACGCTCATGTTCCTGCTCCCAAGTTCAGCCTCCCTCCTCGAGCAGGACCGCGCTGCGGGCCACGTGCGCTAAACTCGTGTTGATACGAGGGGGCCCGTAGCTCAGGTGGATAGAGCATCTGCCTTCTAAGCAGGTTGTCGCTGGTTCGAGTCCAGCCGGGCCTACCAGAGCCAAACAAGGCCTTTCATTTCAATGTTGGTTTCCACGGCCTCAGTGAACACTGAGGGAATCTGATGCTCCGTGAGGGCCTGTGAGGCTCCTTCTCACTACAAATCAACTACAGTCTTTTTTGGCCAGCGGTAGTTTCATTTAGCGGCAACGCTTAGCAGCGGCCAGTGTTTTGCCCGATAACACGACGCGCCGCTCGCTCTTCCGGAAGACGCTGGAGACGCTCGACGGCTTCAATCTCGAGGAAGGCACCAGTCGGGCAGAATTGAAGATGAAGGCCATTTCCGAAGAGACGTGCACGAGGGCGGCCAGCAAGGGCGTAAGAACGCTGTGCCGCCGCTAAGCCCATCGCAATCGCGTCCACAATGAGGGTGCCACAAAAATTGAACAGAATGATGCGACGGCGGCGCCGCGCCAGCTTCAGGAGGGAGCGCGATAAGCGCTCCGATTGTCGGCTAGTGAATTGGCTTACCCAACAGTTCAGAACTCTTCGTCGCCAGGTAGTGGGTATTCCCGCCCTTGTCTTCATGGAGGCCGATCAGTGTGAACCCTTGATCATCGAGAATGCGTCGGTAATTCTCGATGCTAAAGGAAAAATATCGAAATCTGATGCCATTCATCACACCTTCTTTGCCCTCGAGGTCATCGGCGTCACCCGACGTAAATAGAAATGGCGCCCCCATCTTCAGAACACGCGAGACGCTCGCGATTGCCTGGATCTGGTTTTCACGGCTAAGGTGGAACATAACTCCCCACGCAACCGCAGCGTCAAAACTGCCATCGGCGAACGGGCAAGCGTAGACAACGCCTCGGATGGCGGGCGTTTCAGGACAATTATCTCGAAACCGTTCGAGCATGGCACCAGAGCTATCGAGGCCAATCACAATATGGCCGGCGCGCAGCAAGGCGCGTGTGATCGGGATGCCATTACCACAACCAATGTCGAGAACTCGCGAGCCGGGTGGGATCGAGGAGGATAGCGCGGTAATTTCCGGTACACCTGCCTGGTCGATACGCTCAGACGCATACCATTCCGCGATTAGGTCGTACTCACGCACGGGACCAATCTCCCCACAGCAGTGTACAACGCCGCGTCTTGCTTATCGCTTTGCCCGAGTGTGCCGCGCGATTCGATGATTAGGTCGTCTACTTCCCTCGATTCTTGCGCATCGACTCACTCCGAATCTCAATGCGGTGAGCATTGTTAACCAGTCGGTCGAGGATGCCGTCGGCCAGCGTGGGATCCAGCCCGGCCTACCAGTTAAACTCGCATTCTCGACAGTGCTGAATTTTCCATGAGCGCTTCTACCGCCTCTACTGCTCTTGGACGAAGGCAACCGCAAAAATCTCGCTGGTTGTCCGTAAGCTCGCCAACGGCGCAGTCCCCTGCACGATCCCGTACAGCGGAACTCGTTTTGCTCCACCGAGATCAAAGCCGAACGGAGGTTTGAAAACATGACGAGCCGATATGAACATTTGTTACTGGCTGGGTTAGTCGGTCTTACGCTGACCTGCGGTTTGGCGCAGGCGCAAACTAAGTCCGCTGATCGAACGGAGAAGATAACCGGGCAGAACATGACGGTGACCGGCTGCCTGCAAAAAGA
>CAYMHP010000251.1:0-9222 GCA_964390225.1 uncultured Solibacteraceae bacterium
AAGCCTCATTGGGCACCTGCTTTCGTCCGCTCAATATTGGTCTCGGCCTTCTGAATGCGCTCCAACAGGTCGGCTTTCTCGCGCAGGGCTGCCAGTTCGGCATCGCGCCCGGCTTGGATGTCCGCTTTACGTTTAGCCGCTTCCTGGGCATCCTTGCGGCGCTGCTCGCCCTCGGCGATCCACAGGGCGCACTCCTGCGCCGTCGCCAGCCGCATTTCGCGCTTGGCGAGTGCCAGGGCGGCCAGCCTAAGTGGCAGGTCTCCAGCAACGCGACCGGCGACTCCGCCGCTGTCGGTTAATGGCCCTTCGATGACAGTCATGAACACGCTCGGCTGGCTTTGGAGATCTGTGTGGGAGAGGTTACCGAAGTTGCTCTTCAGCTTCTTCTCGCTGCCGGGAGCGCTTGGGTACAGATGGTTCGGGTCTCCGGATTCGAGGAATTTCTTCACCCGGTCTCGGTGGGCGGGGAGCAACTCGTTATCGTGAATTGCTTTCGCCTTTGCGTAAATTGGCATCAGGTTCAATTGTTCTGCAACGCTAGACATGGTTCGGCTCCTGTATCGATGAGAGGAGGATATATTGTGAGAGTTCCTCCTGAACGACAGCCCAGCTATAGCGCGGCCGTGTTCTGGGAATTCTGATTTGAGTGAAAATCTTCCGGGCGACTAGGCGCTTGAACGAGGCGTAGGAAATGCCCAAACGTTTGGCGACCTGGGGTCCGGAGAGTAAGATGGGCTCGGGCGTGGCTTGTGCCATGCGACTTGAGCCTCCTGAATTGTGGGGAGCCGCTCCGGTGCCTGCGGCTACGGGTGGATAGTGACCCTACTGAAGGTCGACTACACTACCATTTTAGCATGCTTCATCCGGATTGCTCCCGTCTGAGACTGTTACGAATTTTGGCGGAAGGCCCATGGTACTTTCGACGCTTACTGGAACTTGCGGACGGATTAATGACGGTGATAGCTTTAACCCGAGTGATGCCCCCACCGATTCCGACTCATAACGAGGATGAATCTGAACGGGGGCATCCTTTCGCCCAAGGTTGGCTCGATTGGCATGCGTCAATCGCGAGGTGGGAGGCCGATCCAACAATTGTAAATTGGATCAAATGCCCTATTGCAGGAATCTGGTTTTTCGTCCAGTTACCTTGGTTTCTTGCACAGGCCATCGGTTCAGTCCTCATCGAGCTTGTGGCTCCCCTCGGGGCTTTGATCGCGCTTGGTGTTGTCGTCGCTACGATAATGGGATCGTTGACTCTCGTCGCGAGTGTCTTAATTTTACTCTTGATCGCTATCCTCTTCGAACTCAGGAAGCTTACTAACGCACGATGAACGCCAGAGAAGGAATGCGGCGCTTGGCTATAGCCACTGGCTGTCTCGGCGCAGTGAGCGGGATAGTCGCGGGATATCTTGTATACACCGATAAGGTGCAGATGTACGAGCTATCGCAGTCTTCCATCCGACGGGCAGTTACGAACTGTCGAGATGCGAATTCCACCGTCAAACTTCCACCTGAATTCAGTGTCGTTTGTTCCGTGGGTTCCGATGGTATCGACTACGTGAGCGTAAATGAGTCGTGGCAAGTGAAATCGATACACTTCGTCACCGGCGGTGACCTTCCAAATGTGAAGCCGCCTTCAGCATTGATGGCGGCTGGTTTGTGCTTTGCTCTGGGATCAGTGGGTTTTCTGATCCCCTGGGCTTTGCTTCATGTGTTCGTCTGGATAGGGGCAGGTTTCTTTCAAACTCGCCAGTGAGAGTTTTGTGAACTCCGAGTCTATAAGCCGTCACTGACTTGGCGGCGCGTCGAGCGTGGCCGGGCGCGGGCCCAATGTTTTGGGGCACTCGGCCCGCTAGCGTTCCTGGCCAAATCGATAAGTGCTTTGACGCTGGTCAATGCAGCGCCAAGGGAAACTAGGTCGAACATACGCATCATTGTACCCACCGGGCCGTTCGGGCGCGGTGAGCGTTCGTTAGGCACCCCCACTGCCCTCCGACGGTACGGTTTCCGAGCCCACCCTCACCGCTGCCAGGGTGGAATTAGGTGGAACGCTGCACGGGAACCCTGGGAAAAATGGGAAACCTCGCAATTACAAATCAATAACTTCCACGGTATGAAGCACTGGTCTGTCTTCGAATCCCACCCTCACCGCCAGAATACAAGATAAAGTCAAATTGTCTGGATCCTGGCGTCATGCGGCGGCGCATCCTCGGGATATCTGCGGCGCGACCCCACCCTGGCCGATGGCCTCCTCGACCGGCTGGTTCACAATGCTCATCGCATCGAAATGCGCGGGGATTTTCATGCGAAGAAATCGCAGTAAAGCCGCGGGATAGCGCTACGGCCGACGCCTTCGCAAGATCTCATAAACTGGCGTGTTATCCGCAAACACCCGCCATTCCACGACACGGCCATCGCGGATCACCACCTTCCAAGCTGCCGGTGTCCGCCATGACTCGCCATCGATAGTTCCGCCCGCCTCCCCAGCAATAAGCATCATCTCGCCTTCAGCGATCGAACAGTCTTCGCGAATCCAGTAGTCCGGACACATTGCGAAATACCCCCGCCAACCAGCCTCCATTGATCGTGCGCCATCCACCCGATTTCCCAGCGAGTTTACGAAGACATGATCAGCTGCCATTAGCGCCGTGAGGGCGCTCACGTCATGGCCGTTGATGGCAGCCAGCCAGTGCTTGAGAATGTCAACAGGGCTCACTGCCACAGCCTATCACTGAGCGGAGCGCTTATCGCCGCCAGCCACACGCTTTCGATATGTGGGCGAATGTTTCATGGCACGATATATGTGACTGCAACCGAGGCGGTCATAACCCAAAATGGCGGCAGCAAATTCCAATGGAAATATGAAAAGCACACCAACGCTTGCCGCGTATAGCCGCTCGTAAGCGCAATATCAAGATTGAACCGATGGGGATTGGAGCCCGTAGTAAGTAAACGATTGCGCCCATGATTCGCTCTCTTATCCAGTACGACCTTCAATATGTCAACTGAATGCTGGCAAGTCTGGGGAAATATTTCTTGACTCTACCGATCGGACTACCACATAATTTCCTCTACTTATGCAAAGCGATTTCAAAAGATGAAGATCGGCTTCTTATTGCTCTTTGTCGCTTTGCTTGCGCTACACGCTCAAACCTCGGCCAAGGCCGACGCGGAGGCGCAAGCCGCGCAGAAAGCACTCACGGAAGGCGCGTCCGCCGGCATCCCCATTCCCGCGAGCGTCAACGTCGCCGACAGCGTCAACATCGAAGCCGTCATGCTCCCCGAACCGATCGCCCGCCGGGTTTTCGGCGGCGAGGTGGCGCGGAACTATGCCGTGATCGAGGTCAATATCTCCAACCGCAGCAATGACGCATCATTCATTGTCCACAGCCTTTTTATCGATCTCAAAGACTGGGGCCTCGCCGGGCCGATGGGCGTCACGGGGGTGCGCGGCCTGACGGGCGCGCAGAAAAGACCCTACCAATCGCGCGGCAGCCCGCTGGAGGTGGCCAGCGTGGAATACCGCATCGTCCGCGGCGAGATGCTCGATCGCCAGCCGTGGACCGGGCGGAATTTAGGGTTGCGCACGATCACGGTCCTCGGGGCTATCGGAACGGCATTCGCCTTCCCCTTCACCACAGACGTGGTCAAGGGGATCGGCGCTTGGAACGGCGCCCTCGTGCCCGGGTTCGCCGCTTTGTTTCCGGACGGCATGCAGGGCCAACTCGACCGCGTCAGCGACTACGGGTTTCGCAACAATAAGGTCATTCCGCAGCAGGCGGCCGATATTCTGATCGCGTTCTTCCCCATCAAGCGGTTCTTGACCCCCAGCCTGGAGAAGATCTTCCGCTCGTCCCCGGCGCTGTTTTTTAATCCTTTGCTCATGATTATCGATCCGCAGACCAGGCCGATCCTGGAGCCGGTTCTGTCGCAGGTCTTCGGCAGTGACGAGGCCATCGATAAGGCGTTGCAAGACCTTCTGGGGGCTTACGCCATGCTCGATCGGGTAAAGCTCGCGAATGACCAGGAGCGGTTGGACCGCGCCGACGAGCGAGTGAGAAGGGCCAACGCCGCGCTGATCCGCGACGAGGCGCTGATCGAGCAGGACAAAGACAACCCCAACGCGGATCCCGCGGTAGCCGCCAAGCACAAGGAGACGTACAAAGCGGACCAGGAAGACCTCAAGGAACGGCAGAACGCCAGGGACGCAGCTAAAGCCGTAGTGGACACGGACCTCAAGCCCCTCACCGATAACCAGCTCTACAGGCTCCTCGGCTCGCTTTCCCTGAACAACGTGCATGTCGTGGTCAGCGGCAGCATGACGGTGGACGTCGACAACATCCCGCCCATCATTGCGTCGATTGATTGCAAGGGCGCCGATCAGCCCGAATTCTGGGCGGAGCCCGGTGACCACACGTGCGTGATTCACGGCTCGTTCCTGGCCAGCGGGACACCCGTAATTGCCGAAGCGGCCGCGCTCGGCCTGACGGTGGGCGCCGTTCCCGAGGGATCCGGCGACGGCGTGCTGAATGTTAAGCTGACCCTCACGAAACCGGTTCCCCCGAAAACCGTTCTCACGTTTCAGGTCACGAAAAAGAACACTCAGGGCGCCACCATGGAAAGCACGAAGTTCCCGTACCCGGTGCCCGATTATACGCTTCCTCCGCCGACGATCAGCGAAGTATCCACCAGCGGCTCAACCGTAACCGTGAAAGGCACGAACTTCTTCACCCCCGTGGCCGTCACGGCCCACGCCGTTACGCCATCCGGCATCGCCGACCAAAAGATCGAGAACCCGGCACGTACTCTCACACAAATTCAGTTCGACGATAAAGGGTTTGCTCCCGCCTGTTGGCAGGTACAGGTGAGGGTCGGGTCCGCCGAAGCGCCGCCATCCAGCGATAAACCGCCCAAAGATCAGTTCGCGGTCGCCCCGGTGCCTACGATCGCATCCGCAGTCCTCACCGACTCTAAGCTGACGGTCACCGGAACGCAGTTCGTCAATTTGGAAGAGTGCGGCGCCAAGCTGAGCTTCGAAGTCTTGTCCGATGCCTCTGGCGCCAACCCGCAGGGAATCAACATGCCGGAACTCAGTGCCGATGGCAGGCAAGCTACCTTGACTATGCCCATGCTCGCCGCCGGCGCCAAGTGGAAAGAGGTGCACGTTTTGGTGAACAGTAAACCAGCCGCGACCGCGCCGATCACGACCAAATAGCACGGCTACGCACGAACGCGACCCGTCCTGAGATTATAGATGTTAGTCGGGTGTAACTCAGATCAACACTCTAACGGTATCCCTCGCCAAGATTCAATCTACTTAAATTGAATGACGCGTGCAGTTTCAGAACGTTGCCGTTTCCACGTCCCAATAACTAAAGTGAGCATTTCTCATTCAGCGGCCACCAAAGTACCGTTGTTTCATGCATGCCCGGAGCAGCGCGCCGCCCGATAAGGCTGGCCGGACTCGAGGTCTATCAAAAATCGCATACGTGCCGGTCGTGTTTCTCGGACTCGCCGTCGGTGCGACTTTGGGTTTAGCCGTCAACCAGCGAGTTTGGGCGGCCGCTGTTGTGGCCAAAGCCGTGGGTGGAAATATCCCTTGTCCGTGGCGTCAGTTGATTGAATTCCCCGAATCGACGCGCCGTTTTCGGGATCTCCGCGAGAATACGAAACGACAGCTCCGCGTCGAGCAAGTGGATAGTCGCCTCGGAATCGAACTCATCCGGACGCCCACTCGCGCCTTCTGGATTAAGATCGCCGGGAACGATCTGGACGGTCTCGCGCTTCTCGCGTACATTCTCGCAGAGCAGCAATGGATTTCCGAGTACAGTCCGGACTACAACGTGCGCCCCGGAGACGTAGTCGTGGATGTCGGCGCTCACATCGGGACATTCGATGATGACGCCCTGCGGCGCGGCGCGGCCAAAGCTGTCCTCGTCGAGCCCGACCCGGTAAACATTGAGTGCATCCGGCGAAATTTCACATCAGAAATCGCGTCTGGAAAGGTCACGGTGATCCCTGAAGGCGCATGGAGCAAGACCGACATGCTTCGGTTCAGCATTGGGTTCGCCAACTCCGGTACCGGCAGCTTTGTCGTCTCTGAGGGCGGTGCTCAGGAATTGCAGGTCTCCGTCCGGCCTCTGGACGAAATGCTGCGCTCGGCGGGAATCGGTCGGGTTGACTTCATCAAGATGGACATCGAGGGAGCCGAACGTGAGGCGCTCCGCGGGGCCGCCGGCACGCTCTCGCGCTGGAAGCCACGCCTCATGATGGACATGTATCACCTGCCGGATGACGACGCGGTTTTACCGCGCGTCATCAGGGGTGCCAATCCCGCTTATCGGGTCGCCTGCAGCGTGTGCTCCAGCAGCCGTGCGGCTGGCGACCAGCGCATCATCCCGTACGCCACGTTCTTCTATTGACGGCGGCGGTCTTGCCCCGCCAAAACTGTTGCCCATTTCGAGACTTGCATCAGCAGATATGCGTCTACACACGGAGCGGATTCTGAGCCGCGCGCGTCAGTAAGCGGTTTCCCGCGTTTTCAACAAGCTCCTAGCCTCCCTCTCACTTCATGGCAGCCATGTCCAGAATTCCGTTCGCACCCAGCTCATAGCGCGGCGCGTGGCGAGCTGAAACACGTTGCGGCGGCCGCAGTAGATCTTGGCGGCGCCGGTCATGCCCGGTTTCAGCAGATCCGTGCCGCTATCGAGTTGCACTTCGACTCGGATCACGCTCGCGCCGGAAGACGCATCGACTTCGGGCGCCAGAAATGCGACCCGGCCGGTTAACGTCGGCCTGCTGAGATAGCTGTTCAGCTTCACCGCGACGGGGTATCCGACCGCCACGTCCCCGGCTTCCTTCTCCGGCACGGCGATTTCGACGCTGGTCCGATTCGCCGCAACCGCGAGTTTGCAGAGGATCTCTCCGCGGCGGACGAACTGCCCGATGCGGTTCCTCAAATACGGCGTCACCACCACGCCGTCTGCCGGGCTATAGACGGTGGCGCGGCGCAGCTCGTCGTCCAGGAACGAAAGCTCGGCTTCGAGCCGCCGCACTTCGGCCTCGGCTGCCTGCAATTCCTCCCGGCGGGGTCCGGCAATGGCCAAGTCAAGCTGGCTGCGCGTTTCCTGCAGTTCTTGCTGGCGCAATTGCGCATCACGCGATTTGGCCTGCATCAACACGGCCAGCTCACCGCGCGCTTCCTCCAGCCGCTTTTGTTGCACGGCGACACTCTCCTGGTCGCGCTCGAAGTTCATCTTCGGCATCAGCCCGGCGCGAAAGAGCTCGGTGGAGCGGGTCAGGTTCTGCTGCGCGTAGGCCAGCTCGGTGCCGCGCTGGTCGATGGTCGCCTGCAGCCGGGCACGCTCTGTCTCGGGATCGCGCGCCTGCGCCAGCTCGAGTTCCTTCTTCGAAACCGCCGCCCGCAGCCGCTCCAACTCCTCGGGGCGCGACCCGGACCGCAAAGCTGCGAGACGCGCGCGTGCCTCGTCGAGCTCAGCGGCGGTCTTCGCGCGATCATGCAACCGGTCTGGATTCGCAAGCACAGCGATAGGCTGGCCGGCGCGGACGCGCGCCCCTTCCTCGACATTGATTTCGGCGATCTGCCCGTCGATTTGCGGCGCCACCGTCAACTCGCGAGCCGGCAAAGTGCGGAAAGTGCCGCTCACCTTCAGCTGCCACGGGATCATTCCCAGCCCGATGACCGCGCCGGCCAGCGCCACAAACCGCGCGGGCTTGCGCAACTTTTTCCATGCCACGTGCGCGAACGTCGCGATCAGTTCCAGCACGTCGGGTTTCTTGCTCGCGGCCATGGGCGCGGCAATCAGTCCGGCAACGATGGTCAGCCCGGCTAATTGAAAGTGGGAAATCAGATATCCGCCGGCAACCCACAGAACCGAGACGAGTAAGGAGAGCGAGAAGACCACCGCCCCGGCGCCGTAGGTGAGGTAAGTGAAGCGCTCTCTGGCCGGCACGTTCATCCTCTGGCCTTCCAGGCGGGAGCGCAGATACCCGAGTGAACGCTGGCGGAGGTTGGGCATTTCCAAAAGGTCGGAAAGGATGTAGTAACCGTCGAGCTTGATCAAGGGATTGAAATTGGCAAACAGCGAAAGCCCTGAGATCAGAATGATGCTGACGCACAAATGACTGAGCACGGTCTGCGGATCCAGAATCCGCCAAGCGAGAGTCGCGCACGTCCAGATAAGGAACGTCGAGTAGTTCCCTGCCAGCATCACGATGAGCCGCTGTCGCTTGGGCAGCATCCAGGAAGCGCTGACGTCGCAGTAAAGACAAGGTTGAAAGAACATCAGCAGAAAGCCGATTTCGCGGACGCGCGCTCCGAAGTGCTCGCATGCCAGACCGTGCGCGACCTCGTGGATCGCCCCGATGACGAGCGCGATCAAGAGGAATTCCGGCAGCCCGGCGGGCGTCACAAGTTGGAGCACGCTGCCGCCGATCTGCCGCCCGCTCGTGATGGACACATAGAGTGCGGCCAGCATCATCGCCACGGAAACGCAAACAAACGTCCAGGTGAAAAGAAACGATGTTCGCGGCAGCAGCCGATCGAAAAGGCGGCGCGGGTCGAGGGCCTTCAGGCGAATATTGAGCATGTCGCCGCTGTGGCGCGGCGGGGTTGCTGCAGTCTGCTCGTTGCCGGCAAGCAGTCCCATGCCGCCAAGGCTGTCCACGAATTGGCGCACGGCTGCCGCGGAGATCTGGACGCCGGCTTCGCGCGCTAGTTTGCCGGGGATATCTTCCAGCGTGATTTCGCCGTCGAGCGCTTTCACCACCAGCGCGGAAGCCCCGGTAAACCGGTAGAACTTATTCCGCACCGGGTCCTTGACGATCAGCCCATCGGTTCGTTCAGCGGTTTCCAGGTCGTTGCGCAGTTTCGGTTGCATCATGACGGCACCTCCGGTTTCGAATGGCCTTCACTCTAGACCTTCGTAGAGCGCAGGGAAACGGCTAGCGGAAAAATCGAGAATTTTCGCGGGAATTTGCAGGTTGATGGACGTCGGGGGGCTGGCCAGGCGGGCTTGCCGGTGCTGGCGCGGCGGGAAACGGGCCGACGGCAAGGAGGTCCCTCCTTGCCGTCACGGTTGCATCAGGCTGTCTGGTTTTGTTACGAGCCCCACACGGCGCTCGGCGCCACACGCGATTCCAGCTCTTCGACCTGCAGAATGGTTTCCTCGACCGGAACATTCGCTTCGGCCGCGGGGATCT
>CAYMHP010000252.1:0-9180 GCA_964390225.1 uncultured Solibacteraceae bacterium
CTTTAACTCTTCCGTCTGTGAGATTTCGGCGCGGCGGCGCGCGTCGAGTTCACGAAAGCGATCGAGATTCGGTGCGTTCCCACGTGTGGCGAGCCGCTTGGCAACTTCGTCGAAGTTGCTGCGGAAGTACGAGAGATCGTGCATTCCCCTCCATGCTAACGCAGGAGTTGGAAGCTACTCTTCGTCTTCTTCGACCTTCACCTGCTCCAGGTCTTCGGCTTCAAAAATCTGCCGGCAGTCAAGACATTCCACGTAATCGACCCCATCCCGTCGGGCAATGATCTGGGTCCGGTTATGCTCACAAGCGGGTTGCATAGCGCGTTTAGATGAGTTTTATTCTAACCGGGCGCGATCCGTTGTCAAGGCCCCCCAAGGTCTAGGAGTTACAATCCAAAAAGATGCCTTTCCCTATTCATCGCCCGAGGCGGTTGCGGTCATCGGATGCCATTCGGAACCTGGTCCGGGAGACCCGGCTCGATCCCGCGCAGTTTATCCTCCCGCTGTTCGTCTGCCCCGGAGAGGGCGTGAAACGCGAGATCGGCTCAATGCCGAACAATTACCAGATGTCGGTCGATCAGCTCGTTCGCGAATGCGAGGAGGTGGCATCGCTGGGTATCGGCGGCGTCATGCTGTTCGGACTTCCAGAAGAAAAGGACGAGACGGCATCGGGAGCCTATGCGGACGACGGCATCGTGCAGCGCGCCATCCGCGCGGTGCGCCACGAAACCGCGAGACTGCTCATCCTCACCGACGTCTGCAATTGCGAGTACACCAGCCACGGGCATTGCGGGTTTATTAAGGATGGCGACGTGGATAACGACACGACGCTGCAGTGGCTTGCCAAGACGGCGCTCTCCCACGCCCGCGCCGGGGCCGATATTGTCGCGCCCTCGGACATGATGGACGGGCGGGTCGCTGCCATCCGGCAGACGTTGGACGCGAACGGCTTCGAGAAAATCCCGATTCTGTCCTACGCGGCCAAATTTGCGTCCGTGTTTTACGGACCGTTTCGCGAGGCTGCCGAATCGACGCCACAGTTCGGAGACCGCCGCAGTTACCAGATGGACCCGGCCAACGGGCGCGAAGCGATGAAGGAGATCGAACTCGATTTAGAAGAGGGGGCCGACATGATCATGGTGAAACCGGCCATGCCCTATCTCGACCTGATCCGCCAGGCGCGCGACCGCTTTAACGTGCCGATCGCCGCGTATCAGGTGAGCGGCGAGTACGCCATGATCATGGCCGCTGCGCGCAACGGCTGGATCGATTGCGAACGCGCCATGTTCGAGAGCCTGACCTCCATCAGCCGCGCCGGCGCGGGTATCATTCTGACCTATTTTTCCAAGCCGGCAGCGCGCCTGCTCTAAACCGAAACGATAGCCGGGCATGATTCGGGCCATCCTGTTGTCGGTACTCTCCGCGGCCGTGACTATCGCCGCCGAACCGGCGGTCCAGGGCAGGGTTGTCAACGCCACCTCGGAGAAGCCGATTGCCGGCGCTTCCGTGCGGCTGGTGTCGGTAACCACTGGGCAGGTGGCGGCCGAAACGGCTACGGACGACCGCGGCGCGTTCGCCGTCGAAGCCGCTGCTGATGGAGAATACCGCGTCATCGTATCCAAGTCCGGTTACGTCGACCTGTTGCCGGACAGCGCCGATCAGAAGCAGGTCACGCTCCCGGCAAAGGCTGGCCATAACCTACAGCTCACGTTAGTCGAAGCCGTCGAAGCCACCGGCCGCGTGTTCGACACCTACCATCGGCCCGTGCCGGGAACCGTGGTGGCCCCCATGCAACGCCGTCTCGAGCATGGCCGCGCAGTATTGTTCCCTACGAAACCCACTGCTCCCGTCGACGACCGCGGCATGTACGCTTTCTCCGGTCTGGCGCCGGGCCGGTATATTTTCGCAGCGCTGCCGCCGCCCGTGCGGACCGATTTCCCGACGGTCTTCCCGGTTTACTACCCATCGGCGGCCACCTTCCGCGAGGCCGAGGCGCTGGTTTTCCAGCCCGGCGACACGCGTTCGGCATTGAACTTCCTTTTGTTCGACGTGGAGCCGCACAGCATATTGGGACGGATCGGGCGTGCGCCCGCCGAGTGGACCAGCGGCGGCGTTGCCATCTGGCTGTTTGCAGCGGACGGCTATACCGGCCCGCTACAAATCGCGCATCCGGGGAACGACCACGCCTTCCGCTTCGATGGAGTTCCGGAAGGCTCGTATGAACTGGTCGCGGCCGGGCCCGTGACACAGGTACGTGGGTTCGAGGCCGTGCTGGGCGAGCACCCTCGCTACGGCCGCGCTTACGTGAATGTCGTGGCGCCAGAGACCAACGGGGTTGTGGTCAACCTCGAAGACGGCGTACCGATGAAGGGTCGAATTGTGGAGGCGGAGAAGAGCTCCGGCTGCACCGGTGGGTCGACCGCGCTCGAACCGCTTGAACCGGTCCCGCCGGGCCTGCCGCTTCAGACCGCCGTGGCCGCCAATGGCGGCTTTGCATTTCGCGACCTCCCGCGCGGTGATTATCGAATCTCCGTCGGTCATCTGAAGTCTGCCTGTTTCCTGCAACAGATCCGCGCGGGCGAACGAACCTCGCCGGACCGCGTCATTGCCGCGGATGGGCACAGTGTCATCACGCTGGCTTTTACCACTCGAGCCAGCGAAATCGCCGGTTTCGTGCGGGCGAACGGAAGAGCGGCGCGGGGCGCGACGGTGATCGTGGCGCCCGCCGCACCGCAAAGCGACGTTCGCCCCGAGGAAGCGCGTTTCACGGCAGCGGGGCCAGATGGGCATTACGTGCTGCCGCGCATCGGTCCGGGACAATATCGCGCTTTGGCAATTCCTCGTCTCGTCAATAGGAATTATCTGGATCCGTCCTTCTGGGACGACCACAGCAATCAGACCGTTGCCATCACGGTCGCTCCGGGCGCTGCGATTCAGGCTGACCTGCCCCTTGTGCAAGTTGGCGAGGCTTGGCGATGAAGCAACCTGAATCCGACGCGTGGCTGCTGGAAGCCTATCTGGAGCAGTGCCCGGCTTGCGAGTGGATCGTTACTCGGCAAGACGTATTCCATTCCGTTTACGGGAATCCTACATCCCTGTTCGGCAAGACGGCGGCCGAATTGAAAGGCGCCCACGTCTCCGAACTGGAGCCGGTGCGTGCGAAAACCTGGAGCAGCCGGTTTCACCGCATACTGGCCGGAGAGATTTTAATGCTCCGTGAACGCCACGGCAACTCTACGTGGTACATTTCGCTGTTTCCGATACGGCGCGGCGAAAAAATCCTCTTCGCCGGTGGTTTCGCGCGGGAGATCACTCCGTGGGGTACGGCAGAGCAGGAACTGCGCCGCACCGTGCTCAGCGCCCTGAAAGCGCAGGAATTCGATCGGCGGATGGCATCGCAATTCCTGCACGACTCCGTCGGGCAGAACCTGACTGCGCTGGGCTTACAGCTCGACCTGGTGCGCATGGACGTGGAGCCGCTGGCCCCGGAAATCTCGGCCCGCATCGTCGAGATCCAAAAGATGCTGGAAACGATGATGGAAGAAGTTCGGGAGTACAGCTACGAGCTGAATCCGTCGATAGTCGAGCGCGCCGGCCTTCGCCCCGCCCTGGACCGGCTTATCAGCCGCGTCGGGTCACGCTTCATGGGAGGGGTCCGCATCAATGCCGACCCTTCCCTCAAAATCGATCCCAAAACCGCGACCGCCTTTTATCACATCGCGCAGGAAGCCGTGGAGAATGCCGCGCAACACTCGGGTTGCTCCGCTGTTGAAATCGCGGTAAAGTCCACACGTAACGGTCCGATTTTGGAGGTACGCGACAACGGGCGGGGGTTTGACCCGGAGGATATTCTGGGTACCCGCCGTGGCTTGGGGCTGCTCAGCATGGAGCACTACGCCGCACAGGCGGGCCTGGAGCTTTCGATTATAAGTGACCGCGAGAGCGGCACGGTAGTGCGCGCCGCGGCGGCGGGTATCCGCTAGAACGGACTTATGCCATTCGAAGTGGTACTAGTGGATGATCACAAACTGGTGCGGGACGGCGTGAAAACCATCCTGGAGCGCGGTTCGGAGTTCCGCGTGGTGGGCGAGGCCGAAAACGGCGCCGACGCGGTCCAGCTTTGCCGCAAAGCGCAGCCCGATATCGTTCTCATGGATATTGGCCTTCCCGGAATGAACGGCATTGAGGCGACTACCGAACTGGTACGGCACTGCCCCGGTATCAAGGTGATCATTCTCTCCATGTTCGACGACGAGAATTCCGTGGTGAGCGCGATCCGCTCCGGCGCGCGTGCTTTCGTGCTGAAGAAGGCCTCGTCCACCGAACTGGTGGACGCGCTGCGCACCGTCGCGCGAGGCGGTTCATATCTCAGCTCCCAGGTTTCCGACCGGTTGCTGGCGCGCATTCAACGCGGCGACCTGGAGACCCACGAAAAAAATCCGCTGGAGTCCCTTTCCCCGCGCGAGATTCAGGTGCTTCGCCTCGTGGCCGAGGGCAAGACGAGCAAGGACATCGCCGTGCTGCTCGATCTCGGGCTGCAAACCGTGCGCAGCTACCGCAAAACGATGATGAAAAAACTCGGCGTGAACAATGTCGCCGGTCTGACGCAGTTGGCCCTGGCCGCGGGACTGACCACCTGGAACAAGCCGGATGCAAACTCACTGGGGTGAACTCGCCGTCTGGGACGCTCACGTTCACTTCTTTTCCCGGCGTTTTTTCGAATCGCTCGCGGCGCAAACGCAGAAGGAAGTCGGCGATGTCGCTTCGACGCTCGGCTGGGAGCTGCCCGGGTCGAACCCGGCGGAACTGGCTTGGCGCTGGGCCGCCGAACTCTCAGCCCAGGGAGTCGCCGGCGCCGCTCTCATCGCGAGCATGCCGGGCGACGAATTCTCCGTCGTGACGGCGTCGTCCACCTCTCCGGGCCGATTTTTGGCTTATTCCATGATCAACCCCGTCGCACCAACCGCCCCAGCTATCGGAGGCCTGAACGGGCTCTGTTTCTTCCCCGCGATGCACCAGTACTATATCCATGACGCGCGGGTGGAGCCGTTACTCGAGCAGGCGGCCGGCCAACGATCGATCGTGTTCGTGCACTGCGGCGTGCTGACTGTCGGCGTGCGCAAGAAACTCGGGCTGCCTTCGCGCTTCGACATGCGCTACTCGAACCCCGTGGATCTGCACGCAGTGGCGCTGCGGCATCCCGAGCTGAACTTTGTCGTGCCACATTTCGGCGCGGGCTATTTTCGCGAGGCCCTCCTGTTGGCGGACCTTTGTCCGAACGTCTATCTGGATACCTCGAGCAGCAACGCCTGGATGCGTTATGAAGGCCTCGATTTGAAGAGGGTCTTCCGCCGCTCTCTCGATGTGGTTGGCCCGCGGCGGCTGCTGTTCGGAACCGATTCGTCGTTTTTCCCGCGAGGCTGGAACCGGGATATCTTCGAACAGCAGTCGGGCGCGTTAGCGGAGTTGGGCGTGAGCGCGGGAGACGCACGGCTGATCTTCGGCGAAAACCTCGTGCGTGTCACCAGCGCATAGCACTCAGAACATCACTTTCAAGCTCATCAGCAAGGTGCGGCCGAAGTCGGCCACCTGGTCGCGCGTATTCTGGCCGAACGTGGGTACGCTCATACGATTCTCCGGCGGACCGAAGTTGCGATGGTTGAACAGGTTGATGAAATCGGTCCGGAACCGGAATCGGAGCCGCTCGTTTACGGTGAAGGTCTTGCCCACGTTCAGATTCCAATGAGTGAAATATGGGCCGCGGTATGTATTCCTGCCCAGGTTGCCACCGAACGGCATGGTATACGCCAGCGGCGTACCGTTCGGACCGAGGGGAGTTACGAATCGGCCTGTGCCGTCGATAGGTGAGGTAAACGTGCGGAAATTGCCATAGACCGGGTCGGGAGCCAGGATTCCCGCGGCATTGTAGTTTGGCCGCGCAGCGTCGGTACGCCCCTGCCCGATGCTGTCAACGCCTGTACGGATGGTAAAGGGCTGACCGGACTGGAACTCCGTGAATCCCGCGATGTTCCAATCCCGAAAGATGGTCCGGAGCACGGGGTTGGCCGCGGCGCCGCCGGCGAACCAGGGTGTCGTGTAGTCGTAGTAGAGCACGAAGCGGTTCGTGCGGTCGAAGGCCGAGGGTGCCCACTCGGGTTGCTTAGTGCGGTAATCCTGCGGTACGGGCGGGCTGCTATCGGAGATATTCGAGACCGCGAGCGGCTCATCGTTGTCCGCCATGAACTTGCTCCATGTGTAGTTCGCGCCCAAGGTCAAATTGTGCGAGAGTCGTTTATCCATACGGACGAGGAGGGCGTTGTAGCTGGAATTGCTGTCCGTGGGGATTACGAGACGCGAGCCCCACGCGGGATTGAGGCGGCGCGCTTGCACTCCCGGGATACTGGTGGTGCTGCCGGTGGCGATCACGGTAGCCGCCTGGGCCGGGGTCAAAACGGGGTAATTCCATTCGCTCTGGCGTATCTGGTGATACGAGCGGTTGCCGGTGTAGCCGACCTCGAATACATAGCCGCGCCCAAACTCACGCTGGATCGTGAAGCTGTAGAAATGCGTTGTCGGAAGCTGGGTATGAGGGTCGGCGTTGACGAACTGGGCTAGCGGGTTCAGCACGGCCGCAACATTGGACGGCCGCGGCTGGTTGGGATAAATGTTCAATGTGTCGGGCTGAAAGACATTCGCCGTCGCGACCCTCGGGTAATTCGACGCCATATTGGTTTCGAGGTTCAAGTAGTAGACGTCGTACCCAATCCCATACCCGCCCCGAAGAACGGTTCGGCCGTCACCCGTCAACCGGTGCAGGAGCCCCGACTTCGCCGAGGGGCTATAGGCCAGGCCGAACCGCGGAGCCCAGTTGTTGCGATCTGCCTTGGCAGGTCCGGGGACCCCCACTGCCAGCGCTTCCGGTTGCGTGGCGCCGAGCAGATCGAATGGGTACGAGTTGTACTCGTAACGCAGACCGAGGTTCAACGTCAGATCCTTCGAGACCTTAAAATCATCCTGGAAGAAAAATGCCTCCAGATTCTGACGCATATCGATCGTGGCCGTGGTCACGGCCACGCGGAAATTACTCGGACGGCTGTTCAGGAAGTCCGCCAGGGTATCGAACGTCCAGGTACCCTTCGTGTCGAAGCCCTGGATGTTATAGAAACGCAGCCGGCGGTAGTCCGCGCCAAACTTGAACGAGTGGCGTTGATGAGTCCAAGTGAGGACGTCCTGATACTGGAAAAGGTTCTGGATACGGCCCTGGGGGAAGGTGGAACCGCCGCCAATGGTGAAATTGCCGGTAATCGTGGTGGTGGGGGTATTGGGATCGTGCTCCGGAAAATTCAGGTTGCGGCGGCTGTAGGCAAAACGGAATTCGTTGATCAGTGCCGGGGAGAAGGTGTGAGCTTCCGTCAGAGCGTGGCTCTGCGCGAGAATCGTCTGGTCCCCGTCCCACCTGCTGCCGAAGCCGAGATTACTCACAACGTCCAGATCGATTCGTTTATCGAAGTTGTTGCGGTAGCTCAGCATGTCGTGGGGACTCAGCATGTGATCCAGCCGCCCGGCGATGTACCAGTAGTTAAACGGATTTGGCAGGGGGATACGGGCAGTGCCGACCTGGATGGGAATCCCGTTGATCGTAAGGTTCCGAATGTTTTGATAGCTCGTGATCTGATTTTGGATGGCGGGCAGGAAATTCAGGGCGCTCAACGCAGCCTGCCGGCTTTGGGGGGTCTGATTTGCGTCCAGAGGGATTGAGGAGAGGGCGGAATACCCCTGCGGGGTCGGAATCGTAATCGACGTTGCGTTATCGGCATTGGGGGCCTCCCTGCGCCGATTCGGTTCCACCAGGGCAAAGAAGAACGTCCGGTCGTGTTTGATGGGTCCGCCGATGTCGCCGCCCGCCTGGTTTTGTACATAACGGGGACGGCTGGTTACTCCCGAGCGCTTCTGCGGCAGGCTGAGTGGCTCCATCCAGTTTGCCGAGTAGTAGTCATAAGCCTCACCGTGATACTGGTTGGTCCCCGAGCGAGTGATCGCCGAAACTTGCGCGCCGCTGCTACGCCCGAATTCGGCCGAGTAGGCGTTCGTCTGGATTTTGAATTCTCCGATGACTTCAGGGATGAGTCTCGAACTCACATTGGTGATGCTGGCGTCGTTGTTATCCACTCCGTCGATAGTGAAATTATTGTTCCGCGCCCGTTGTCCATTGACGCTGATCTGGCCTCCCTGTCCAGTGACCCGTACGGCGGTCGGAGCGAGCAGCATGAGCCGCGTCACATCCCGTGTACCCGCGGTGGTCGGCAGATCGCGTACGAATTCGCCGGTCAGGGTTTTGTCGATAGTTGGAGTCGATTTCTGCAATTCGACGCCTGGCGGCGTTTCCTGCACTTCCAGAGTCGTCGAGACAGTGGCGACCGCCAGGGTCTGGTTCAGGACGACCTCCTGCGCGGTAGTAACCTCGACGGGAGCGATTTTGACGCCTTCGAATCCGGCGCGGGCGAACTCGACACTGTAAGTGCCAGGCTCGACCGCGACGAAGCGATACACGCCGACGCTGTTGGTGACCCCGTCCCGCTTAATACCGGTCGCAAGATTGGTGATCGTAACGGTCACACCCTCGACCAGTGCGTTACTTGAATCCTGCACAGTTCCTGAAATGAATCCGCGAGTCAGCTGCGCGTAAACGGGCACAGCACAAACAACCAGCGCGGTGAGAAAGATGCTTCGCAAACCCCTGATCATGTTTTCCTCCCGTTCGACAGATTCTGTAAGACTTCAGCCCGCGTTACTTCTAGGCATTTACAGTAAAACAAGGCGCGATAGTCCGCAAGAGGCAAGTCAGCGAAATTACAGGAGTTTCGGTGCGTTCCAATTCCGGCCCGGCGCGGCGTTCATCGCTTCCATCCCGCCTGCGGTACCCTGGAAATTCATCGCGAGCGCCATGAAACTGCGGGAGATTGCCGGCCGGCTGGGCTGCCGTTTGGAGGGCGACGGGGAGCTCGAAATCACGGGAGTCGCCGGGATGGAGCACGCCTTTGAGGAGAAGCGGTCCCTGCCAGACGCGGCGTAGCTCGGCGACGTCCCGCCAGTTCATCGAGGGATCGAGAAGGGCGTGCATGCGGGTCGCCAGCGACTTCAGGTCGGCGTAGGTGTAATCGCCGTGCTGGTGGATGCCGTTGG
>CAYMHP010000253.1:0-6118 GCA_964390225.1 uncultured Solibacteraceae bacterium
GATAGTATCGGTAATCGCGGAGGTCAATGCTGTTATAGGTCGCGCTGTTCGGCGCGGCGCCATTGTAGGTCCCACAGTCGTACAGGTCGCAAGGAGCCGGTTCGATATCGTTGATACCACGCCCGTTCCAGTCGTAGGTGCCCCCAAACAGCACGCCAAGTTTCTTTTGCTTGCCGAATCGTTCGCCGATGGTCCCGCCAAACTGCGTGACGCCGCGCCCGCCAATGACGGGCGTGTAACCGCCGAGACCGAAAAGGGAAACGGTCGGCCTCTCTCCGGCGGTCTTCGTCCTCAGATTTACGGAGCCGCCAATCGCGTCGCCATCCATGTTCGCCAGCAGCGTCTTATTGATTTCGACCGACTCCACCAGGTCGGACGGAATTATGTCCAGTTTGATCTGGCGCACATTCTCCGGCGAGGGCACGTTAACCCCGTCGATGGTCACGTTGCTGTAGCGCGGCTCGGTGCCGCGGATCTGCACGTATTTGCCTTCCCCTTCATCGCGCTCCAGCGTGACGCTGGGCATGCGCCCAATCGCATCCGCCACGTTCGCATTCGGAAGACTGGTAATTACCTCGGCAGGCAAAACCTGCAAAATATT
The DNA here is from genome assembly GCA_964390225.1 of uncultured Solibacteraceae bacterium. GTDB lineage: Bacteria > Acidobacteriota > Terriglobia > Bryobacterales > Bryobacteraceae > PSRJ01. The sequence continues at coordinate 602 of CAYMHP010000253.1, forward strand.
CTCAGCAGTGCGTTCGCGATTGATGGATTCCGCCTCTCCGTGCTGCCGCTCCGCTGTCACCAGGACCTCTTCGTTCCTCGTTCCCACTTGAAGCGTAACGTCGGCCCGCGCGGTTTGACCCGCGGTAACCGTAACGTCCTGTGTTGCGGGCGCCAGGCCAACGAACGAGACCGTAAGCTTGTAACTGCCAGGAGCCAGATCCAGAATGGTGAACTCACCTTGATTATTCGCCACGGCACTGGCTCCGCCCGGCTGCAGTTCCACCCGGGCTCCTTGCAGGACACCGCCGGCGCTATCGGTGAGCCGCCCCGCAATCGTCCCTCTGCCGGTTTGCGCTCCACAGGTCGATATTCCGAGCCACCCGAACACGAGCACCGCACACAACCGTTTCCGTACCGTGAGCACTGAACACTCCTTGCGATATATGATTTTTTTGGAATTCAATGTAGCAGCCACCGTTTACAATCTGGTAGACGGAGCATGACAAACACGAAAATTCTTTTCGGCGCTCGCGCCGGTATCGGATTGCGCCGGTTCACCCTCTATTCATCTTCGAAAGGCTAAAGTTACACGGGGAGTCGTTTGACGATGCAGAAAATGTTATTCGCGCTCTTGCTGAGCGCAGCCGTATTCGCGCTTCAGCCGGCCGGCAATTACCACTTGCTGCGGAAAGTCGCGCTACCTGCGGCGGAGGGAGGAGGGGAGTATTTCGACTACATCACTTTCGATGCCGCATCCCGGCGTGTCTATCTGTCGCACGGGACGGAAATCAAAGTGCTGGACGGCGATAACGACTCGGTGATCGGCACGATTACCGGTCTCCAGCGGGACCATGGCGTTGCTCTCGTCCCCGAGCTCGGCCGCGGATTCATTTCCGACGGAGATGCCGGTCAGGTCGTGATTTTCGATTTGAAAACGCTCAAGAGCATCGGGCAGGTAAAGGCGGACCGCGATGCCGATTCCATCCTTTACGATCCGGCATCCAAGCGCATCTTCTGCTTTAACGGAGAGCCCAACACCGCTACCGTAATCGACCCCGCCAAGGGAACCGTGGTGACCACCCTCGCTCTCGGCGGGGCTCCCGAACAGGCAGTCGCCGATGGCAATGGCATGATTTACGACAACCTCGAAGACAAAAACGAGGTCATTGCAATCGACACTCGCACGCTCAAAATCACAGCGCGTTGGCCGGTCGCACCGGCTGGGCAGCCCGTATCCATCGCTATGGACCGGCAGCATCGAAGGCTCTTTATAGGGGCCCGCAATCCCAGGGTCCTGGTCATGATGGACGCCGACACGGGAAAGGTCATCGGGGAAGGGCTACCTATCGGCGGTCGCGTCGATACCAACGTGTTCGACCCCGAGACCGGCTTCGTGTCCAGCTCCACGGGTGATGGCACGATTCACATCTTTCACGAGGATTCGCCCGACAAACTTAGCGTGGTCCAGACGGTTACTACGGAATTCGGGGCCAAAACCATGGCTCTCGATCCGAAGACCCACAACCTGTTAGTAGACACCGCCGAATTCGGTCCGCCGGCAGACGCGGGCAAAGGGACTCCGCAGCGCAGGGCGAAACCGGGAACCTTCCACTTACTCATCTACGGACGCTGAACAACGAAAGCAGGCGTGTAAGTGAGCCTTTTCAGGTGACCAAGCGCCTGCTCCCCGAGTTACCGTTCACCCTGCGGAGGGCACGATATTAGCGGCCGGCAGCGGCCGCAGTAATCGTACCGCGAGCGACAGCCACACCACCCTGTCCCATATCCACCGCGAGAGTGGCGGTGGCGCCTATCAGCGGATCGCCGAGCAGGTCTTCGGCACAAACCGCGCTGTTATTCGCGCTATTTACCGCGCACGCAAGCCATTCGTTAGTTACGGTGCTCGGAACTACCAGCCAGGCCGCTTGCGCGCCGGATGGAAGATTACTGGGTGAAGCGGTAACGCGAATCCGCCGCCCTACCAGCGTCATCTGGAGCGTCGCCGCCGCGGTGTTGCCGCCAGTGCCCGCCAGAGTCGCCGAGGCCGAGGTTACGGCGGCTTGCGCCGGAGCGGTCGGATCGCGGAAGACCAGCACGCCGGCGTTCCCCGTCGTTGTGCTATTCGAATCTGGCGGATACTGCGAAACGGGAACGTAAACCGTATTCGTGATCGGGTCGACGCCCGCGACGTGGCCGCCGCCGGTACACGCCACGCCATCGAGGGTTGCCGCGCCCCCGGAGCCGGTTGCGTCAATCACTCCGAGAATCGGGTAAGTAGTGCCGAACGGCCCTGGCTTGGGGCTGGGGCAGCCGCTGGTATTGGCAGAGTTCAAGCCCGATCCCGTGTAGAAACGGCGGTTATTCGGATCGAACACGACTGTGTCGGTTCCGGTTACATCGTTGAATGTCTTCAACAAGGAGCCGTTCGCCAGGTTGACCGCGATGACTCCCGGTTGGCCCGAGGCGGGCGGCGGAATCGCCGCGCACCCCACCACGGCGATGTTCGATATTGGATCGATGTCAATGCCGTGGCCGGGACACACGCTATCCTTGGTCACCAATGCAAACGTGTCGGCGACCGGATCGTAAGACCATACACCCGCCTGGGCGTTGTTGTTGTCGGCGTCTTCGACCCCCAGATAGATTTTGCCATCCGTAGGATTCCACTTAATCAGGTCCGTACTTACCGGAATCGTTTTCGATAGGACGATCTTCTTATACGGCAAGCTGATCCCTACCAGCGAATACGGTGGATCATCAGTCACTACATAGACCACTTGGTTTATTGGGTCGTAGTCCATAGCGTCCGGAGTGGTGCTGGGCATGACGTATTCCGTCGGCTGGCTCGGCTGAGGAGCGCGCAGGTCCCACACCCAGACGGATTTCAACCCGTCGGACACGACTAACTGTTGCAGGTTCACGGCAACCAGCGGCACGTTCGGGGCCGATTTCGCCTTCGGCATCGGAATCAGGCCGACTACGACGTTGGTACGGGTATCTATAACGTCGATACCATTGTTCGTACGGTCCGCCAGGTACATGATTCGCGTGACCGGGTTAAACCCAAATACATCCACGTTGGCGTTGCCCGGCGTGCCTGGCGTTTTCCAACCAGGAATGCTAATCGTCTGCACATACTGCAGGCCTGAGGTTTGAAGCCCTGTTCCTTGCCCCCATAGAAGGTCGGCGGACAGGACCAGAGATCCCAAAGCGAGCAGGCGCGTAATTGTTCTTAGTTCGAACGTTCTTGGTCGTCTTTGCATCAAAAACCCTCCATACCGTGTTGTCGGAACCGGATATATGTCGGGAACTGTGATGGCGCGCACTCATCCCTGCGGAATTCTATCGAGCTATTGGCTTAATCACAACGCGGTCTCCAGAACCAAGTGATGCTGGATACGTTTTCATGGTCCATTCATCTTCGCTGGCATTTGTCAGTCGGTGCTTACAGGATCCTGACGAAGCCATACGAACCGGGCCCCACCCCGTACATCCAAACGAATGGAGGCGGTTATGTTCAAGAAATACGGAGTTGCAGCAGTCGCGATCAGTTCCATCCTGGCGTTGGCGACCCCGGTGATCAGTTCGGCACGGGATCGGGATGACGATAACGGCTGGCAGTCGGGACGCGGCTACAACTACACGGTCGAGCAGCCCTATTCGCGAGGGCGGCAGTCATACGGGAATAGTTGGAACAGCAATGGGTATGGGAACACCTGGAACGGCAATGGCTACTGGAACGGCTGGAACGGCAATGGGTACCGCAGCGGCGGGAATGCATACAGCGGATACATCAGCAACGGCTATGCGTACGGCGCTTCCCGCGGCTACGAAGGCTACGGCTCAAGCTACCGGGACCGCGGCGCGCGCACGCACAACCGTTGGGATTCCGGCTATCACCATGACGATGATGACGATGATCGCCGCTGACCTGCCGCCAAAACTCGAGTGCGCTTCCTGTCACGGCGAGTGAGGCGCACTCGGGCGAACGTTGTAGCAACCCGCTATGCTCGATGAGTGGCTTCGACCCGGATAGCTCTCCTGATCTGGCTGTACATGGCGTTTGGAGCGTATGCGCAGACATCGCGCGTAGCGGGCGCTCTGGAGGGCACGGTCACCGATGTCACGGGCGGCCGCCTTCCCGAAGCCGGCGTTCGCGCTCGGGACGTCGCGACGGGCACGGCCCGTGAGGTCTCGACGGATGCGGAAGGCGTGTTCCGGCTTGCCGAGCTTCCGCCGGGTGTGTATGAAGTGTCCGTGCTACAGCCCGGCTTTGCCGAATACCGGCACTCCGGCATAGCGGTTGCGGTGGGCGGCACGGTTCATCTGGATATCGTGCTGCAGTCAGCGCACGTAAGGACGCAGGTAATCGTCAGCGCGCAGCCATCTCCGCTGGACCCTGCCCAGACCTCTGTTGCTTCGACGGTCGACGGCGAGCGCATCGAGGAACTGCCGGTGGAAAGCCGCAATTACCTCAATTTTGTGCTGCTGGCGCCGGGAGTCGCCGGCTCTTCCTCGCAAGGCGGCACAGCATCCTCCGGAATGCTTCCCGATAGCGGTTTCAGCTTCGGGGGTCTCAGGCCCCGCAGCAATAACGTCGCCATCGACGGTCTGGACAACAACGACGAATACGTGGGGGCGAGCCGTACGGAACTCTCGCTCGAAACGGTACAGGAATTTCAAGTCGTCACCATGGGGATTTCCGCCGAGAGCGGCGGCGCTTCGGGCGGGTCCATCAACGTGATCACGAGAACCGGAAGCAACGTGATCCACGGGGATGCGTTCGTATTTCTCGAAAACGGTGCTCTTGGCGCGCGCAATCCCTTTGAGACCGAGCGGCAGCCGCCGGCCGTCCATCGCTACCGCATGGGAACCGCGGTCGGAGGTCCAATCATTCGCGACCGCACTTTCTACTATGTCGCGTTCGAGCAGGAACACAGCCGCGCGCTCGACGAATCATTCCTCTCCCCCGCAGTTACCAACGCGGTAAACGGCATTCTCGCGGGGGGTCGCTTTCGCGGGCTTGCGGTGGCCCAGATCAATGACGGCCGGTTTCCGGCCTCGCGAGCGGAGACGGAAGCCTCCGCAAAACTGACCCACCGGCTGTCGGAGCGAAATTCGTTGATGCTGCGCTACGCCTTCACCAATAATCGGGAGGCGGGCGATGCCTTCAATACCAGCGGCTGGACCGATGCCAGCAGCCGTGGCAGCAGCTTCGTGAGGGACAACGACCTGGTAGGGGCGTGGACCACCGTTTTCTCGCCGCACGAGGTTGGGGATCTCCGCTTCCAATACGCCGTCCGCCATGCCGTGCTGCGCACCAACGATACCACCGGCCCCGGAATCGATATCGCCGGGTTGATGGACTTTGGCCGCCCGTATAACGGCAACGGCGCGCGCACCGAAACACATGGCCAGCTCGCGTACACGTATTCCCGTGCATCAGGCCCGCATCTGTTCAAGGCGGGTGGCAGCCTGCACCGGGTGGGGCTGGATGCCGCCATGGCCGATGGTTTCGGCGGGCTGTACACGTTCG
>CAYMHP010000253.1:6128-9136 GCA_964390225.1 uncultured Solibacteraceae bacterium
GCCTCTCTTCCCGATTTCCTCTCTGGAAGGCCCGATCAGTTTCGGAAGGCGTTCGGCGCGGTTGCCACGAATTTCGCCGTGTGGAATTACAGCGGATTCGTCCAAGACCACTGGCGTGTCACTCCGAAGCTCACCGCGGACTTTGGCGTGCGATACGACTTCGAGTCGCTGCCCTCCGGCTTGCCGGAAGACACCAACAACTTCAGTCCAAGGATCGGAATCGCGTATCAGCCGGCATCCGGCTGGGTCGTCCGCGCTGGCTATGGGATTTTTTTCGATCGATACGTTCTCGCCAGTTTGAATCCCGCACTGCAAAAGAACGGTTCCTTCGCGTTCGAACAGGTCCTGGACGGCCCGCTCGCGATGGCAGCATTCGCGGCGGGGCTAGGAGGCGCGTTACTCTCTCCGCTCCCCGGGGTGGCGCCGTCGATCTACCGTACGGATCCATCTCTCGCCACGCCCTACAGCCAGCAGAGCAGCGCGGCCATCGAACATCTGCTGACGCGCGACACCTCGGCAACCGTTTCCTACCTGTTCGTGCGCGGCGTTAAGCTATCGCGCACCCGCAACACGAACCTCGTGCCTTCCGACCCTGTATTCGGCACGCTTCACGCGGATCCGCGATTCAACGACATCTATCAACTGGAAGATTCGGCCCAGTCCCGGTACCAAGGGCTGAGCTTCTCGGTAAGTCACCGCGCCTCCAACGATTTTCAATTTTCCGGAGGCTACACCCTTTCCAAGACCTGGGATAATGCGTCCGACTTCGATGAGCAACCGCAAAACCCTTTCGATCTGCGGCCGGAGTGGGCCCCTTCCCGCCAGGATCAACGGCATCGGTTCGTGTTCAATGCCCTATGGGAGCTGCCCATCGGAGAGAACGAAGACCACGCCGGGCCGACGCAGGAGAGCTGGATTGCCCGGGTTCTCAGTCACCTGGAGCTTGCGCCGATCTTGACGATCGAGAGCGGCAGGCCAGTGGATCCGCTGACTGGAGTGGATTCGTACCGCAGCCACGCGTTTCCGCTCTCCGCGCGGCCTACAGGCCTCGGACGGAATTCGCTCCGCACGCCGCCGGCTGCGAATCTGAACCTTCGCATCTTGAAGTATTTCCCGTTTGGCAAAAACGCGAAGCTCGATCTCGTGGCCGAGGCGTTCAACGCTCTCAATCACAGCAACGTCACGGAGATCAATCCGGTGTTTGGACCAGGGCCGCTAGCCGAACCTGGGTTCCTTCAGCCGCTGGCCGGCGCGGGCCCTCGCAGAATCCAATTCTCGCTGGATTTCGAGTTCTAAAACGGCTGTTCGCCGTTACGCACCAGCGGCTACGGCCGCCAGTTCGCGCAAGTCGTCGACCCAATAGTCAGGCTCGAATCGCGCCAATTCCTCCGGGTTGCCATACCCATACCGGACGGCGCAGGTGCGCACGCCCGCGGCGCGTCCGGCCTCCATGTCGGCGGGAGAATCGCCAATCATGAGACAGTCCTTCGGACGCGCGTCGAGGACTTTCAGGGATGCCAGGATCACGTCCGGCGCTGGCTTGCACGGAAATCCATCGGTGCCCTGTACGTGATCGAAGTACCGCAGCAAGCCGAATTGCTCGAGAACGGTGCGCGTCGTCGGAGTGCCCTTAGTCGTCGCGGTCGATTTGCGGCCGCCCAGCGCCGCAAGCCCTTCGCGCACGCCGGGGTACACGCGCGTCTGGCGGTGTTCTCTCGCCAGATAGCAGCCTCGGTATTGTTGCAGCAGGTCGTTCCACTGCTCGGGCGTCGACTGCGGCAGAACGGCACTGAAGGTCGCGTTCAGGTGCAGGCCGATCAAGCCTTTGAGGTATTCAAAGCTGACTGGCTGACAATCGGTGGTCGCCAGCACCTGCTGGATGGCGCCGCAGATGTCTTCTGCGGAATCCAGCAGAGTGCCGTCAATGTCGAACAGGTAGACGGGAAACGCAGGGATCACGCCGGCTGCGGACGCTCCCCTTCAGTGAAGCCCGGCGCACGGCGGCCGCCTTCAGGCCGGAGCACCTGCTGCGTGTGGTCCTCCGCATCCTTCGAACCGGAGGCCGGCAGCGGCGCCAGCGGCTCACCCTTGATGAGCTGCATCACTTCGTTGCCGTCGAGGATCTCGCGCTCGAGTAGCGTTTCGGCGATTTTAACCAAGGCGTCGGAACGTTCGTCGAGGATCTTCGCGGCCGTATCGTACCCCCCCTGCACGAGCTTCTTCACCTGCTCATCGATGCGGATCGCGGTTTCCTCGCTGTAGTCCCGGTGCTGCGCGATTTCGCGGCCAAGGAAGATCTGCTCTTCCTTCTTGCCGAAACTCAGCGGGCCCAGTTCGCTCATGCCCCACTCGCAAACCATCTTGCGAGCCAGGTCGGTGGCGCGCTCGATGTCGTTCCCCGCCCCGGTGGTCATGTGGTGCATGAACCGTTCTTCGGCGATGCGGCCGCCCATCAGAATGGCGAGCTGCGCCAGCAGGTAATCCTTGTTGTACGAGTGCTTGTCATCAATCGGCAACTGCATGGTGACGCCGAGCGCCATGCCGCGCGGAATAATCGTCACTTTGTGAACCGGATCGGCGTTGGGTAGCGTGGCCGCAACCAGTGCGTGCCCGGCTTCGTGATAGGCCGTATTGCGCTTCTCGGCCTCGCTCAGGATCAGAGATTTCCGCTCCGCGCCCATCAGGATCTTGTCCTTGGCAAGCTCGAAATCGGTCATCATGACGACCTTCCGATTCTGGCGAGCGGCGTTCAGCGCGGCTTCGTTCACCAGGTTCGCCAACTCGGCACCGGCGAGCCCCGGTGTGCCGCGAGCGAGTACCGAAAGATCGACGTTATCGCCCAAAGGAATCTTCTTGGTGTGGACCCGCAGAATCGCTTCGCGCCCTTGAACGTCGGGCCGTCCCACTACCACGCGCCGGTCAAAGCGGCCCGGCCGCAGCAGGGCGGGATCGAGTACGTCAGGGCGATTCGTGGCAGCTACCAGAATCACGCCTTCATTCGATTCAAA
>CAYMHP010000254.1:0-9082 GCA_964390225.1 uncultured Solibacteraceae bacterium
AGTTGTTAGAACAGTAGCGGGTACCCACGCAGCGGTTATATACCATGTCATTGAGGCCTTCCGAGCTGTGGGTGGTCGCCTGCACCGGGCAGACGAGCTCGCATGGGGCCGTTTCGCACTGCATGCACGGCACCGGCTGATTGTACAGCCCAGGATTATTCGGATCGCCGCTATAGTACGTATCGACGCGCAGCCAGTGCATCTCGCGGCTGCGCAGCACCTGTTCGCTCCCGACCACGGGGATGTTGTTCTCCGCCTGGCACGCCACCACGCACGCGCTGCACCCCGTGCACGACGTCAGATCGATTGCCATACCCCACGCGTAGCCATCGTATTTGTACTCGGGGTAGAGCGTCAGTGTCCGCGGCGGCACTTCGGCGCCTTCATGCGGCGCCTCCGGGTTCTTGCGGTACTCGGCGATAGTGGCTTCGCGGTAAATGTGCCGGCGAGTATCGAGCGCATGCTGGTTTTGGGTTGCGGCAAAGACATAATCGCCGGAGGTTCGTTTCGCCTCCAGCCCTACGTCGTGCCACAGCGCCCGGGCCGTTCGCAGGCCGTAAGGATTGAACCCAAATCCAGTGCCGGCGCGTCCGGCCTTGGTGCGGCCGTAGCCGAGATGCAGCGTCACCGAGCCATTCGCGTGCCCCGGCTGGATCCACACGGGAGCGCGCAGGGTCCGCCCCTGATAGGTCAGGGCGACCATGGGATTACCCTCGGCGCCGTAGTCCAAATCATCCGCGCGATATACGCCGAGGCGCGTCGCCGTGGCCGGGCTCATGATCGCGGCATTGTCCCACGTCAGCTTCGTAATTGGTTTCGGGAGTTCCTGGAGCCAGCCGTTATTGGCGAACCTGCCGTCGTAAATGGTTGGGTCAGGCCGGAAAATGACCTCCAGAGCGCCGCCGAGGCGCGTCGGTCCTGCCGGCGAAGTGATGGCGTCACCGCGAACCGCCGGGGTCTTTGCAGGCAGCGCGGTGTCTGGGACCACGCCATCGTGAACCGCGCGCCGCCACCAAGCCTCGAAGTCAGTGCCCTGATGACGACCCGACCAGTACCCCTTCACAAGATCGTACGGGCTAGTCAGCGGCGCATCAGTGAGCATATTCAAAATCTGCAGCACGGAGCGGCCCCCGAAGAGCGGCTCAATGAGCGGCTGTTGAATGCTCACAGTTCCGTCGAAGGCGCGCGCATCGCCCCACGTCTCCAGGTAATGCGCCTCCGGCAACTGCCACTGGCACTCTTCGGACGTTTCATCGCTGTCCAAAGACAAATGGACCCGCAGCTTCGCTTTGCGGATCCGGTCGCGCATGCCCAACTCGACCGGCGAGTCAAAAACCGGGTTTCCACCCAAAATCAGGAGCAGTTCCACTGCGCCCGCGTCGAGATCCTTGACGAGATCCTGTAATGAGGCGACCTGGTCAGTCGAATTAACTTCGATCGGATCCGTGTAAAACACCGTCTTGCCGACGTTGCCCAGCTTGGCATTCATAACGTGAGCCAGAGCGTGAACGACGGGCGGCTGATACTCGCCGGGAACCACCAGACACGCGCCCATGTGGGCCTGCAGATCGCGGGCGATCGCGCCTACCCATTTATATATGTCGGCATTCTCGCCCGAACGGGGTCCGTTGGCGGCGCCGAGCGCAGTAGCCAGCGCCCACGCGAACTCCTGAACGTCGGAGGCCCGCAGCGGCAGGTGGTGATCCGCTTTGCTGCCCGTAGGGGTTGGCATCGGCTCCACAACGTAGAGCCGGTTCATTTCGGTCTGCTCGCCGCGGACCCTACGCCGCCCCGCGAATTGCCGGGCATACCGAAAACTCGCCGGGCCGGACGCTAGAAAATCGGAATCGAGCGAAACGATGACGTTTGCGGCGGCAACATCATAATAGGTGTTGGTCGGTTGCCCGAATGCCTGCATCGCGCCCGCGCGGGCGCTGTGTGGGCCCGCCGGGCTCCACTCATGAAACTTCACGCCAGGATAAAGGGTTTGAATGCGGCGAATCTGGTCGCCGATCGTGGGAGACGTGATGGTCTCGGTAAGAATCCGGATGCCGGCGCCCCGGTTCGGCGCCTGCAATGCGAGCACTTCCCGCAGCGAACCATAAAAGTCGCCCCAGGAACGCACCTCGCCCTCGAACGTCAAGGTCTGTATCCGGTCTGGATCGTAGAGTTGCAGGACGGAGGCTTGCGCGAAGGAATCGGCTGCGCCGAGCGTGGCCGGGTGTTCCGGGTTGCCCTCGATCTTAGTGGGCCGGCCTTCATGGCTCTCGGCGAGCACACCGCGAGCCACGCCGTCAAGTGTCATCGCCGTCGCGTAGAAAAGGGGCCTGCCCGGAATCAGCTGTTCCGGCTGCCGGGTGTACGGCATGATGTACTCGGCCGGCTGCTTTGTGCATGCCGCTAGGCCGCCCAGAGCCAACGAGGCGCCCATCAATTTCAGAAAATTGCGGCGGCCCTCAACGCGGTCTTCGTCCTCGCTCCAACCGATCGCCTGCCGCGGAAATTCGCGCTCCAGCAGTTCGCCGAATTCCGGCGAAGCCGCGAGGTCTTCCAGGCTGCGCCAGTATTCGCGCCCGCGAGCGCTCTCGAGCCGCGCGCGAACGGCGGCGAGGTCTAGTTTTTTCGGTGAATCACTCATCGGTGGCAAGTCGAACAACTGGTCAACGTCCGCGCATCCTGGATGTGATACTCCTGCACGAGGCGGCGGCCGATCTCTTCCTGGTCACCGGCAGGGCGGTAACCCATGGTGGTCACAAACTCGCGGGGCCGGACGTGCTGCTCCGGGTGCCGATGGCAGTCCAGGCACCACTCCATCCGCAGAGAAGCCTCCTGCCACATCAGCGGCATCCGGTCGACCCGTCCATGGCAGCTTTCGCAGCCAACACCCTTACTGATATGGATGCTGTGATTGAAGTAAACGAAATCCGGCAGGTCGTGAACGCGTGTCCATTGAATCGTGGTGCCGGTCCGATACGCGGCGCGCACCGGCTCGAGCGTGTCACTCGTTCTCCAGATCTGGGAATGGCAGTTCATGCACGTCTTGATTGGGGGGATGTTGGCAAAACTCGAGTCCTCTACCGTCGTATGGCAGTAGCGGCAATCGATACCGTCATCTCCCACATGGTGCGCGTGGCTGAACGGGACGGGCTGCTCGCGCGGAACACTTGCGCGGGTAGCCCAGTGCGATTGATCCAACTCATATCCAACCCAGCTCAAAAATCCAATCACGAAAATCGCGCCGTAGATGGTCATGCGCGCGAACGTGTTGCTGCTGTGATGAAAGATCTGGGACATGGCTCTATTCCTGTCCCGATTCCAATGTCAGAATTTTCTTGTTTCGCATCAGGAGGACTAAAACGCCCGGCACTCCTTCGGGCACCCCACTCCCTTCCAGGATCGGATCCTCATTTTCTCTGAGCGCAGCCTGAAAGGAAATTAACATTGTAAACGAAAGCGGCGCAAAATCTACGCGCTTTCCTCCTATCGAGGCCGCCAGCCGCTGCCAGCTTCGCCTCATCCGCAGCGCCAGCTTGTGTGCCACGGAACACTGCACTAACTACTACAAGAAACAAACTGTAATTTTGTCGCCCGACGGATTAGCGTCCGGCGAATGGGTCGTTCGGCTGCTCGATTAGCATGCGAGACAGGACCGGTACACCACCCGCACTCCGGCGTGGCGCGGTCCGGAACGAACCCGGCGCTTTCGGCATCTGCATCGCAGGCGCCGACAAACAAAACTGTGGGCATGAAAGGAAAACGATTATGTCACAGATGAAGCGGGAGGCACTACTCCGGTTTCGGGCCGCTGGTGACGAGAGGAGAGCGCGCAATCGGGAGCCGCAGGCACAGTGCTATCGGCTTCTGCCGGGCGGTCAGGCGATGCGCAGTGAGAACTGTGTGGACGCCGGTTCTCCCTCATCTTCGAACTGGTCGTCCGCCGGTTGGGCTGCGCTCCCGGCAGCAGAGCTTTCGCGGTGTTGCGGCGCTGGGCAAACTGACGGACGGCCGCGCCGCCGCCTTTCGCCATGCGACAGCCGTTCCAGATTCGCAATTGCGTCTTCCAATAAGTCGCGCTCGGCGCGCAGTTCCGCGAGAATTCTCCTTACATCCATGGTTTGCTCGTCCCGTTCCCGCCGGACAGCGGTTCAGCAGGCACGCGCCTGCCCCGCCGCCGGTAGCATAACCGGCTCTGTAGTCGCTCGCGATGCGGCCCCGAAGATTTGCGGTTTCCCGCGAAACCGACGTCTGAGAATCTTGACGACCGCTCCGCGGCTTTCCGTGCTGACTACGCGGCCCACTACAATCAACTGAACGCCTGGGCTCCAGCGGACAGCCAGTTGCAGAGAGGCGCCGGCCGTCAACGGCCGATCGGAATGCACCAGGACACAGGTGGTGCTCCAGTTGCGGGTTTTTCCAGAACCCGCCCACACCAGGTGCTTCGCACCGTACAGGTGGAATAAATCGAATTCCAGTTCCAGTTCATAGCGGCGGTTCGCCCGCCGATCGGTATTCATATTGGTCAGCTGATCTCGGTTATCCGAGGCCATCTGTCCTCCTGGCCTGACGGTAATGCTGCCCGGAAAGCAAAACAATACTGTCTATGGTTAGCCTTGAATCCGGGAGCAATCCGGTTTCAGCCGAGCCCTCGGCGTCGATCTGGCTGGAACCGCGGATGCCCGGCAGACAAAAAACCGTGACGTGCGGGCCACTGGATTGCGAGGAAACTTACACTCGTCGCGCCCTGATGCCCGTGTGCTCTCAGCGACTTTCCGAGTGCGTATCCTCTGGTTTTCTGTTCACAGTCCACCGAAGACTTGTTATGACCGCGGCTGTTGAGTTGCACTCCCTTAGTGCAGACTGGGATGCACATGGCATTCGAATTCAACTGCCTATCGAGGCTTCAGGGGCGTTTATGACGTATCAAATGTTACTGCTGTACTGCGAATGCGGAGAACCCGCAGGTCAAATCCAGGATGTGGGGTTTACCGGCGAACACGATTTGATCGTACATTGGCAATGCTCGGCCTGCGATCGGGACGTCTACGCCATTAAGTCGCTTTCGGACTGCTGGGGCGACTGTCCGACACCGGAGCCCGCCGCGCCACCGGAGCCCGCCGTGTCACCGGAGCCGCCGGCGGCCGAAGCGACGGACGAATCCGACGCCATCCTTCTACACGGTCTCGGCGTGAGAATGCCCGACCCGAAGTGACGCTGATCCTGCGCCGGTCACAGGCCGTTTTGGTGGGCCCTGTAGGATTTGAACCTACGACCAACGGATTATGAGTCCGCTGCTCTAACCGCTGAGCTAAGGGCCCCTACGCCCCAATTCTATCGCAGGGCCGGTCGCGCAATTTCAATCACAAGAGTGCACAGAGCACGTATCCGCAGGCACTTTTCGTGCTTTGTCTCCCGATGGACTTACGCTAGCGTGAATGCGGAGAGCTATATGCCTGCATCGGACGATCTCATCGCAGAGAGTCATATCGACTTAGAAGAACGGATTCGGCGTCGCGCTCACGAGATTTATCTTGCACGGGACGGGCAGCCGGGTTCGGAATTGGAAGACTGGCTCCGGGCCGAGCGCGAGGTTCTGGGCGAGTCGCAACAACCGGCCCAAGACCGGGGAACCACCGTCGGCAGCGCTGGCATGCCGGATCAGGTATTTTCCGAGATATCCTGATCCGCCGCGGGTTGGTATCCTATCCGCATGCCGAAACCCGCAAACCCAATCCCCCCCGGTTTCCGTACGTTGACGGTGCATTTGAACGTCAACGGAGCCGCGGCATTCAGCGACTTCCTTCAGCGCGCCTTTGGCGCGGTCGAGGTAGAGCGGTCTCCCGGGCCGGGCGGCAAACTCACCCACGTGCAAATGCGTATCGGCGATTCCAACCTCATGTTCTCCGACGACTTTAGCACCGAGTTTCACATGCCGCCGTTTGTCCAGGGTAACTTCCCCTTTCATCTCCATTTGTACTTTCCGGACGTGGACGCCGTTTGGGAGAGGGCGGTCGCCGCGGGCTGCACCGTCACAATGCCCTTGGCCGACCAGTTCTGGGGTGACCGCTATGGACACGTGCGCGATCCATTCGGGTTCAGTTGGGCTCTTGCCACGCGTAAAGAGGAATTGACCCTGGAAGAACGCGAGGAGCGCCAGCGTAAAGCGTTCTCTGGCGCCCAACCGTAGACTGCAGCCCGCAGTCATCGACGTCCGGCAGCGCGGGCGGGCGATAATCGCGGCATGGCCACTCTCGGATTGATCGAATACGGCGATGCGAGTCCGGAAGTGCGGGCGGTTTACGACGATATCATGGCCACCCGCAACACCGACTGGATCAACAACTTTTGGAAGGCGCTGGCGCACGATCCCCCCACCCTGCGGCGTACCTGGCTGAGCGTTAAGCAAATCATGGCGCCTGGCGCACTCGATGCCGTGACTAAGGAAATGATTTACCTCGCCGTGAGCGCGACTAACCAGTGCGTTTACTGCATCGCCTCGCACACCGCCGGAGCGCGCAAGGCGGGCATGTCGGACCAAATGTTGGCCGAGTTGATGGCCGTGGTAGGCATGGCGAATGAAACCAACCGCCTCGCCAGCGGCTACCAGGTCGAAATCGACGACCCGTTCAAGGCGTAACCTCTATTCGCGGCTCGTCAGAAGACGGCGATAGCGAGTGAACAGACGCGGATAATCCAGATCCGTCATGAACATGACGGGAGTCGCATCGGGCGCCTGCCGCCGATCGAGTGGCACAGTCACTCCGTAAAACCGGCCCCATGCGGTTTGCACATCCAGATACCGCATCTCCGATCGCGTGACGAAAGCCGGATCCAGCAGCCAGGTCGTGGGCAACGAATCCCAGAAATAGACCGTCGCCTCCGGGTGTTTCGAAAAACCAGGGTAGCGGTTCCCGTAGTCTTCCCGAAACAGTTCCGTAATCGGGGTGCCGGCAGCGACGATCTCGTCGAACTGCGCCTTGCGGAGCGGCGCCCGCTGGCAAATATCGAGCGCGAACATGATCTTGTTCGGAATTCGCGACCGAAGCACGATGCGGGCAGCCTCGGGATCGAACCAGAAGTTGAACTCCGCCGCCGGAGATGCATTACCGGCGACGCGCAGGTTGCCTCCCATAAAGACGATCTGCTTGATGCGCCTGTCGAGATCCGGACGCAACCGCAGCGCCAGGGCGATGTTGGTCATCGGCCCCAGCTCCAGAATCGTGATCTCGCCCGGATGCCGCTCGCTTGCCGAGATCAGATACTCGACGGCCCCGCTGCGCGCCTGCCGGCCCGTAAGCTTGGCGCCGGGCGCCGGCACGACCGCGGATGGGTTATCGGCGAATGCACCCGTAAACAGGAGCGGCGCCCATCGCCGCCCTTCCTCGCTCGCCATCGCGGCAGTATGCAGCAAGGGAGTTTCCGCTCCGCGATAGACGGGCGTCTGGACCCTGAGCAGTTCGAGGATGTGCAACATATATTCGGCGCCCTGTATAGGCCACACATTACCGGGGACGATGGTGATGGCCGAAACCTGAACGCTCGCGGGGCTCCGCAGAAGCATTACGACAGATGCACCGTCGTCGCCGAACAGCCCCGAGTCGGTGTCGACAATGACGGTTTCCCGAGCGACGGCCGGACCGCACAACAGCAACCAGCCGAACCATGGCCACACCGCGGTGAACCAACGCCGGCGCCAGCGGCAATTCGCCATTTCACCGGACCGCGGCGATGGCCTGCTCGCGGAAGTACGCCATCTCATCCAACGGCGGCGGAGTATGACCGAGACTGCGAATAAATCCGGCAACCTGCCCGCGATGGTGCGTTCCGTGATTCACCACGTGCAGAACAATTTGCCACAGGGGATTCTGCCAGGAGTTTCCTTTTAAATCGGTATACGAAACGAGGCTCCTGGCGCGCTCATCCGTAAGATCCAGGGCCCAGGCCCGCCAGCTCTCCAGAAGCGCCGGCCAGTCGTTCTGCAGTACCGAAACGCGATAGTCTGCATCGGTGATGAACGAAGCCAATGATTGACCCCTCACGCGCGCCAGCCATGCGCGATCAGCGGCATAAACGTGTGCCAGCGTTTTCAGTACGCTGCCATCGGCTGTCTTGAAGTCGTGCTTCAGTTCGTCGGGGGAAAGGCGCGACGCCGCATCGACAATCCGGCGGCTCGCCCATGCGGCGTAGGCGAGGTGGGTTCGCAACACATCGGCGGGAATGCTCATACCGAAGATTATCGCGCGTGGCGGGCGTTTCGATCCCAGTCCGCGACCGGTTCCGTTCACAAACGGGCAACGACCGATTGAAAACCCCGCGCGCGACATGCTACCCGTCGGACGTGTCAAGCTGGGTGGCGCTCCCCGGCGTCGTAATTGTGGCGCTTACGCTTCGCGAGGTCTTCCAGGACCTGTTTCACCCCACGGTGAGTGGAGCCCTGAGCGATTACATCGGGCACAGCATCTTCCGGCTATTCCGGCTGAGGCCCTCCCTGCTTCCGAATGCCGGACCACTCACCCTAGTGGTCGTGATCTTGTGCTGGGCGGCACTGCTTACCGCGGGATTTGCGGTCATATATTGGCCGAGCATGCCCGCTGGATTTCGGCTCGATACAGGAACAAGTCCCGCTCACGAGAGCGGGCTCATTCCGGCTCTTTACTTCTCCTTGGAGGCCTTGACGAACCTTGGATTGGGAGACATCGTGCCGAAGCAGTTTTCGTTGCGGTTCATTACCATGCTCGAGGCCTCGCTCGGTTTAGCGCTGTTCACGGCGAGCGTGAGTTGGATTGTCCTGCTCTACCCGGCTCTGGGCCGGCTGCGTACGATGGCGAGACGCGCCTCGATCCTCGCGGAAGCGGAGAAGGCCGCCGGCGTGAATCTTATTTCCGAAGAGGCTGAAGGCTTACTCCGCGATCTCGCGCGCGATCTGGTTCGCGCCCGCGTCGACCTGATTCATTTCCCGATCATCTACTACTTTTATCCGGAGGATGAGAACGCCGCGCTGGCACAAGCAATTCCGCATTTCGTCCGGTTCGCTGAAGGGTCATCCCGCTCGGCTTGCCCCGGCCGTGTGCGCCTCGCCTCTGCT
>CAYMHP010000255.1:0-9015 GCA_964390225.1 uncultured Solibacteraceae bacterium
GACCGGACGTTTCCTGCGCAGAGTCCTCGCGATAGTCCACGATCCGATTTTCCCAGGCCAATTTGCCGGTCGTTGCATCGAGGGCGTACACGAAATCGTCCACACTGGTGTCGATGATGAGATTGCCGTAAATCGCAAGGTTCCGGTTGATGCTCGGAACGAGCAAATGCTTGTTGACGTCGTCCGGCAGATTGCGTTTGTACTCCCAGATCAGGTCGCCGGTAGCTCCGTTGATCGCCTGCACGAGGTCGCTGGGGTTCGGTAGATACAGGATGCCGCGATACGCCAGAGGCGTGGCCTCCTGAACGCCAGGGCCCATGCCGCGCGTCCAGACCATCCTCAATTTGCCGACGTTCGCGCGGTTGATCTGGTTCAGCGGGCTGTACCCCCAGCTATCCAGCGTACGCCGCCACATCAGCCAATCGCCCGGATCGGGGTTTTGCAACATCTTATCTGTGACCGGGACGAAGCTCCCCGTCTGCGCCATTCCGGCCAAGCTGCCTAGCAAAGCAAGTGCGAGCAATCCAACTCTGGAAACAAAACGCATGTCTTCTCCGTGTTCGTGGAAAACATTAACACGGACCAAGGCCGCTCAGCAATGTAGCGCACGCGGTCTCGCCACCGGTGAATCCCGATCTGCAGTTTGCCGGCGACAGAGGCGCTACCTGAATCGGCGGATCATTTATCGCAACTCACCGCTTTATTGGACACCTGGCAGGTCGCCATCGTAGTGCCGTCGACGGCACGATCCACAATCGTCCAGCCGGCATTGGTAAAGGATATTGTGGAGAAACCGTAATGGGTAAGCGAGGTGGCCTGCACAATCTGGGCATTCCCGGTGGTCTTGCCCACCAGAGAACTGGCGGGGACGACCGCATTCAGAACGTCGCCGCCGTTGCCGATGACAATCTGCGGCGGGTGTTTGGGGTCGAAAGAATAGGTCTGGAAAATGTGCGTATGTCCGCTAAGAAGCATTTGCACCCCGTCGGGCAGGTTGTTGTTGCTGGCGGTTTGCATCACGACATTGGTCGCGTTTCCGGAACGAATCCCCGAGAAGGGACGATGAGTGAGGAGCCATGCCTTCCCAGTGGCCATCTGGCGGACCTTGTCGAACTGAGGCTGATATGCTGCGATCTGGTCGGCGATGGCGTTATTGTCGTCCGCAACGGCTGAATCGACGTGGATCATCTGCAGCGATCCGGCCATTACGGCAAACGGGTCGGTATACGCCTGGCAACCGGAATACGGACGTGGGTCGAGATAGCGGAACCAGCCTTCTCCCCCGCGATCGCAGCTCTCGTGGTTACCGCGGACGAACAACATCGGTGCGGCGTCGAAGGCCGGTTGAAACTGGCTGAAGAGATCGGCGTACCAGACGTCCCAGTTGTAATTCCACGGGCTGCCGGCACATCCTGAGTTGCCGCAAGGAGCTTCGCGGTAGTGATAATCACCCATGTGTAGGATGAGCTCCGGATTCGTGGCGGCGGCGCCGGTCGCGATTTTGTAGACCGGCCACGCATTGGGATCGTTGCAGGCCTGATACACGGCGGGAGTTCCCGATGTGTCAAGACGGCAGCCGGTGTCGCCGATCACGGCGATTTTCGTCAGCTCGCCCTTCTTGGGCAGGGGCAGCGCGTCGTCTTCCAGTGTGGCGAAAGTGGCGGCGGCAGGAAGCGCGATTTCGCAGCTGGTAACCGGATAAAAGGGCAGACTCGGCTGCGAACGCACCTGCATGGGCTGTAGCTTGCCATCGATACTCACCGGGGGACAGGTGGGCTGACTGGTAATCGCGCGTGCGATTGCGCCGCTCGGAGCGAGTTGGACCCATTTCGCGATCAGGGGCGCTGGCGTGGAATCGATCGGCACAGTGGCAGTGTTCGAAGATACTGCGCCCGTCGTTATGACGACTGGGATGGCGGGTCCCGCGGGCGCGGTCAGAGGAATCTGGACATCCACTTCATAAACGCCGACGTAATCCGGGTTCACTCCCTGCGGCGCAAGTCCGGCAAAAGAAACGGTGGCTGGAATGTTGCCGATGGTCACCGTGGGGTTGGTGGTCACCGTCGAGAGGGTAGGGGTCACGGTCAGTTTCGCGTCAGCAGCAGCGCCGCTCGCTGGGGTATTGCTGACGGCTCCCAAGCCCGTGGCATAAACACGAAGGTATTCGCCAGGGCGGGCGATCCGCGAAAGCTGACCGGGGTTAAAAGTATATGTCCGCGTCGCCGCAACGGATGCGACCGCCTGCGTTCCATCCACGGTGAAGATGGCGGGCGCGGCGGCGGCCAGGTTCGCGGAGACGGGGGCGCTCGATCCGCTTTCATTTGTAACTACCACCTGAATCTGGCTCGTGCCCGCCAGACTCCATGGCACCTGCGCATTGATCTGCGAGGCCGAAACGAACACGAGTGGAGCCGCGGTCCCGTTCATCGTGACGGAAACGTTATTTATCGTATTCGGCCAGGGACTCCCCGGGGCGGTGCCCGTTGCCGAAGCCAGGCCGCTGCCGAAAATTGCAACCAGGCCGCCGGCCGCGATCGGTCCGTAGCTGGCTGCGTTCACAATTCCGCCGTTTGAGATAACAGGCGCCGCTTCCATAGGGCACGCCAGGGAGAAGAAGCAAACCACTGCTGTCACCGGAAGCAAGACTTTGAACATGGACATATCTTCCAGATGAATCTAGCAGAAAAAGTTTTGTTCGCTGCCTGGTTATACAAAATTCAACAGACTGTTGCGCAAGTGAAACATTCGCTGCGCGGCGATCTCGTTCACCTGCGGAGCTCTGCTGTCGCCGATCCGCTTTGAGGGATTCCCGGAAAGGGGGTCAGATCCTTCCGCCCTATTAATCCACAGGCTGGCGTTTGTGGGTACGCAACGCGAAGCCGATAAAAAGAATCATCGCCCCCGCGGACATCGCCCAGGTTGAGGGTTCAGGAACAGCAGTGGGAGCAAAAGCAACCCCACGCAGTACATTACCGTATGCCGCGCTGTCGATTGTGGTGAACGTCTCGCCTGCCGCCTGCGCCGAAGTAAGGAACCCAAGACGATCGGTGATCGACACCAACTTATTGGGGTCGGCGCCCTGATCGCCGGTTACCAATTGATTGCTGACGGTGGATGTGATGGCGAACAGGGTGACTGTGCCGTCAGCATTGATTTGGCCGGTGAGGTCCCGCAGGCCGTCCGTTGCCGCGGTATAGGAGTTCGCCGGGTTGTTTGGATCCGTTACCGTGTAATTGACGCCGAGGTTGAGGCCATTCTGCAGCACGTAGTCTTCGACCCAGGTTCCGTTACTAAAGCTCCACTTCTCGAGGCCGGCCGACGTGCTTCCCGCCGCGTCGGCGAGCGCGCCATCTCCCTCGTCAGCCACATACAGTGTGTTCGCATTCGCGAACCATAGGCCAAAGGGATGATTGACAGTGTTCGCCGGGCCATTGGCGAGGTTTGTAGGGAAGCCCGGCAGAATGGTGATCGGAGCGCTGTCCTCGGGGCCTGGGGGCAAGGCAAGGCTCCCCGGCGCGCCCACCTGGTAAACCGTGTTAATGCCGTTGCTACCGCTTCCCTTGCTGACGTAGAGCGTGTTGTTGAACACGGTCTCGCCCCGGTAGTTATTGTCTTTGATGGGCTTGTCCGGAGGGTAGCCGTTCTGCGTGACGCTGTACGAGCCAACCTGGAATGTACCGGGCGCGTTAAGAGGCGCATTTTGCCCCGGCGTGATGAGTTGGACACCGGTCGAAGTCACAGGCGTCGCGCTACCGCCGTTGCCGGCGTTGCCAACCGCATAATAGTAGCCATTTGGCGCGAGCAGCGCCGCGCGGCCGTTATTGCCCGTGTAGGCATTCGTGGTGGTGGTCTGGAGCGATCCATCGGCATTCACCTGCGCGACCACGCGTTGAGTCGGCGGAGCTTTATCGGGGTTGCCCGAATCGGGGATACCCGGGGTGGTGCTGTTCGAAATATCCAGCTGATTGATTCCGGTCGCGTAGCCCATGAACGTGACCCCCTGGCCATTAGGGGTGAGATTCAGCGACAGCTCCGATTTGGAGGGAAAGCTGGTTACGACGCTGGTGGGGACCGCGAACGTATTCGTTGCTGAACCGTTCAGCAAAACCGGCGCTCCAGTCTTCGAGATCTGATCGAGGAAGATGGGGGAGGTCACACCGAAACTGCCATCCACGGCCGCGTTCAGAAATACGCCGGGATATATCCCATTGTTCGTCGCCGTACCTCCGCCCGGTAGCGACTGCCCAACCGTCACGGTGCTCGCCGTGCCCTCGTAAGTGCTGCGCGATACGACCAGGTTACCGGGAACGAAAATCGAGGAGGCCTGAACCGGTGCGACACCTGTAATCATCGCAGCCGCCGCCGCGCAGATGGCTTTCATTCGTAATGATCGATAGATCGGGTGCATCTTGATTATTCTCCGTAAGCGTTGGTGCCCCAGCCGAGGTGCTCTACCCGGCTCGGCGACGAAAGCGTTTGGATGCTTGGCAACTGCTTACTTTAGGTAACACTCGGTTGTTTCAGTTCGATAACATCGGAGGCATCATTCGAGCCATGGCCCTCCGCCCTCAGTGCTCGACCGTACAAGCTTGTTCAAAGACGCAGAAAACCGCTTGCTGACGCGCGCGGCTCGGCAACGACCAGGAGGCGATATGGGAATTCCTGAGGTCGCCTTGAGGTCCTACCGCTGCGAGCGCAGTTCCGCGATTCTCTTACGGATTCGCTCGGCCCCTTCCCAATCCGGGTGATGCGCCAAAAAATCGTCCAGCACATCGGCGGCGGCTTTCCAATCCCGGTGGCGCAGGTGAATCTCCGCCAGAAACAATTGCGGGTAACTGAAGTGCGCCGGGTCGATCCGGCGGCTGTTCTCGAGATACTTCGTGGCGAGATCGAACCGCCCCAGCAGGAAATACGTCATTCCCAATTGCGAGTTTGCTAGCGCGTCGTTGGGCCGCGCCAGCACGGCGTTCACGTTGTATTCGAGCGCCTCGTCCAGCTTGTGAACCGTCACCAGAACGCCGCCCAGATTCACCAGAGCCTCGTACGACTCAGGGTCGGTTGCCAACGCCTCGCGAAAACATTCCTCGGCGCGGTCGTATTTCCGCGTTTGATAGGCAATGGTGCCGAGGCTGTTCCATGCGGCTGAGAATTGTGGCGCGCGTTCTACGGCGTCCTCCAGGCGCTTCACCGCCGCATCGACATCCGGCTTCGAAAGATCTTTCTGCGCCTCCTGAAAATCCCGTAGCGCCGCCTCGGGAACCGACAACTGCGTGGCCGAAACCGTATGCTGTCGCAGGGCCGTGGCCAGGGCGAAATCCGAGTCCTTCAGGTGGAGGTCGAGCGCTACCCGCCGCTTGCGATCGGCGGAAGCGGGACCCACTTCGATGGTCCGGCGGGCCTCGCCACGGGACCGGACGAAAACAGCAAGCGTGTAGCTGCCCGGCTGGAGTTTCCTAAAGCGGAAATGCCCGGTCACATCGGCGAGGGTGCTGGCGGCAAATGGAGTGGTCGTGCCGAAGATCGAGACGTACGCACGCGTATGTGGCACGATTCGGCCGGAGAGTTCATACAGTGGCCCCTCCGCTAACGCCGACGACACCAGCAATGCCGGCAACAAGAACCGTACCATGCGCCGATTTGATTTTACTCCCCGGCGCCTGGACCCTTTAACCGCGCGTCATCCCCAGGACGGCATTGATCAGCACTGCCAGCATACCCGTGGGAATCGCGACCTTCCAGCCGATGTTCATGAGCTGATCGTAGCGATAGCGGGGGAACGTGCCGCGCAACCAGATCATCAGGTAGATGATCGCGAAGACTTTCAGCAAAAACCAGAACAGGCCGATGACGGCCTGATTCACCGCGGGAACCGCAAACAGCACGGCTGTGGCGACCAGCAGCAGGGCACAGGCAACCAGCACCTTTTGCTGCAGCGGATCGACAACGCCCCTCACCAGCCGAAGCGTCAGCAGGCCGGATGCAGCGAACAGGACGACCGGAAGCAGCGTGTTAACGGGGAACTCCAGCCAGCCTACATTGGCGAAGGGCCGCAGCCATCCGCCCAGGAAAAGCGTTACGGCAACCCCGGATACCACCAGAATATTGGCGTACTCGGCCAAAAAGTAAAGTGCCCAGCGAAAACCGCTGTACTCGGTGTGGAACCCGGCCACCAGTTCCGACTCGGCCTCGGGCAGATCGAACGGCGCGCGGTTGGTCTCGGCGACCGCGGCGATCAGATACACGGCAAAGGGAACGATCATGAAACCGTAGTTGCCGAACACGAACCACGTTCCCCGCTCCAGTTGCGCGCGCACGATCCCTTGCATGCTGAGTGTGCCCGCGACCATGACCCCGGAAAGCAGTGCGAACGCCAGCGCCACCTCGTAGCTGATCAACTGCGCCGCGCTGCGCAGCCCGCCCAGCAGCGAGTAATGACTGTTCGACGCCCAGCCGCCGAGAATGATTCCCAGAATCCCCACGGACGACATCGCCGAGATCACCAGCAATCCGACGTTCACATCGGCCACATAAAGGTTAGCTGCAAACGGCAGGACCGCAAAGGACGTGAGCGAAGTAAATGTGGAAATTACCGGCGCCATCCAGAAGATGGCACGGTCGGCCTCCGCCGGGACAATGTCCTCCTTCAGCAGCAGCTTCAAGGCGTCAGCGATCGGCTGCAGAATGCCATGAGGCCCGACGCGCATGGGCCCCAGGCGCACCTGGAAATCCGCGAGCACCTTGCGCTCGACCAGCGTAAGATAGCCGGCCACCAGCGGGACCAGCGCGATCACCGCCACCGTGACCGCCAGCGGCATGAACAATGGGTGGGAGAAGACCGTTTCCATATCGCGTCCTTACCGCAATAACGAAGCCTGCGCGAGCCGCAGGAACGGCTCCGGATACACCCCGATCGCCAGGGTCAGCACGCCGCTCACGCCGAGCGCCACACGCAGCCCGAAGCTCGTCGCCAGCGGCGCCTTCTCAGTAAGCTCACGGACGAACATGCTGCGCACAATTTTGAAGTAGTAGTAGATCGCCACTGCGACGTACAGCGTCCCAATGATCGCCAGAACGTAATGGCCCGTCTGAATCAGCGAAAGAAAGATGTAGTACTTCCCGAGAAAACCGGCGGTCGGCGGGATCCCCGCGAGCGAGAGCAGGAAAATCAGCATCAGCACGGCGTATCCGGGGCTCTTGTGCATAAGGCCCGCGATGTCGTCCAGATCCTCGCCAACGATTCCCGCTCGCCGCAGCGCCACAATCACCAGGAACGCGCCCAGCGTCATGAAGGTGTAAACCATGACGTAAACGCTGATGCCGCTGATCCCGGTGCGGTTGCCCGCGATCAAACCGAGCAGCATGTACCCGGCGTGCGAGATCGAGCTGTATGCCAGCAGCCGTTTGATGTTGGTCTGATTGATGGCCGCCAGGTTGCCGAGCGTAAGTGTCGCGACCGCCACCACCGAGAGCAGCGGCTCCCACACTGTGCGCGCTCCGCCGAACGGCCCGAGGAAGATGCGCAACAGGAAAGCAATCGATGCGGCTTTCGATGCCACCGAAAGGTAAGCGGTCACCGTGGTGGGCGCGCCTTCGTAAGCGTCCGGCGCCCACATGTGAAACGGCACGGCCGAGATCTTGAACAACAGGCCGACCGAGGTGGTTGTCAACGCCAGGAAGACTAATGGATCCCACGCCGGGCGCTCCGTAATCGCCGCCGCTACCGCGCTGAGCTTCGTCGATCCCGCGATGCCGTACATCAGCGAGAAGCCGTACGCCAGGAATCCCGTCGAAAACGCGCCTAGCAGCAGGTATTTCAGCGCCGCTTCATTCGACCGTTTTTCGCTGCGTAGAAAGCCGACCATCACATAGAAGGACAGTGCCATCAGCTCCAGGCCGATGAATAGGGTCACCAGGTCCGTCCCGGCCGCCAGGAAATACATGCCCGATTGCGCGAACAGAATGAGGGCGTAATATTCGCCGTGGTGCTCGCCGGCGATCTCCAGGTATTTGTAGGAGACGATCGCCACAATGGCGGCGCACGCTACGAAGATTCCGTTGAAGAAGATGCTCGAGCCGTCAATCGTCACCGAGCCCTGAAAGCCGGTGAATTCCATCAGCCCGCTCCCAGCCAGGTAAGCATGTTGGCGCCACAGGCCCAAGCCGGTGAAGGCTTCCGCCACAATTACGAGGAGCGCGAGCCATTTGCGCTGGCGCTCATCGCCGGCGAACAAGAAGTCGAAGAGCAGCACGCCGCAGCCGAACAGCGCCAGCATGAGCGCAGGCGCGATGCTGAAATGATCGGTCGAGGTATAAAACTGGCTCATTGCGTACCTCCCGCTGGTGCGGCAGGCCTGTGACCTGCTTTGGGCAGAGTCAAAGCCTGCACAGCGTAATACTCCGGCCGAACTCTCTGCACAATCTCGGTCACAGGTTGCTGTAACACGTCAAAATACGGCTTCGGATATATCCCGATCCAGAAGGCCCACAGGATCAGGGGCAGAAACACGGCCACTTCCCGGAAACTCAAATCAGCGAGCCCCAGGTTCTTGGCATTCGTGATCTGTCCCAGCATCGTCCGCTGATACAGCCACAAGAGGTAAGCCGCGCCGAAGATCACTCCCGTTACGGCGAGCGCCGCCCACGCGCGGTTCGCCTCGAACGCACCTTGCAAGATGGTGAATTCCCCGATAAACCCGTTCAGCAGCGGCAGCCCCGCTGAGCTCAACATCGCGATCGCGAAGATTACCGCGAACTTCGGCATCACGTGAGCGAGGCCGCCGTATTCCGCGATCTCGCGTGTGTGCCGCCGCTCGTAAATCACCCCGATAATCAGAAAGAGCATGCCGGTCGAAATGCCGTGATTCACCTGCTGGAGGACGCTACCCGCAATACCATTGGGGTTCAGCGCGAAAATCCCGAGCGTGCAAAACCCGAGGTGGCTCACGGAAGAGTAGGCCACCAGCTTCTTCCAATCCTTCTGCATCAGGCTGACCAGCGCGCCATAGATGATGGCGA
>CAYMHP010000256.1:0-8979 GCA_964390225.1 uncultured Solibacteraceae bacterium
GGAGGCGCTGAAGGAAGCCAAGGGGATGGTCGGTGGGCCGAACGGCGCAGCCGCCCGGCTCGGCCTGAAACGGACGACCTTGCAATCACGCATGCGGAAATATAATATCGCCCGTCTGTATCAGTGAGCTCACGCCCCCGCACACGAGAACTTTGAGTAGTCGCTAACCCACTGCCGGAGGGGGAATTGCCTCGCACGGCGAAACAGCCGGAAGATTGTGTGGGCCGCCCCGTCCATGGCACGGGAGCACCCTCATCGCCGCGCTCCGGAACCCTACGGAGAATCCTGCAAACTCCAGTCGTCATCAGGTTATCATTCCTTGCACGATCACACGCCCGCCCACGGAGCTCCCCCGGATAGCGACCGCCGGCGGCGGCGCAGTTGATCACAGACAGCAAGCAGCTCATCCAGCCAACAGTTGATTGTCTTCCTGCACTCAGTGACCGCGCTCGTGGTGGGCTGTTTGGCTTCGCTCGGCAACTGACGGAATCCCGGCATCCGCCGAAGGCACTGATGCCGCCGCGTCAGACCCGAATCCCACGATTGTTGAAAATGCTGGGGATACGCCTAGACGACGCATTGGAACCGTGGTTGCGCTAACGATGCGAGAAACGCAAGCACGAAGGAGGAATGCGAATGTTTCGGAAAATCCTGTTAACAACGGTGTTGGCGGCGTGTGCGCTGGCGCAGGACACAGGTTCTATTCAAGGCAAGGCCACCGATTCCTCCGGGGCATCAATCCTGGGTGCGGTGGTCACGGTTCAAGGCCCGAATGGGTATTCGCGGACGACGGCCACTGATGCCGAGGGCGCGTTCCAGATTACATCTCTGCCGCCCGGCAACTACGACGTGAAAATCTCCGCGAGTGGTCTGTCCGATTGGACCTCTTCGAATGTCCCAGTGTCGCTGACGGGGGAATCGCAACCGTTGTTGGCCGTCCTCGAGGTCGCTCCCAATGTGACCACCGTGACCGTCGGACTGCCTCCGGAGGAATTGGCTGAGGAACAGCTGAAGCAGGAGACAAAACAGCGTGTGATGGGAGTCATTCCGAATTATTTCGTGACTTATGCCAAAAATGCCGCCCCGTTATCGCCCAAGCAGAAACTGAACCTGAGCTTTAAGATGCTGATCGACCCAGCCACTATCGCTGCTGTGGGGATTACCGCGGGAATTCAGCAAAGCAGGAACAGCTATCACCAATTCGGGCAGGGTAGCGAAGGATATGGCAAGCGTTTCGGAGCTGCCTACGGCACCGCCGCGATGAATCTTGTAATCACGTCCGTTGTGGCGGACTCAGTATTTCATCAGGATCCGCGCTACTTCTACAGCGGAGAGGGGACCAAGAAGCAGCGGGCGTGGTATGCGATCAAGTCCGCGTTTCGCACCAGGGGAGATAACGGGAAATGGCAGCCTCCCTACGCCGGTCTGGTCGGAGCGGTCGCCGGGGCCGAACTTTCAAATCTCTACTATCCCGGTTCGCGCACACAATATACCCTGCTCGGCAGAAGCCTGATGTTCCATTTCGCCGGGCTCATGGCTCTGAACGTGGGCGAGGAACTGTTGTTGAAAAAGTTTACGTCGCACGCGCCGAAATCGGCTGCCAGTGCCCCTGTGCTACGCGAAGGAAGTCCCGTACCTCTGATTGCCGTCGACGGTTTCAACACACAAGGATCGACGGCCGGTCAGACCGTCACCTTTGTTTTGGCGGAGGATCTGACTCAGAACGGTAAGGTGCTGGCCAAGACTGGCGACGTGGCATCGGGCCTGGTCACTCAAGTCAGCGCAGGAACCACACCAGAAGCGGCGGGGAGCGTCGAGCTGCAAGATGTCAGGCTACGGGCCGGCGGCGGCATCAACGTACCTCTGCGTAGCAATCAGGTGCGCGGTGCAGCAACTCCCGTGCAATACAAGGAACTGCAAGGATCCGGCAAAGTGGAAGTCACTTTATTCGTCGCCCAGAACGTCCCGTTTCCTGAGAGCGAGTAAGCATCGAGTCAATTTGCCGGAAGAGATCCGGGCACAGTCAATGCATTTGGTACGGAATGGGTGACTTCCACCCGATCTTCGCGCTGAGTGAAACGACCTCATTTGAAAGTTTCTGTGCGGATTACGTCGAAGCGAAAAGGGATTGCCACGAATGCATGGCGTTTGCGGGGCGAGGGCAATCGGCCGTTACGGTCTCGTCGGACTGCGAAACAACGGAATTTTTTCGATTGTCCAGCAAGATCGTTTGAAAGCCGTCGCTGTCAGCGTCACCGCGGAATGCCGAGTTCGTGAAAACTCAAGGTTGTCAGGAAGCTTGGAAATTGAAGCCGAAGCCACCCGATCGCGGCGTTCCGGCATGGGCGACTCCGTGCCGCTGCAATGGAAGTTCAAAGTGGTTCGATCCAGCAGGTTTTGCCCAACTCGGCGGTCTCCAGCTCACTTGCCGGTCCAGTGGCGGCCGCTCCTCACGTTCTCCGAGTTGAATCCAGTGGCAGACCAGCCGCCCCTTCTCCGTGGTCCAAGTCATTTTCAGAGTTCGCATTGTCCATTCTCCTTTCCACTAAGAGATATGCAGATCCACATCTCCGTCCAGTGCAGTTACGCTGCCCCAACAAAATCCTCTGTTATCAAAGCGATAGATAAGCGAACTACTGCCGTTCTCACAGTCCAATGCCGATCCATTCGGCATCTGCCGCGAGACGTGGTCTCGAGAACGCTACGGCGTCCGACAGGAGCTGCGTACGCCTCGCCTGAACGCCTGCGGGTTGGCTACCCCGAGCACCGCCGCCGCAACCGCTAAAGCCGCGGCGGCCGCCAGCACGCAACAAAGCCCGTCATGCGCCAAAGCAAATGCCGGTGTTCGGCAGCGAGCGTTGCGGATTGGATATCTGTCAGCTTGAAGATCCGAACGGCAGCAATTGTTACGCATAGGTTTCCGTTAGCCGAGTGCGCATAGTGCAAATGGGGGCTCAATTGCACAAAATCGATGGAGGCTCTTTCCATGAAAGGATTCGTTGTCACTGCGTGTCTGCTGACGGGCGCTTTGCTCGCCACCGGATGCGCCACCAAGAAGTACGTCCGTAACACTGTTGCCCCCGTTCAAGCAAAAGTAGAACAGGTGGGGGAGCAGACAACCCAGAATACTCAGGCTATTGATGAAACTCGCGGCCAACTGAAGCAGGTAGATGAACGAGCGCAGAGTGGTATCAGCGCGGCACAAGAACGTGCGGCGACAGCCGACCAACACGCCGTCACAGCCGACCAGCACGCTAACAGCGCGATGAGCCGCGCCAACGAGGCGCTGCAAACTGCGGACCGAGCCACACGGGATTTGGACAACCTGCGCCAGGTAGTAGCGAATCTCGATGACTATAAACAGCAATCATCGGCAACTGTGTTCTTCAAATTCAACCAGTCCACGTTGACGTCAGATGCGAAGCGGCAGCTCGACGAGTTGGTGGCCGAAGCAAAGTCCGACAGGCGCTTCTTTGTCACGATCGAAGGGTTCACGGATCGCACCGGCTCTCGCCAATACAATGAGATGTTGAGCCAAAAGCGGGCCGACAGCGTGGTCCGCTATCTTGTGACCAAGCATGACATTCCTATCAATCGCATCCACATGGTAGGGCTCGGCGAAGACAAGCCTGTGGCGAACGGGCGCACTTCAGCAGCGCGGGCCCGGAACCGGCGAGTAGAGGTAAGAGTATTCAGCGCGGACGGAGTTACCGCCTCGCTGAACAGCCCTTCTGAGAATTCCGCCAGCCGTGATAGCGCGCCCGAGGCGGCGACGACCAGCCCAACCACACCGAACGAGTAACGGTCTAAAGAGCAGGGAACCGCGCGGCAACAAGCGGTTCCCTTGTCCATTCGTATTCGAATCTGCGATCGGTGAGAGGAGGGGAATGCTGCCGCCGTCCTCAACTCGTCATTGTCAAGGACACGTTTCAGCGCAGGAGTGCTGCCAACATGCAACGATATTTCTTTCTGCTGTTCGCCTCGATTTTCGCGCTTCCGGTAACCCATGCCGCGGTCTGTGACCCCAGGGCTCTCCATGGCGCCTATGGCTTTTCCTTGGCCGGCATCACTACAATTGGAGGTCCGGCGCGGCCTGTGGCCGTAGTGGGCCGTCTGGTCTTTGACGGTTCGGGAACTCTGACGGGCATTTCATCCGCAAGCTTTACGGGACTGGTCTTCGGCAACCGTGTCACAGGAAATTATGAGGCTCATGCGGACTGCTCCGTGACGTGGCGCTTGCAGGATGACTCCGGAAATTACCAGCACTTCGCCGGAACCATGAAAACCGACGGCAGGCGGGCTGGCTTCCGGCAGACGGATCCGGGAGGCGCCGAGAATGGCATACTGCTCCGGGCGATGGATACCTGTTCCGATTCCAACCTGGCGGGGAAATTTAGCTTGTCCGCCTCCGGCAGGACCGTAGACGTCGAGACCGGAGTTGAGTCCGGCAGCGTTTCATTCGAGAACTTGCTGATGGCGGACGGCGCCGGTAACCTTTCCTTCGCCGAGGGGTTCCAGGAACCCGCGCTGGCGGAGGGAATTTACAAGGTACGGGACGATTGCTTCGTGGAGCTTGTCCTGAAGCTCCCGGCCGATGGAAACGAAGGAGCCTCAGTGCACTTCCGCGCCATTCTGGTGGAGAACGGTGATGAGGTATTAGGGATTGAGACCGACCCGGGCACGATCGTGACACTTCGGCTGTTTGCTAAGGGTGAGTAGTACTTGCGGAGAGCTTACTGGGGCTGTTGCTGAGCCGGACGGCGCTTCAGCGTCGGGCGTTCGTCCTGGCCGGATTGATCCTTGCCGTTGCCGCTCTCATCCCCTGGCTCGCTGCCCGTTCCTGGCGCGCGCCGCAACTGGGGACGGTTCGAATCCGTTCCACTCTCAATGTTGCGGCGATTGTGCAGTCCCGCCAGGCGCTCCTTAACCTGATTGAATTCGGACGTGTTCACGACGTACAGCGGCTTCGCGAGCAGAATCTTCTGGATCTCAGCTTGCGCCGCCTTAATTCGGTCGTCGGTGAGGGGATGAGTGGAGAAAGCCTGCGATACTGAGCCCGGCTTCCTCATTTCCATTGATTGAAGCTTTTCGAAAAAGTCGACAAACGACGTCGGATCGTACCCGGTTTTGTAGAGATACTGCAGACCGAGGTAGTCAGCCTCGCGCTCGAAAGCACGTGAGAAGCTCAGGAAGCCCAGTGGAATCGCCAATCCCGCGCCTTGCCGGACACCATACCCGGTCCAGCCGCCCAGGAAAATGAGGGGAATCGTGGCAATGTTGGCGAGCTGGCCACGGCTGGCCTGCCTGGTTCCATGGCGCGCAGCGACGTGCGCGATCTCATGCGCCATCACGCCAGCTAATTCTGACTCGCTATCCGCTTTCAGAATCAGGCCCGTATTCACAAAGAAGAAGCCACCCGGAAGCGCAAACGCGTTCACTTCAGCGGAGTCGAGCACCTTAATCGTGAAAGGCACCTTGGCGTCGGAATTTCGAACCAGATTCTGACCGACACGGTTCACATACTCGGCGACGATCGGATCATCGATGATTTTCGACTGATGCTCCACCTCCTCCGCCATTACCCGGCCCAGGGCGATTTCCTTCTCAATCGAATAGAAATTCATGCCGTTGCCGACATCGCGGTTCCCGATCTCGTCGGGGTCCTGCTTCTTGTCGTTTGCGAACACGCTGAGGCTCAATGTAGCAACGATAATTGTGGCGATTATAAACTTCGGCCTAACGGCCCACATCGCGTGGCGCTCCTTGCGATGGCAAGTGGCACGTATGGTGCCACGACACGCTCAGGAAGCAACGCTTCGGCACTGAATGATTGAACCGCGCCCTTATGGGACACGGCTGAAACGTCGGATAGTAGCCCTGATCGACGGTGATCGCCATCTGCCGAACAGATGCCAAATATCGGCACGGGATGGAGCGCCCCAGGCGTATTCTAAGGGCTCCCAATTAGGTATTTAAGATGCACCCCAAGGAAATGTCATGCGCAAACCAGAGTTATTCTGCCTCGTATTGGCATGCTCGTCGGTGATGGCGGGCCAGACGACGTCTCATCCCGCCGCAGTAGCGCAGATCGTAGTGACGAATAACTGCTACTACCGCGATCGGCCGGCGCTTACGGCGGACGACGTAATCGTCACCCAGGACTATAAGCCTCGCCCGATCACTGCGCTGCTGCCTCTTCAAGGCGCTCGGGCTGATCTGGAGCTGTACGTACTGGTGGACAGTTCCTCCAATTGGGAGATTGGGGAGAAGTTGGCGGACCTCCGCCAATTCCTTACATCTCAACCACCGACAACTTCTGTCGGGATCGCCTACATACAAGATGGACGGCTAGAGGTGGCACAGAAACCAACTCATGATCGCGAACGGGCGATACACGTTCTTCATCCTCCTTCCGGAAGCACACCGTCGAACCCATTCAGGCCACTAGCAGAGCTGATTGAAGGCTGGCGTGAAGACTCATCTCGCCATGTGGTCTTAATGATCAGCAACGGAATCGACCCTGGCGCAACCAGCGGCGAACAGAACGACTCCGTGGAGATCGCGCTTCAGGCGGCTCAGCGTGCGGGGATCGCGGTGTATACGATGTACCACCCCGCCGCCGAGTATCTGACTACCGACTCTGTCACGGCCTATTCGGGGCAGATCCAGCTCGCGCATCTTGCAACTGAAACCGGCGGCGCAGCGTACTTTCAAGGCCTTGGACCGTTGCCGTCCTTCGCTCCGTTTCTAGCGAATATGGGCGATCGTCTGGCGAACCAATACCTGCTGGAGTTCATGATGAATCCTGAAACACGCGGTACGCTTCAGGATGTATCTGTCAAGAGCAAGAGCGGAGGTGTTTATCTGTCAGCACCGTGGAGAGTATGGGTCCCCGAACCCCCAACTTTGCAATCCGAGGCATCAGAGAAAAAACCATCGGGCATAAAGCGAGGGCGTAGGCAACCACTTTAGTTTGGGACAAAAAACGGCCGCGGCCAAAACCGGGAATCGCGCCAAATCAGCCCGGAAGCGACGCGGGGCTGAGGACGTCTTACCGCGCCGGGTTGTTATTGGCGGACAGCTCCGCCAACCACGGAACGCATTGCGATCGCGAATTCAGTTGCGGCTCGCGGCCCGATATCTTCAAAATCTTGGCCGCGATCGCGTTGGCGGCGGCAATCCCGGTCGCCTCGTCATTCGCGACGCAGGCCTCCCCACCGGTGACATCGGCCATCAGGTGCAAGAAGCGAGAGGTGTCGCGAGCCGACTCTCCAGTCGGTTTCGAGTCCGGCCTAAAAATGTCTTTCATTCGCCGACCCAGGCGGCGAACTCCGATTTCTTTATGGTCGGATCCCACGTAAATGGTGTGGATCTGAATGTCCCACTGCCTGGCCAAATCCCACAAACGATCAGCTGCAACAATAGAGGGATAAAGTTGATCGTGGGCGACGATGACCATCCTGCGGGGGCCAGGGATCGTGATCAGCGCCAATAAACCTTTCTCGATCACGTCTTTCATCGGCATGCGTGGTCTCACCACGACGAGATCTCGATTCACACCTTCTATTGTCTGTTCGTTTTCAAGGGTTGGTTCCGCATCGAAGCGAACCACCTGTACCGACTGCCAGCCGTGAAGCGACGCAGTCAATTCACTGACGATCCGGTTCGTCGCCACGCCGTGCCAGGTCGGTCTGGCTTCGGCCACAATAATGACGGTCCCCGTCGGCCGGTCATTCGAATCATCGTTGGGGGTTCCAGCGGCCAGGGCATTCGTCGGAGGCGCCTCGATCGCAGCCGCAAAGAGCATGGTAAGGAGAAGTTCTTTCATGTGATGTGTCCGATCCGCCGTTTATGAGGTTTAGACGGTCTCGCTTTAGGTATCCAACTTGCACGACCATAGCCTTTCCGTGCAGGCGGCACGGAACTGCGGTCGCTGGAAACAGAACGGCCGCCGATGCGATTCCGCGCCATTTGGTCGAGGACGGTCGTGAGGCTTTGAGAATTGAGCCCGATCCGGTGACAAGGTAAGGCGAGGCGATTTGGCGTCCAATCCACTGTACTGTGGCACCTGCTTACGTCACCTGCCGAAACGTCGGCTAATGCCCCATAGGAACGCGGCTCGCCAGTAAACGAGTTCAAGCATTGTCTTTGCAGTGGCAAGCTGCAAACGCTTGGAATCCTAACTGCTGAAGATCCACTGTGATCTGTTCCAGTGGGCCGACGGAGACATCCGCTCCGTGAGTACGGCACTTCCGATCGTCTATTTAGCGCGCCATGGTGACACTGCATGGACTCTGTCCGGGCAGCACACCGGTCTGACTGACTTGCCTTTAACGCCGAATGGGGAGCGTAAGGCTCGCCGGCTAGGGGTTCGGCTGAAAGGCCAGCAGTTTGCAAAAGTATTTACAAGCCCGTTGCAGCGCGCCGCGCGGACTTGCGAACTTGCCGGATTCGGTGACGTGGCCGAGACAGACCCCACTCTCGTGGAGTGGAACTACGGACAATATGAAGGACTGCGGTCGGCCGATATTCTGGCGAAACGCCCTGAGTGGGACCTTTTTCCGGGACGGCTGCCCTGGGGGCGAGTCGCCGGCCCAGATCGCCGAAAGGGCGGATCGCGTCGTCTGGCGCCTGCGAGGTGTGAGCGGGAATGTTCTCCTCTTTTCGAGCGGACACTTTCTCCGCGTACTCGCTGCCCGCTGGCTCGGCCTTGCGCCGGAGTCCGCAGGCAGGTATTTCGTGTTGAACACCGCAAGCCTGAGCGCTTTGGGTTACGAACACAAACTGTCGGAACCGGTGATCCGCTTATGGAATGACGATCACCACGTGGAGACCTAACATCGTTCTGAAAGAGGAACTTCAGATGACTACAAAAGATGAGATAGAGCAACGGATGTCGAAATTGCCTCAAGCTCGCAACGGCTCTGCCGGGGTGTCAGAGCTGCTCCGCCAATATGGCTGCGGGCCGATACCCTTCGT
>CAYMHP010000257.1:0-3494 GCA_964390225.1 uncultured Solibacteraceae bacterium
AAGATGTCGGTGAGGGCTTCGCCCGGAGTTAGCTTGGCGGAGTGGTGTCGGAGCCACTCGGGATTAGCGACATCCTCCATCGTGGGACCGTTTGCGCCTTCCCAGAAGTGCACCACGGCGTCGCGCATGCTGTAGCGCTCGAGACGGCCGAAATCGAGCCTGGCGCCTTCGTATTCGATTTCCGTACCGCCCGTGGCATCGCGAGCCACCTGCGCGAGGAGTTCGGCCGAGAGATCCATCAGCCCGCGGTAATCCGTGTAGGCCTGGTAAAACTCGAGCATGGTGAACTCGGGATTGTGCTGGGTCGAAAGGCCCTCGTTGCGGAAGTTCCGGTTGATCTCGTAAACGCGCTCGAGGCCGCCGACCACCAAGCGCTTCAGATACAGCTCAGGAGCGATCCGCAGATACAGATCGATATCCAGCGTGTTGTGATGCGTAACGAACGGCCGCGCGGCGGCCCCACCGTAGAGCGGCTGCATCATGGGCGTTTCCACTTCGACGAAGCCGCGATCCTCTAGCTGGCGGCGAAGCGACGAAATGATGCGCGCGCGCGTTACGAAGACTTTCCGGACATCGGGATTGGCGATGAGATCCAGATAGCGCTGCCGGTACCGGGTCTCGACGTCCTCCAGGCCGTGCCACTTCTCCGGCATCGAGAGGAGCGTCTTCGACAAAAATTCCAGCTTCTCGGCGTGAACGCTCAACTCGCCCGTGCGTGTTCGGAAGAGATAGCCTTCCACGCCGACGATGTCCCCGTTATCGAGCATTTGGAAGAGCAGGAACTCGCGCTCGCCGACAGCATCCTTCTTCACGTAGATCTGTAAACGATCGCCGTTTTGTTGGAGGTGGGCGAAACCCGCCTTGCCCATGAGCCGCTTCGTCATCACGCGGCCAGCGATGCGGACGCGCACTTCGGGAATCAACTCTTCGGCGGTCTTCGCGCCATAGCCTGCCAGAATCTCGGGGATCGTGTGGGTGAAGTCAAAGGCGCGGCCGTACGGCCGATATCCCAGCGCCTCAATTTCGCGAATGCGGCACAGGCGCTGTTTGAGCAGCTCGTCTTCAAGCGACAAATAAATCTCCTCAGGGGGAAATTACGATCTTACAAAACTTCGCCGAGGCTTCGCGGCTCTGACGGATGGGGCGCAACCGCGCGGGCAGACGGCCGGTGCTTCGTGGGTTCAGCTGTTACCAGAAGGTACTGTTAGGTCCTGGTTGGCAGTGCGCGTGCGTCAATCCAGAACACTCGGTCAGTACAGCTTCGAAGATAACGGAGGAACTATGAAGAAACTGCCGCTACTTGCGATTTTTTGCACACTTTCAGGCACAGCGTTTGCGGACGGCCTGCAGGTGGTTAACGCCGCATCTCTGTCCGCAGTTAGCATCGCGCCAGGTAGCATTGCCGCGATTAAAGGGAACAACCTGACCACCGGCGTCACAGTCGCGCCGGATCCTCAGAATCCGCCCACGAGCCTCGGGGGCGTGAGTGTGACAATTGGTGGGACAGCCGCGGCATTATTCTACGTCTCGCCGACGCAGATTAATCTCTACGTCGATGCGGCCACACCAACAGGCGCCGCTGAACCCGTCGTGGTGACTTCTGCTTCGGGCAAGCAGACGGGCAGCGTGACCGTCGATTCCAACGCGGCTCCGGGATTATTCGCTCTGTCGGGCGCGGGCACTCGAGATGGCGCCATCGTAAGCGCCGTCAATTTCCTGCTCGGCGATTTCAGCACGCGAATCGCGGGCGCGCCGGCGTATCTGGCATTGTTCGCGACTGGGTTGAACACGGCTGCAGCGCCGACCGTCACGATCGGCGGCGTCCAGGTGCAGGTGACCTTCGCCGGACCGGTCGCGTGCTGCAAAGGCCTGGAGCAGATCAATGTCATGCTTCCCGATTCGTTAGGGGGCGCCGGCCGCGTGCCGGTGGTCTTGACCTCGAACGGGCAGACGAGCAATACCGTCCAGGTCGTGTTGTTGCCGTCGGCGGGAGCTGGCCCCTTCCAGCAAAGCAAAGAGCAGGGCAAGCGGAGCCGTGAGCTGGCAAGCCTCGCGTATATTCCGAAAACGAGCCTGATGTTGAGCGCCGACGAAAATGATGACGTCGTGCGCGTGATCGATCTCTCGAGCAAGAAAGTAACGGAGGTGATCACATTGCCTCAGGGCTCCGGACCTTCCGCCATCGCTGTGAACACCGCCGGGACGCTCGCGGTCGTCGCCGAAAAAGATGCGGGTAAGGCCGCGATTCTCGACCTGAGCAAGCTCGCGACAATCACCGCGGCCCAGCAGATCTCCACAGGCCTTGGCCCGGTTGCCGTCGCAATCGGCGGGACCGAGGCCGTCGTGGCCAATGCCGACGACAATACCGTCACGGTGATTGACCTGAGCACGGGCAAGGCGCTGGGAACCATCCCCGTCGGACATGCTCCGCAGTCCATCGCAATCGATGGAAGCCTCGCCTATGTAGTCAACGAGAACGATGGGAGTATCAGCCTCGTCGATCTTACGGGTCTCAAGGTGAAGAGCACGCTTACGCTCGGAACCTCCTTGCGGCCGGAATCGATTGCGCTTCTGGCGCCGGGCGCTGGCATCGCGTATGTAACCGTTCCAGGCGCCGGTCCGAACGGACAGGTGCTTACGGTCGATCTGAGCAAGGGAACTTTCACGAGCTTAGATGCGAATCCGGAGCACTCAGGCGGTTCGAGCGCCGTCCTGGTTTTCAAGACAAACGTGTATTTTGCGAACCAAGCCGGGGGATCGGTGTCGGTGTTAGCCGTTGATTCCAAAACGGGAGCGGCGACGGGGCCGATCACGCAGATCAAGGTCGATCTCGGCGCGCGAGCGCTCGCCATCGACACCACGGATAATCTGCTGGCGGTGAGCAACGAAGGGACGGGCACAGTGGTCCTGGTCGACCTCACTACGAACAAAGTGACCGCGCGCATCAACGCCGTGCAGACGAACCTTCAGGCAGACGATAACGATGACGACCACAGCGACCGCGGTGCCGCGGCGAATCTGCCTGCAATCACCTCCGTTTCGCCGGCCAGTGGTAAGGCGGGCGCGGCGGCGTTCACGCTGACGATTGCGGGCACCAACCTGAGCGGCGCGACCGGCGTGGTGTTCGTGGATCCGGCGGTTCTGCCCGAACACGGCCGTGGAGACGGCGGGAATGCCGGCAACGAGCACTCGCCGTTCAGCCAGACCGATAGCGCGTTCACCGTTACGAATGTGCAACCCTCGGCGGATGGCACACACGTTACCGCTACGGTGGCCATTAGCGCGGCGGCCAAAACAGGAGCCCGCGTGGTGCGGGTGCTTACCCCGAACGGAGAATCCCCGCTAGCAATCTCCAGCGCGGACACCTTCACGGTGCAGTAGATTGCTTACATGGCACCGGCGGGGCTCGCCGCCGGTGCTCAACTTCCAAGATCGCCGGCTGCGAGACCTCCAGGGGAAATTACGATCTTGCAAGACTTCGCTGCGGCTTCGCG